>NZ_JAIWOU010000001.1:2372500-2672500 GCF_021295395.1 Komagataeibacter sp. FNDCR2
TTCCAAAACAACCAGGAGGTTGGCTTAGAAGCAGCCATCCTTTAAAGAAAGCGTAATAGCTCACTGGTCTATTAGAAACCCTGCGCCGAAAATGTAACGGGGCTCAAGCCACGTGCCGAAGCTGTGGGTGCATATCTATGATATGCGCGGTAGCGGAGCGTTCCGTAGGTCTGTGAAGGAGACGGGGTGACCCTCTCTGGAGATATCGGAAGTGCGAATGCTGACATGAGTAGCGACAAACAGTGCGAGAAACACTGTCGCCGAAAGTCCAAGGGTTCCTGCGCAAGGTTAATCCGCGCAGGGTGAGCCGGCCCCTAAGGCGAGGGCGAAAGCCGTAGTCGATGGAAACCGGGCAAATATTCCCGGGCCTGCCAGAAGTGACGAATGCAATATGTTGTCGGGTCTTAACGGATTGATCCGGCTTTTGGCGCATTCCAGGAAATAGCTCTGGCATATAGACCGTACCCGAAACCGACACAGGTGGACTGGTAGAGAATACCAAGGCGCTTGAGAGAACGATGCTGAAGGAACTAGGCAAATTACTTGCGTAACTTCGGGATAAGCAAGACCCATCAGTGGGCAACCATTGGTGGGTGGCACAGACCAGGGGGTAGCGACTGTTTAGTAAAAACACAGGGCTGTGCGAAGTCGAGAGACGACGTATACGGCCTGACGCCTGCCCGGTGCCGGAAGGTTAAGAGGAGGTGTGCAAGCACCGAATTGAAGCCCCGGTAAACGGCGGCCGTAACTATAACGGTCCTAAGGTAGCGAAATTCCTTGTCGGGTAAGTTCCGACCTGCACGAATGGCGTAACGACTTCCCCGCTGTCTCCAGCATCGGCTCAGCGAAATTGAATTCCCCGTGAAGATGCGGGGTACCCGCGGTCAGACGGAAAGACCCTATGAACCTTTACTGCAGCTTTGCAGTGGCATCAGAGACATTCTGTGTAGGATAGGTGGGAGGCTTTGAAACCGGGGCGCCAGTTCCGGTGGAGCCATCCTTGAAATACCACCCTGACTGTTTCTGATGTCTAACCGAGGCCTGTTAGCCAGGTCCGGGACCCTGCATGGTGGGCAGTTTGACTGGGGCGGTCGCCTCCCAAAGTGTAACGGAGGCGCGCGATGGTGGGCTCAGGCCGGTCGGAAACCGGCTGTCGAGTGCAATGGCATAAGCCCGCCTGACTGTGAGAGTGACAGCTCGATCAGAGACGAAAGTCGGCCATAGTGATCCGGTGGTCCCGCGTGGAAGGGCCATCGCTCAACGGATAAAAGGTACTCTAGGGATAACAGGCTGATCTCCCCCAAGAGTCCACATCGACGGGGAGGTTTGGCACCTCGATGTCGGCTCATCACATCCTGGGGCTGGAGCAGGTCCCAAGGGTTCGGCTGTTCGCCGATTAAAGTGGTACGTGAGCTGGGTTTAGAACGTCGTGAGACAGTTCGGTCCCTATCTGCCGTGGGTGTTGGAGACTTGAGAGGATTTGTCCCTAGTACGAGAGGACCGGGATGAACATACCTCTGGTGCACCGGTTGTCGCGCCAGCGGCACAGCCGGGTAGCTAAGTGTGGACGGGATAACCGCTGAAAGCATCTAAGCGGGAAACCCACCTCAAAACAAGGTCTCCCCAAGGGCCGTGATAGACCATCACGTCAATAGGCCAGGTGTGGAAGCGCAGTAATGCGTGCAGCTAACTGGTCCTAATCGCCCAATAGGCTCATTCCATCGCCACAATCGTGGCAACATACATGCACAGCAGTCATCCACTCTCAACACTCATACAAAACACACCAACCCATCCACATCCTCTCCCCTCAATCAGGGGGACTGGATGACCTGGTGGCCATGGCGGGGAATGATCCACCCGATCCCATCCCGAACTCGGCCGTGAAATACCCCAGCGCCCATGATACTGTGCCTTAAGGCACGGGAAAGTCGGTCGCCGCCAGGTCTTCCAATCCCCCTCACAATCGCGGGGTGGAGCAGCCCGGTAGCTCGTCAGGCTCATAACCTGAAGGCCGCAGGTTCAAATCCTGCCCCCGCAACCAAATCCTATCCGTCTGTAAAGACAAGAAAAAGCCACCCACACGGGTGGCTTTTTTGCGTTTGGGCGTATAGCGCAGGGAGCCGGTTCTTGCGTGATCAGGCAGCTTCCAGGATCAGCCATCCCCTCAGCCTGTCAGCAAACGGATTCTGTCGGCTGGGATGTTCAAGACCAAGGTTATTCAAGAAATATCCACGTAATCGATACACTTATACATCGGAACGATAATCATTTTCATAATATAAATTTTATTTCGTAGATGAGGTGTTCAGGTTCGCGTCAGGTTTCTTTGTTATCGGTGGAAAGTCATCGTCTTGATGACGGAAATTTCATGTATAACGGGGAACAGACGCTTATTATGCGAAGGGTATGGCAGGGCAGTCTGTATATAGCCTGTATTTTCTTCCTGATGGTGTCGACCGCCTGGGCAGATAATGGGACAGAAGGCATATGCATGACAGTCCAGCAGGGTATTCGCCTGCATGTGGACGGCATGTATGGCGGATATCCTCATTCCGTACTGCGCGCTGCAGTGTTGCAGGGCGTGGCGTGCCCGTCTGATGCGGCTGAACTGCATGCGTTCAGTCTGATTGCTGACCCATCACCGCACCTGCGTGTTTCCGTTACGAGGCCCATGGGGCAGGGACAGCAGGGATCAATTTCTGCCCGACTGTTCTCGCGGGGACATTTTGTCATTGGGGAGCGTATGTCGCTCTCTCCATTGGCGCGTTCCCAGTCCCCGTTTTCAGTCACTTCTGACATCAATCTCATGATGGCGCGGCTGTGGAGCGATCTCGCCGAACGGATCAGCCACGGTGGTCCGGTCATGCCATGATGGCCTGAGGCATGAACCGCGCCATGCACCCCATCCTGTCGGTCGCCATGGCCTGCGCGCTGGCATGGGTGACTTTCGCCCGGGCTCAGGCGCCCCAGTCTGGCCTGTCCTTCCATGATGCGGTCGGAATGGCATGGGCCATTGATCCTGTCCGCACCGAACTGCAGATCGGCCACCATTCCGCCCGTGCCCGCGCCAGCGCCGCGGGGTCATGGTTTGCTGGTGGTCCAACTCTGTCTGGTGAATACATGGATGACCATATGCTGGGCAGTAACGAAGGCTATACAACGTATCAGGGCGGTGTGTCCGTACCGTTATGGCTGCCGGGACAGGGTAGTGCTACGCAACAGGTCGCAAGCGCGGAAGCCGCGTCGCTTGATGAACAGCTCAATGTCGAACACATGGCGCTGTCCATCCGTGTGCTTGACGCGGGAGCTGCCGCCCTGATCGCCCGTACCCGGGTGGATGTGGCCCATGTCCTGTATGATGCGACGGCACGCATGGCTACAAGTGCTACGCGTGCGGTGCATGGTGGCGAACTGGCCTCGGCTGATGGGCAGATGGCGCAGGCGGCGATGGAAAATGCCCGCAACGAACTGGCCCTGGCGCAGGAGGAGGCCGAAAACGCAGTTGCCTCACTGGAGGTGCTTCTGGGCCGTCCGGTCGTGCCGGATCTGGCGCGGTATGGGGAGGGCGACGTCACGCACGCCCGCTTCATCGCGCCCCGTGACATGGAAGACAATGACCCCCGCATCAAGGTGGCGCACCGTAATGTGGAAGCCGCCGAGGCCAACATGAAGCTGGCGCGCCGTTCGTTCATGCCCAACCCGGAAATCGGTGTGGATGCCATCCATGAGAAGCAGTACGGCAGCCCGTGGGATGACCGGGTCGGGCTGAATTTCAGCATTCCCCTGCCCAGCGAGGTCCGCAATACCCCCATCATGTCCGAAGCGCGCAACCGGCTGGCTACGGCCACCAGCCAGGAAACGCAGGCGCGACGCATGGTGCACCTGGAAATGATGCGCGTGCGTGAACGCCTGATTGCGGCAACCACGGCGCGGCAGACCACCCGCGCCGCCGCGGACAGCATGGAACGGCGTGCCGCGGCACAGGAACATGCATGGCGCGTGGGTGAGGCCAGTCTGGATACGGCACTTGCCGCCCGGCAGGCTGCGGCCAGCACCCGGCTGGCCAGTGCGCGGGCCGATGTGGAATGGCATGTCGCCAGCATCCGCATGCTGATCGCGACAGGCATCGTGCCATGAAGCGCATTACCCTTGTCCTGCTGCTTCTGGGGGGCGGCTGCCTTCCTGCCCAGGCGGAGGAAGGCGCGCTGCCCCCGGTCGTGAAGCTGGATGCGGCGGCGGTCGCCAATGAAGGTGTGAGTGTCGTCACGGCCACGCCCGGCACGATTGCGCCCGTGCTGCCGACCGTAAGCCGGGTCATGCCCGATACGACGCGGGTCGTGCATATCCACCCGGCGGGCAGTGGCAAGGTGCTGGCGGTGCCGGTCCAGCCGGGCATGCATGTCACGCGCGGGCAGGCGCTGGTGCGCTATCAGGATCATTCCCTGCATGTCGCGCGCCTGCAGGCCGTTCAGATGCGCGCGGCGCTCACGGCCGCTGTCGCCGCCCGGGCCGATGCGGCGGGCGCGGTGCAGCGGGCAAGGGCACTGGCGGGCGAGAGCATATCCATGGCCGAACTGCGCCGCAGGCAGGACGCGCTGGCGCAGGCGGACGCCACCCTGCGCGCGCGACAGGCGGACATGGACACGCTGGGCCACCGCTTTGCCGAGGAGTTCAATTCATCATCGGAACAGGACAGCCGGGGTGCGGAAGATGAAACCTCCACCCTGATTTCCCCGGTCGATGGCATGGTGCAGGCGATCGGCACGTCGGTGGCGGGCGACGTGGATCCGACCATGGACGTGGCCACCGTGGCCGACCTGTCCCATGTCTGGATCGTATCGGATATAGCACCCGATCAGGCCGCACGGATCGCACCGGGTGGCCAGCAGGTGACACAGGCGGCCAGTGGCCCGCTGATATCGCGCATCGACACGGTGGATGGCATGGCCAGCCCGCTGACCGGACTGGTCCGGGTCATAAGCAGGGTTGCCAACCCCACCAGCGCGCTGATGCCCGGCATGGTGCTGGACGCGACACTGGCGCAGCGTGACAGCGTGGCGGGCATTGTCGTGCCGTCCGAATCCATCCAGCGCATTGATGGGCGTAGCGTCGTGTTCGTGCGGGTGAGCGTAACCGATTACCGGCCCGTCGTGGTCGATGTGGCGCTGGATGACGGGCGGCAGGCGGTCATCCGCTCCGGCCTGAAAGGGGGCGAGCCGGTCGTGGGCCACGGCAGCTTCGCCCTGCGTTCGGTCATCGGTCTAGCCGGGATGGACGCGGACTGATGGCGCGCAGGTATCTCGAGGCCGTGTTGCGCGCGCGCATGCTGGTGCTCGGCGGGCTTGGCCTGCTGCTGGCGGCCGGCATCATGGCGGTGCTGGGCCTGCCGGTGGAGGCGGTGCCGGATATTTCGCCCAAACAGGTCCTCGTCTCGGTCGTGGCCCCCGGCCTCGCGACGGAGGAGGTGGAGAAACTCATCACCTTTCCCGTCGAGGCCAGCATGACCGGTATTCCCGGCATGACCGACCTGCGCTCCGTCTCCCGTGGCGGGGTGTCGGTGGTGTACGTGCAGTTTGCCGACGGGACCGACCTCAACCTGGACCGCACCCGTGTGAACGAGCGCATACAGCAGGCGCGTGCAAACATATCCGTACCCGGCATTACCGTCAGCATGGGGCCGCTGGCCACGGGCATGGGTGAAATCATGCAGTTCCAGATCCGGGGTACAGGGCGCTCGCTCATGGACCTAAACCGCATCATGAACTGGACCGTGGTGCCGCAGATGCGCCTCGTGCCCGGTGTGGTGGATGTCAATGTCAATGGCGGGGCGGAAGAAACCTATGAGGTAACATTGGACCCCGCGCGGCTGATTGGCGGCAACCTTTCGGTGGGCGAGGTCTATCGCGCGGTGGATGCCGGTAACGCTGCGTCCGGCGGCGGGTGGATCACCCACCATGCCGAACAGCAGAGCGTGGTCGGGCGCGGGCTGGTTGCAAGCCTTGCGGATTTTGGCAATATCGCCGTGCGGACCAACGCCGATGGTTCGGCGGTGCGGCTGCGTGACCTCGGGCGCATCACCACGGGCGCGCGCACCCGGCTGGGGGCGGTAACGCGTGACGGGCAGGGTGAGATCGTGATCGGCGTGGTGATGATGGAAAGCGGGGCCAGTTCCAACGCCACCCTTGCCGCGATAGACCGCGCCCTGCCGCGTATCAGGCAGGCGCTGCCCACGGGGGTTACACTCGAACCCTATTACACCCGCGCCACCCTGACCGGGCAGACCATCGCCACCGTGCGCGACAACCTGGTTATGGGGGCGGTGCTGGTGGTGGGCGTACTGGTGGTGGTGATCGGAAGCTGGCAGGCGGCGCTGGTCATTGCCTCAGTCATTCCGGTCGCCCTTGTCTGCGCCATGGCGGGGATGCGGCAGTTCGGCATCTCGGCCAACCTGCTCAGCCTTGGCGCGATCGATTTCGGCATGATCGTCGATGGCTCGCTGGTGGTGATCGAGCATGTCCTGTCGCGGCGCGAGGAAGAACCGGAGGCGGAATTCATCCCGCTGGTCATCTCGTCCGTGCAGCAGGTCATACGCCCGGTGGGGTTTGCCATACTGGTCATCATCATGGTCTATCTGCCCATCCTGACCCTGCAGGGGATCGAGGGGCATATGTTCCGCCCCATGGCGCAGACGGTTATCATGGCGCTGCTGGCGTCGCTTGCGTACTGCTTCATCTGCATCCCCGTGCTGGCGGCCCTGGCGCTGGGGGGCGTGCGGCCTGTGGGCGATACGCGGCTGATCGCCTTCATGCGCCGCCCTTATACCCATATGGTGACATGGGGGGAGGCGCATCCGCGCATCCTGTTTGGCGGTACGCTGGCGGTGCTGGCCATCTCGGCGGGGCTTGCGATGCGGCTGGGCGGTGAGTTCATTCCGCAGCTTGATGAAGGCGCACTCGCGGTCACAACCACGCGGCTGCCTTCGGCCTCGCTCGACACCGTGCTGGCTTCGGTCACGAAACAGGAGCAGATCCTGCGCCGCTTCCCCGAAGTGAAAGCGGTGGTCAGCAATACCGGCACGTCCGCCATCCCTACCGACCCGATGGGCGTGAACGAGACCGACAGCTTCATCTTCCTCACCCCGCCCGCCACATGGAAAACCGCCCGCACGCAGGCGGGGCTTGTGGCCGTGATGGATGATACCCTGCGCCGTGAACTGCCTGACGCGCTGTATTCATGGAGCCAGCCGGTGCAGATGCGTATGGACGACCTGCTGTCGGGTGTCAGGACGCAGATCGCCGTTTCGATCTTTGGTGATGACCTGACGAAGCTGGCCGATCTGGGCGACCGGGTGGTGGCGGCGATGTCGGGCGTGAAGGGTGCGGCGGACGTGGCGGCGGCGGGCGATGGCACCGTGCCGCTGATCGTGGCTGACATCGACCGCACGCAGGCTGCCAGCCGCAATGTGGCGGTGCAGGACATTCTGGATACGGTGGAAGCCGTGGGCGGTCATATCGGCACAAGGCCGGTGATCGTGGACAGTGCCATCATCAGCACGCAGGTCCGCCTTGACCCGAGGCGCGTGATCTCGGCGGCCGCAATCGGCGCGCTGCAGGTCCGGCGGATGGACGGGCAGGGGAATGTCCTGCTGTCACAGGTAGCGCATGTACATGAAGTCGATGGCCCGCCGCGCATAAGCCGCGATGGCGTGCGGCGGCGCATGGTGGTGCAGGCCAATGTGCGCGGGCGTGACCTGGCGGATTATGTGGCCGAAGCGCAGGCCCGCGTGGCGCGGGACGTGAAACTGCCGGCAGGCTACACCGTGCAGTGGGACGGGCAGTTCCGTAACCTGCAATCGGCGGTGCTGCGGCTGGAAATCGTGCTGCCCATTGCCCTTGGCCTGATTTTCGCACTGCTGGTGGTGGCCTTTGGCGCGGTGCGGCCGGCACTTCTGGTTTTCATCAACCTGCCGGTGGCGGCAACCGGCGGCATTGTGGCGCTGACGGTGCGCGGGCTGCCGTTCAGCATTTCGGCAGGGATTGGTTTTATCGCGCTGTTTGGTGTGGCGATCCTCAACGGTGTGGTGCTGGTCAGTGAAATCGCGGCCCTGCGGGCACGCGGCATGGCCGTGGCGCAGGCTGCCTTTGCCGCGGCGGAATCCCGTTTCCGCCCGGTCATGGCCACGGCCCTTGTGGCAAGCCTTGGCTTTTTTCCCATGGCGTTTTCCGAAAGTGCTGGTGCTGAGGTCGAACGCCCGCTGGCCAGCGTGGTGATTGGCGGGCTGGTGACATCCACCCTGCTTACGCTGCTGGTGTTGCCATCACTTTATGCCCGGGTCATGCGAGAGAAGGTTCAGGATTGATGCGTATCCTTATCGTGGAAGATGAACATGACCTTGGGGCTGCGGTACAGGAACATGTGCGGCTGGACGGGCATGCCGTGGACTGGTTCACGACGCTGGAGGACGCGCGCGCGGCCATGGCCACCGTGGAGTATGATTTCATGCTGCTCGACCTTGGCCTGCCGGACGGGAGCGGGCGCGACCTGCTGCGCGAGGTGCGCCGGACGTCATCGAATGTCGCCATCCTCATCACCACGGCGGAAGACCAGATCAGCGACCGCATTGCCGGCCTGTCCGAAGGGGCGGATGACTATATCGTCAAGCCCTATGACCTGAATGAACTCGTAGCCCGTATTTCTGCGGTGGCGCGGCGCTATGCCGCCCCGCGCAGGCGGGTCCGTTACCGTATTGGCGAGATTATGATTGACCGGGAAAACCGCTCGGTATCATGCGATGGACGGGCGCTGGACCTGACCGCACGCGAATGGGCCATCATGGAACTGCTGTCGCGCAGTCCCGGCCGGATCTATTCACGCCAGCAGATCGATACGGCCCTGTATGCGCTGGATCAGGATGTGGATAGCAACACGGTTGAGGTTTTCATAAGCCGCCTGCGCAAGAAGGTGGGCAATAAGGTTATCAGGACCGTCCGTGGCCGTGGTTACTGCCTGGCCGATGGGGAGGCCGCATGAAGAACTGGAGCCTTGCCACCCGGATTGTCAGCAGTGTCCTGGGTGTCGTGACGCTCAGTCTGCTCGCCCTCAGCCTCGCCGTCGCGGGGTTCACCCGTTACGAAATAACGGAACGGCTGGACAATTCCCTGCAGGAAGTTTCCGAACGGCTGCAGGCCACCATCGCGACACAGCCCCATGGACCACGGGACACTGTTGCATGGGTGCCTGATGTCGGACCACGGACGCTCGCCTATCAGGTGGTCGATCAGTCCGGGCACGTCGTGTTGCGCTCACAGAATGCGCCGGTTCAGCCCTTTGTGCCGGATATCCATACCGGGTTTGTCGATACGCCCCGTTTCCGGGTTTATATTGCGGCGCCGACTGCCGCAGCCTATCGTGTGCTGGTGGGGGAGCCCACGTTGCATCGTCGTGGCGCCACATGGCGCGCAACGGCGATTGCCATCGTGCCGATACTGGTTTTCCTGCCTGTCATCTGGCTGCTGGTGCGCCTGATCGTGCGGCGGGCTTTGCGCCCGCTCGACCGTCTGCATGATGAAATGCAATCCCGTGGCAGCGGCAACCTGCGGCCCATCCCGTCGCTTGACCTGCCGGTCGAACTCGTATCCATCCAGCATGCCGTCAATACCCTCCTGGCCCGTCTGGAAACGGCGCTTTCCACCGAGCGGGCCTTTGCCGCAAGTGCCGCGCATGAACTGCGCAACCCGCTTGGCGCCCTGCTGGCGCAGGTGCAGATGCTGGGCCGTATGGTTCCGGCGGAAACGGAGGCAGGCCGGCGGGTGGACATCATTGCCGACCGTACCCGCCGGCTGGGACGGACGGTTGAAAAACTGCTGCAGTTTTCCCGCGCATCGTCGGGCGCTGCCTTCCGGCGCAATCGCTTTGACCTGCTGACCGTGCTGCGCGTCCTGGCGGATGATCTGGACCATAACCCGCGTGATGGGTGCGGCATCATCCTGAACTCAAACGGGATCAGCCATATATTTGTGCATGGTGACATGGATGCGACCGGCATCATGCTGCGCAACCTGCTTGAAAACGCGCTGCTGCATGGGCGGGGTGATATGCCGGTGCAGGTGACCGTCCTGCCGGATGGTCGCATTGACGTCATCAACGACTGCCCGGCCCTGGCGCCGGACATACTGGCGCGGCTGACCAGCCCGTTCGTGCGCGGCGGGACCGGCACGCCCGGCAGCGGCCTCGGCCTGGCCATCGCCAGCAATATCGCCAGGCAGATGGATGCGACCGTGTGCCTGCGTTCCCCACTTTCGAAGTCAGGCAGGGGATTTGGCGCCCGCATCACTTTTCCTGACCCGGACGTGATGCGATCACCCGATGAAGCCTGAGACCTTGCGTTCAGCTTCGCGTCATATGGGACCGATATGAATACTGGCATGACACAGGAAACGTCCCCGGACCGCATGCGCTATGACGTGCCGACAGTCCTTTTTCACTGGAGTTGTGCGGCAATCATCGTGCTGCAGTTCATAAGCGCGAATATATGGGGCCTGTTTCGCAATCCGCTGCATCACCAGCTTGTAGTGGTGCACCTGACGGCGGGCATGGTGCTGAGCGTGCTGCTGCCCCTGCGCATTATGTGGCGGGCAGGCTGGGGGCGGCGCATGCCTGCGTCAGACCGCTGGCTGGATGCGGTCATGGCCCGCAGCGTTGAGTACAGCCTGTATGGGCTGGGCATGGTGGAAATCTGCCTTGGGTATCTGTGGCGATGGGGGAACGGGCAGGCCATGAGTTTCGTGTCCGTGCAGGTCATGCCCCCGTTTGGGAAATTTTCGATACGGACAATAGAGCTGCTGCACGAACTGCACCTGTACAATGGCTGGTTGATCGTGGTGCTTGCCACAGGTCACGCGCTGGCGGCGTGTTTTCATTACTTCATCCTGCGCGACAATGTTTTGCAGCGCATGTTCATTACAGGGAATATATCAGATGAACGTAACAGATAAGGGCGTGTCCAGCCCGGGGGAGAGACATGCGACGGCCCGTCTGGGCTGGCTGCGGGCCTCGGTTCTTGGGGCGAATGACGGTATCCTGTCCACTTCCAGCCTTATTATTGGTGTTGCAAGTGCCCATACCTCACAGGCTGGAATATTACTGGCTGGCATATCCAGTCTGATAGCTGGCGCCATGTCCATGGCAGCGGGTGAATATGTGTCCGTCAGTTCCCAGGCAGATTCGGAAAAGGCGGATCTGAGCCGTGAAAAAAAGGAATTGGGTAGTCGCTGGGATTCTGAAGTCGATGAACTGGCTGGCATATATCGTCAGCGTGGGCTGGACGATCTTCTGGCGCATCAGGTCGCCATCGCATTGATGAAACATGATGCGCTGGGCGCCCATGCCCGCGACGAACTTGGTATTTCAGAGGCGACGGCAGCGCGTCCGGTACAGGCCGCCCTTGCATCCGCATGTGCATTTGCACTTGGCGCCATACTGCCGGTGCTTACGGCCGTACTGTCACCTTTCAGGCTGGTGTCATGGAGTGTGTCTGTCGTTTCCCTGATCTGCCTTGCAATTCTGGGAACTGTCGGCGCACTGGCGGGAGGTACGGCACCCTGGCGTCCTGCATTGCGAGTGATATTCTGGGGCCTGATGGCTATGATTATTACTGCCGCTGTTGGAAATATATTCAATAATTAAAAATATATATTTATTCTGTTACGGGCATGATTGCGGACGACCGGCACGTACTCCCCTGTAACCAGCGTGGAAAAAAGGGGCCCGGCGACAAGGGATTGGAGGGACGTAGGGGTAAGGGTTCCCGTAGGAGTGGCCTCGTGACTGTAGTCCCCCCGGCATTCGCCGGGCCTGTTCAGAGGGGCTGGGCCATGATCTGCCCAACCCAGTGCGTGGCGTCCATCCGGCCCGATGCGAATTCGGCCATCTGGTCGAAGGCCGCATCGGAAAAGCCGCCAATATTCAGCACATCCTCCTGTTCGGCTGCCTGAGTGGTGCCGTAAGGCTGGATGTCGATGCACATGAGGCGCGCCGCCGGATTACGGGCTTTCAGCCTTGTCCACTTCCGCATCATATTCGTGGGTGTCCCATCAGGCCATGCCCTGTTCCATGATTCGTTATCCGACACGAACACAACCAGATCCACTGCCTCGTGCCGGGCATTGAGCCATGCCAGCGGGGCCGCGCAATCCGTGCCGCCTCCGCCCAGTTCCGCAAGGCGGCGGGCGTTGGTCAGGATCGTATCGCAGGGCTCCAGCGTGATGTCGTGTACCTGCATCGCGAAGGGCAGGACGCGGGCGGCAGGGTTGCTGCGCTTGATCGCCGCCGTCACGAGGGCCGCGACATCAATGCACCGTACCGCCGTGGTGGCGCTGCCCCGGTAACCCGTAACCGGCGAAAGCATGGAACTGGAGACATCGGGGCACACCACAACATGCCCGCCAAAGTGGGGCACATTGTCCACCGCGCGCTCCATGGCGTCATGCAGGGCTTCCCGCAAGGGGGGAGGCACCGCCGGGTCCAGCGCCCGCAGGGTGGCGAGCAACTGATAAGGCAGGACTTTCGCCGCCCGGATCCGCTTCTGGTCGCGTAGCACGGCCGCCACATGGGTCACGATGACCGGGTCGGTAAAGGCGCCGTTGCGTGTCAGCATGTTCAGCCCCTGCCGCAGGGTCTGCCATGAGGCCATGCGGGCGACCGCACCCCACTGCGCCGGCGAAAGCGGCAGGCTGCTCAGCAACTGGAACGACACGGCGGGCACCCGGTCCGACATGCCGGAACGGAAGGCCAGCAGATCCTGCACGATGGGCGGCAGGGCCGATATGGCGGCAGGCCGGTCGATCAGCCATGCATAGAAGGCCTCACGCCGCGGGTTGCCGGGGCGCGGATGGACCATGCGTATCACATCGGCCAGTGACGGGTCATTCCCCACCGAGGCAGCCAGAAGCTGTTCGTCGGAGGCGCCATCAAGCCAGTCCCGCACCATAGCCTTTGGGCGTGAACCCAGGGATTTGCGTCCGGTCTGTCCGGAGCGCATGATCTGCACAAAGGTGCGCAGCACCCGGCCGGATGTCACCACTTTCGGGAACGCACGGGCGAACAGCACCGGGTCGCGCCCGGACAGGACGGCCAGCAGCAGGGCGGGCGTATCCTTCATGTGGCCCTTGTCCCGAACATGGATGGCGGTGCGGGCCAGGAAATCCGGGCTTACGGTGCGGGCCAGTTCGACAAGGGCGCGCACCTGTGTCTGTGCATCCTGATAACAGCCGCCGGCAAAGGTAGCTGTCATGGCAAGCTGGGCCAGCCTGTGGGCCGGAACCAGGTCATAGGCAGGAGCGCCTGCCGCGTTACGGGTATTGGCATGCGGTGCGAACCGCCCCCGCAGCGACGCAAACACTGATCGGTCTGCCATGATCCTGTTTCCTTTCTTCGTGCCCCCCTTTTTTTGCCAGAGGAGAATGCGCGGAAAAAGAAAAACGACATTTCATGATAATATATTGTTATTAAAATGAATTATCGATATTTCGGTGTAGGGTCATCAAAAAATATTATATGGATTTATAGTGATTTATCGCTTTATATAAGAATATGCGTAATGTCGTCATTGGCTTCCTCGGCACCATCCTTGACCAGGGGCGTCGCCGCTCGTGGCGGCCCTCGGTGCAGATCTGCGCCCACCCGGATTTCCCGGTCGATCGGCTGGAACTGCTCCATGACCACCTCAATCTGCAACTGGCCGAGAAGGTGGCGCGCGATGTCGTGGTCCTGTCGCCCCGGACCGAGGTGCGGCTGGTGGATATGGAACTCGACAACCCGTGGGATTTTCAGGAAGTTTATGGAAAGTTATATGATTTCGCGGAATCCTACGGCTTTGACGAGGATCGGGAACACTATTACGTCCACCTGACAACCGGCACGCATGTCGCCCAGATCTGCTGGTTCCTGCTGACGGAAAGCCGCCATATACCAGCCCGCCTGCTCCAGAGTGGACCACCACGCGCGGAGGACGCGCCCAACGGCACGATCGACATCATCGATCTTGACCTTGCCCGCTACAATGCGTTGCAGCGTCGCTTCGAGGCGGCGGCGCGTGAACATTCCTACATGCTGCGCGGCGGTATCCAGACCCGGAACGCCGCTTTCCATCACATGATAGAACGGCTGGAGCAGGTCGTGACCCGCTCGGACGAACCGGTCGTGCTGGTGGGAGAGGCAGGCGTTGGCAAGACGACGCTTGCGCGGCGCATTTATGAACTGAAGCTCCAGCGCCGCCGGGTAAAGGGGCGTCTGGTCCATGTGAACTGCGCCGGGTTGCAGGGGCCACACGGCATGGCCGCCCTGTTTGGCCAGCGGCGCAATGTCGTGGGGCTTGCGGGCACGGAGCGGGCAGGGTTCCTGAGCGAGGCGGAAGGCGGGGTGCTGTTCCTTGATGACATCGACCTGCTGCCCCATGCGGCACAGGGGCTGCTGCTCGATGCGCTGGAAAGCGGCAGTTACTATCCCGTGGGGTCCGATACCGCGCAGAGTTGCCGTTTCCACCTGATTGCCGCAACCGGTTGCGACTTGTCGGTACTGGCGCGGCAGGGTCTCATGCGCCGCGATCTGCTGGCACGGCTGGCGCTATGGGTTTTTCACCTTCCGCCGCTGCGCGACCGGCGGGAGGATATGGAAGCCGAACTGGCGTATGAACTGGGGGAAGCGGAACGGAGCCTGGGGTGCAAGGTCGGCTTCAATGTGGATGCGAGAACGCGCTACCTGCATTTTGCCCGTGACCCGGCCATGCCATGGTCGGGTAATTACCGGGATCTGTCAGCTTCGGCCCGCAGGCTGTGCACCCTTGCCGAACGCGGGCGCATAACCCTGCCGATGGTGGAGGCGGAAGTCATGACCCTGAGCCACCAGTGGGCGGCGGTCCAGCGGGATGGCGACCTGACGCTGCTGGCTGAAATACTGCCCGACCCGGCAGGCGTGGATGAGTTTGACCGGGCGCAACTGGCGGCCGTGGTGCGGGCGTGCCGGGAGGCCTCATCGCTTTCCGCGGCGGGGCGGCGGCTGTTCGCCATATCCCGGCAGGCAAAGGCCAGCCAGAACGACGCGGATCGCCTGCGCAAATACCTGGCCCGCTTTGGCCTGAACTGGGAGATGGTCGCGAGTGGCGCTTAAACGCGCCGGTGCATTCTGGCTCTGTCCCGGTGTGGGATGGCGAGGCGGGGCCTCTCGCAATCATAAGAAAGCTTTAGGTGACGCTTTTTCCAGACCGCTCCTTAGTCAAATGTTTTCCCACGCGGGCGCACGATGGGCAGTATGTTTCCAGTCACCGCGTAATATACACGCTCTGAAATATTTGTGGCGTGGTCACCGATACGCTCAAGATTCTTGGCAATGAACAGCAGATGGGCACAAGGCCCGATATTGCGCGGATCTTCCATCATGTAGGTCACCAGTTCACGGAACATGGAGACATACAGTTCATCCACCGCCGTATCCGAATGCCATACAAGGCGCGCCAGTTCAGGGTCACGCTGGTCCATCGCGTCAATGGTGCGCCGCAGGTTTTCCTGCACCAGCCGCCCCATGCTGTGCAGCCCTGTCAGTGAAATGGGGCATGACAGCAGTTCGTTGCGCATGGCTCGGCGTGCGATGCTGGCGGCGCAATCCCCGATGCGTTCCAGGTCGCCCGAGATTTTCAGCGCCACAACCACCTCACGCAGGTCGCCCGCCATGGGCGCGCGCAGGGCCAGCAGGCGAATGACCAGCGCCTCGGTTTCGCGTTCCAGTTCATCGACCTGCGGGTCCATTTCGGGCGCATCCAGGGCCGCGACCTCGTCATGTTCGACCACGGCGGTAATGGCCTGCGCCACCTGCCGTTCCACCAGGCCCCCCATCTTGTTTACAAGCGAACGTAAATGTTCCAGTTCCTGGTCATAGCTCTGGACCGTATGTACGGATTCATGGGGCATCATCACTGCTTTCGCTTTTAGCCGAAGCGGCCGGTAATATAATCCTGGGTGCGTTTGGCATACGGGGCCGTGAACATCTTGTCGGCCGTGTCCACCTCCACCAGTTCACCCATGTAAAAAAACGCCACACGATCCGCGCATCGCGCCGCCTGCTGCAGGTTATGCGTCACGATGGCGATGGAGAATTCCTGCTTCAGTTCATCCAGAAGTTCCTCGATCCGGGCGGTGGAAATCGGATCCAGCGCACTGGTCGGTTCATCCAGCAGGATGATTTCGGGGCGCGTTGCAATGGTGCGCGCAATGCACAGGCGCTGCTGCTGCCCACCCGACAGGGCCGCCGCGGATGCATTAAGCCGGTCCTTGACTTCGTTCCACAGCGCCACGCGCCGCAGCACGCTCTCCACGCGCTGGTCCATATCCGTACGTGACAGGCGTTCATGCAGCCGCACGCCAAAGGCGATGTTATCGTAAATGGACATGGGAAACGGCGTGGGTTTCTGGAACACCATGCCAATGCGCGAGCGCAGCACGTTCACATCCAGCCCCGGCGAGAGGATGTTGCAGCCGTCAAACAGTACTTCCCCCGTCGCGCGCTGGCCCGGATAGAGGTCATACATGCGGTTGAAGATACGCAGCAGCGTTGACTTGCCGCAGCCCGACGGGCCGATCATGCCCGTGACCTGACGCGCGGGAAAATCCAGCGATATACCCTTGAGCGCATGGTTGCCGCCATACCAGAAATCCAGGTTGCGTATGGCCAGTGCCGACACGGTCCTGTTGCGGCCTGTCGTGTCATCCATGGTGATTTTGTTCATTGTTGTGCAGATCCATTGCGCGTAAGCCACCAGCGGGCGAGGATGTTCGTCGCAAGTACCGCGACAGTAATCAGCAACGCCCCGGTCCATGCCATCTGCACCCAGTCATCATAGGCCGAACCGGCGTACTGGTAGATCGTGACCGGCAGGCTGGCCATGGGCGCGTCAAGGTTGGTGGACCAGTTCAGGTTGCCAAGGGAGGTGAATAGCAGGGGGGCCGTCTCACCCGATATGCGGGCCAGCGCCAGCAGGACGCCGGTCATGATGCCGCCGCGCGCCGAACGCAGGCAGACACTCAGGATCACCCGCCATCCCGGCGCGCCCAGCGCATAGGCCGCTTCGCGCATGGCGCGGGGGACGAGGCGCAGCATGTCCTCCGTCGTGCGGACAACGATGGGAATAAACAGGACCGCCAGCGCCAGCGTGCCCGCCATGCCGGAAAAATGCCCCGCCGGTTCCACGATGATAAGGTAGATGAACAGCCCCACCAGAATGGACGGCACCGACAGCAACATGTCGGACACGAACCGGACAAGGGTGACAATCCGCCCGTCCTGACTGAATTCCGACAGGTAGATGCCCGCCATCATGCCAACCGGCGTGCCGATCAGCGCGGCAAGGCCGGTCTGTTCGCAACTGCCGATAATGGCGTTCGCCAGCCCGCCGCCAGTGCCGGGTGCGGCCGTGCTGTGCACGAAGGTGGGAAGTGACAGGCCCGCCGCCCCCCGTGTCACCAATGTCCATAAAATCGAAAACAGCACGAACAGCACGATCACCGTCGCCATGTTGCACGACAGGCTGACAAACCGTTCGACCAGCCTGCGCCGTATGGCCTGCGCACCGCCGCGCTGCCATCCACTGGCATCGCCGGATTGCGACTGGGGGGCTGACATCATGGATTGCCTCATTTCGACGCGCCGCGTTGCAGGAAGATGCGCGAGCAGGCCAGGGTAATGAATGAAATGATCATCAGGATCGCCCCCAGCGCCAGCAGGGCGGATAGTTTCAGGCTGCCGGCCGCGCTTTCGGGAAATTCCAGCGCGATCAGGGAGGCGATGGTGTTGCCCGGCGCAAACAGCGACCAGCCAAGGTGGTTGCTGTTGCCGATGACGAAGGTCACGGCCATCGTCTCACCCAGCGCGCGTCCCGTGCCCAGCATGATGCCCCCCATGACCGCCTGCCGCGACCATGGCAGGACGACCTGGCGCATCACCTCCCACCGCGTGGCGCCAAGGCCGAAGGCGCTTTCCTTCAGCACGGCGGGAATGGAGACGAATACATCCGTCATGACGGAACAGATGAACGGCGTGATCATGATAGCGAGGATCAGCCCGCCACTGAGCAGCCCGGTGCCATAGGGCGCGCCACGAAACAGCAGGCCGATACCGGGCACATGGCCAATGTAATGCGTGGTTACGGGTTCGATATAATGCGCCATGAACGGCACCACGATGAAAAACCCCCACATGCCGAATATGATGGAGGGCACCGCAGCCAGAAGCTGCACGGCGGTCTCGATAAACCGCGCCAGTGCCGGGGGAGCCATCTCCACCAGCCAGAAGGCCACGCCAAATGCGAACGGCACCGCGAAGACAAGGGCGATGGCGGTCGTGACCAGCGTACCGAAAATGGACGTCGCGGCGCCGAAATGGTCTGAAATCGGATTCCATGCCGTGCTGGTGATGAAACCGGGGCCAAAGGCGGAAAATGCCCGCCACCCCCCGCTGACCAGCACAACGACAATACCCGCCATGACAAGCAGGATGAACCATCCGGCCAGGCGGGCGATCATGCCAAAAATGAAATCGCCGTACCGCCCGTGCGTGTTCGTGTCCATTCCGGCACCGTCCCGGGCCGTCATGGCGGATGGAAGTTCCATCATGTAATTCCTGATGTGTATGACACAACTGCAGCACTAGGCCGCCATGCCGCATTGTTGCAATAATAACTTCCTGTATTTTGTATGAAGTTTTTATGACACAAGTCATGACATGCGTGTGAGCTTATGTATATTTGTGCATGTCATAGAAAGTTCATTTATTTCTGGTTGCGGGTGCCCATGAACTCCTGCATAGCACCCGCAGCGGGGACGGCCGTGCCTATACCGCCCCCAAAGGACAACAGGCAGGAAGCAGCCTTATGTTTGAATCCAGCGTTATCGAAATCGATGGTATCTTCGTTGGCATCGTTTTTCACAATGGACCCGATGAACCTTATGAATTCCGGGCCATGCATGAACGCGTGACGCAGATGGACGGGGACATCCTGCCCACGTTCGAGGCCGCTGTGGCGCAGGCCCGCACCCGTTTCCGGCTGGGTCGCCGCCACGCCCCGCGCGCCATGGAAACCGTACGTCTGCGGGCCTGAAAGGCTGCGCCCCTGCGCACCATTTCAAGTAATAGGTCGAAAAAAACAATAAAAGTTTTTGGGGGCTGCCTTTCTTCAAAAAGGCGGCGTTTCCTGAAGCTTTTTGAAAAAAGCTTCACCAAAAACTTCTTTTGATGCTGACTGTACTCAAAATATAAAATTCTTTTTGATTCTTTTTTCAGAAGCGGAGCCCGGATTACATCATGCCGGTCCCCGCGCGCGCCAGCATACCGGCGCGTGGGAAGGATAACCCGCAGCCTGTCGGTCGCGCCACGGTTTACACCCGGTTTCCGCCCGGGATACATTTTTCGCGTGCTTCAGTGCGATTTCAGCTGCCCCGCAAATGCCCGGGCGCGGCTCCCCTTTCCAGGCCGCCGCGCCTGTTTTCCGATTGCCCCCTTCATTTTCCGAGCAAGGTCATGACCCGAACCTCCTTTATTTTTCCCGCCGTACATACTGTCATGCGGCGCGGCGCGCCGACCCTGCGCCGTGCATGTCCCATGCTGGCGGCCGGCATGCTGCTGGCGGCGGGGCTGTGCCATGCGGCCGCATCGGCTTCCACCGTGCCGGAGGAGACGGGATATTTTACCGCCACGACACCATCGCCCGATGCTACGCGCTATCTGCCACCCCCGCCGCAGGCAGGCACGGCGCGGCAGGCAACCGATGACAGGGCTTTCCTGTCTACACGCGCGCAGGCAGGCAGTTCGCGCTGGGCGCTTGCCACATCTGATGCCGACCTGCGTGAAGATTCGCTGCTGCATTCATTTTCCTGCGCCGTGGGGTTTGTGATTGATACCGCCCATGCGCCACGCCTGACGGCGCTTATCCATAAGATGGACGTATCCGAAACCCCGGACATGCGCGCCAGCAAGGACTACTGGCATCGCGCGCGTCCGTTCGTGGGGAACAGCCAGCCTATCTGCACCGAGGCCGACCGGGCCCATCTGGCGACTTCCGGCTCGTATCCATCGGGGCACACCATGCTGGGCTGGAGCACCGCGCTTGTGCTGGCGGAACTCCTGCCCGAGCGCGCGACGGAAATCCTGCAACGTGGCCGCGTATTCGGGGAAAGCCGCATTGTATGCGGCGTGCATTGGGAGAGCGACGTGCAGGCGGGCTATATGCTGGGTACGGCCGAGATCGCGGCCATGCATGGACTCCCCGCTTTCCGGTCGGACATGGACGCCGCCCGCGCGGAGCTTGATGCCCTGCGGCATACGGCGCGCCACCCCAAGGCCGCGACATGTACCCGCGAAGGTGGCGCGGCCACCCATTCCCCGCTGTAAAGTAGGTAAACAGGCTGATTTTCAGGAACTTGTCACGTAGGTAGGCAGCCTGGGCGGGATGATGCTTCTTGCAACGCGGCGCGCCCGCGCCGGGGCATCCCTGGCGCTGCGGTCCCTTGTCATGGCGCATCGGGGGGTGAGCGCATCCCGCTGCCGCACCATGACAATTGATGGTGTGGCCGAGACCGGGTGGTTCACGACCGATTTCACCCTTGCGGAACCCAGGACCCTGCGCGCAAGGGAGCGCCTGCCCATCCTGCGCGCCCAGCTTCGCAATCATCCGGACGGCGCAACGGGACTGCGCGGCTGGTGGGCGTATATTGCGCATCCTGCGGCACGGAATTTGCGTCCCGATCCCTGACAATAGTCAGGGCCGATTGAGGCGATGCAACAGGAGTCACGCATGATAGAAACGTCTGCTGAACCCGACGTGATCAATTTTGGCCCCCTGCCAGCCCCGATCAACGCCCTGCTGCAGCAGGGTGTGCTTGCCTATCGTGACGATTACGCCCGTGCCGACGCGCTTTTCCGGCAGGCCCTGCAGGCCGCGCCAGACCAGCTTCCGGTTTATTTCTGTCTCTATAAAATCCATACCTACCGGGGCAATCTTGAAGACGCGCAGGCCGTCGCGGAAAGCGGCCTGCGGGAAGCCGCGCGACAGGCCGGGTGGAATGCGGACTGGCGGCAGTGGTGTCCCGAACCGGACATGCCCGATGGCCCCGGCCGCTTCGCGTTATATACCCTCAAGGCACTCGCCTTCATCAACCTGCGCCAGAACCTGCATGATGAGGCGCAACGCAAACTCGACGCGCTGAAAATCCTCGATCCCTCCGGGGCGGTCGGCTGGCGGGTCATCGACGCCCTGGCCGAAGGTGTCGTGCCCGAGGGGACCGTGCGGAACCCGTCCGCCCCGACACCGGGCCGCGTCAACTGAGATGTCCGGGAACCATCATTCTGTTCAGGATTTGTAATTTGTCAGCTATTTCAATGTTGTTACGTACGGTTCCATGACGCGCAAACCCGCAATACAGGTGGAAGATTTCCTGCAGCCCCATCAGGGTCTCGGTGTGCTGCGGCTGGCCACCCTGCTGGCCGAGGGCGAATGCCGGGCCGAGGACGAGGATCTGGACAGGATGTACGGCCAGATGGAGGCCGGTGCGCTGGCCGCCACCCCTGCATCCCTAATGTGGCTTGAACTGGCGCGCGGCCTGATGGCGCCAGCCCCCGCCACCATGCTGCGCACCCTGCGGGAGTGTGGTTGCCTGCAGGAAATCCTGCCGGAGGTGGCGGGCCTGTTCGGTGTGCCCCAGATTTCGGATGATCTGGGGGAAACCGATCTCGGCACGCATATGCTGGCCACACTGGCCGAGGCGGCCCTGCGGCAGGCCCCCCTGAGCGTGCGCTTCGCGTTGCTGGTGATGAATGTTGGCAAGACGGATTCCCCGCCGGAGCACCTGCCCCATCATTACCGCCATACCGAGCGCGCCCGGCCACGGATCGAGGCGCTTTGCGCGCGTTTTGGCGTGCCGCCCGAATGTCGCACCCTTGCCCTGATGGCCAGCACGGATGTGGAGCGGGTGCACCGTGTCTCCCCGGTGCGGGCCGGTCCCGTCACCGATCTGCTGCAGCAGATCGGGGGCTTCGATGCGCCCGCCCTCTATGATCTGCTGCTGCAGGTCTGCACCTGCGACTACTGTGCCTATGGCTCCCGGTCAGGTCAGGATTATCCCAAGGCGGTCCTGCTGGAGATCGCGCGCAACGCCTGTGCCGGCATCACCCCCGCACAGGATGCTGATGCGCAAAATACGGAAGCCGTGCGTGAGGCCCGCGCCATGGCGGTGGCCCATGCCTTCCGCCCGCTGCGCTGGTCTACCTGATGGTGTCTTCTTTTTTCAAATGGCTTCCGGATCCGCAGGGTTACGCGGTTCTGGTGGCCGCATCGATTTCCAGCGCCAGTTGCGCCATTCTTATCGCCCCCTCCCGGCTTGCCGCACCGCAGATAAAGCGCGCCGGGTGGGCGAAGACCGCATCCGGCACGCCCGACGCCGTGGCGAGCGCCGCGCCTTCCAGCCCACGCCATGCTTCCGGCAGGGACACCCGCTGCCCGAAATCGCCCCGCACCGGGGGCACGGCCTTTACGTTCCAGCGCTCGGGGCCCGCAGGCGACACCACATACACAACCGGAAGGTCATGCTCAAAAATCACCTTTTCGGTGGGCATGCCCGTTTCCATGACCAGAATACGCTGGTCTTCCGCCTGCCCATAAGCCGCCAGCACCCGGTTTACCGCCTTGAGACTGGCGCGCGTGCGATCGACCATGTTGACCAGATGGGCGGCGACCGCACTCGCGGCGTTGGCGAAGCCCAGCGCCTCACGCGCCCGGGCTTCATCCGCGCCGTACAGTTCGGCCGTGTCCCACGGCGGGCTACAGGCCGACACGATATCGGCCAGCGAGAGCTTACCCATCTTCACCACGCCATTGTCATCCTGGTCGATTGGCAGGATCAGGGACTTGTCCATGGACTGCCACAATGTGGCGAGCGTGGCGTCATCCACGGGTGTTTTCAGGATATTGCGGAGTGCGGCCACACCATAATCCCTCCACAGCAGCCCGGCCGCGCTATAGGGCGTGCCGTCCTCGCGCAGGGGCTTGTCCTTCATATGGTGGTCGTAGCGCCCTGCGGCAGGTTCGTACCGGCCCCCCACATCGAACACGATGTCAGCCGCCCCGATGCGTTCGGGCGATCTCGTGCGGACGAAATCAAGCCGGTCGGCGGGCTGGCCGCCAAGAACCCGCCCCCGCAGATCCCCCCCGGGCGCGAGCGCATAGTGAAGGATGACATAGCCCAGCGTCTCGTCGGCGTGGAAATTTCCCGAATGGGTCAGCGCCCGGACCGGGGCCGTTCCATTATCGAGACCGATGGGGGTGTACTCTGGCATTTCAGAACCTGCTGGCAGACAAAAGGTGAATTCCTGATCGTGCCCTCTCATGCCGCAAAGGTCGCGGCAAGACAATAAACTTCAGCATCCACGGCAGAGGATGCAGCCCTGCCTAACGTTTTTGCGCTCTCCTGCGGCCTGTGCGGCTGTTGTATCGTCAGGCAGGCACGTGAGGAGAAAGGGGAGACCGCGTGAGTCAGACGTGGGGTGATTTTCAGGCCATTGTCCAGTTATCGGCGGGCCTGAATGTAGCTATTCTCAGCTTTGTGGATATCAGCCTGCCCGCCATCAAGGAACGCAGGCATGTCTTTACCAAGGCGCAGCAGGAACTCGACATGCATCGCAAATCGCCATCCAGGCCGACCGATGCGGAACAGAAGGCCTATGACAGCCAGGTCGAGGAAATGAACCAGAAGCTGTACCTGCTGTGGAAGGAATCCTCCTCGTTCAGCAATGAAGAGGATTCCCTCATCCGCTCCACCGGCATTCTGGGTTTTTTCGGTGCGATCCTGAGCCTTCTGCTGCTCTGGTATTCCGCCGAATATTATGACGGGGTGATTACCCGCGGCGGAAAGGCGGTGATCCTGCTGTCATTCTGTTCACTGATCGGCGCGTTCATCATCAATTTCATGACGGCATCCCAGGCCAGCATTTTCACCAAGAAATGCAACCAGATCCGCCAGGAAATGCGCCAGAAGCTGTAGGAAGGCCCCTACGGGCCGGTGCACCCCTGCGCGAAGCCCGCCAGAAAAATCCGTACCGCGCGATGAAAGCGCGGGCGCATGTTCTGCAAAAGAACCGATGTTTCAGAGGCGCAGGCCAGGTTCTGGAGCATGAAGTCACCCACGGTCATGCCAAACAGCATGTTGCTGTACATGGATATGTCGCTCACCGCGTAATGCTTGCGCTGCACGTAGCAGTTCAGCCACGTGGTCAGGGCCGTATCCTTCCCCCCCGCGCGCAGGCTGGTCAGGATGTGGCGGATGTCTTCCGATTGCTGTGATTCGGCAATCAGCGCCCGGATCAGGCTCATCCGGTCGGGACACAGGATGATGCTGCCCAGGTTCATGAGCAGTTCGGTCAGCTCCTCTACAGGGTCGTCGCTGTAGTGGCACAGATCGGGGGCGAAATTGAACAGCCTGCTGCTGACCAGCGTATGGAACAGGTCCTGCTTGGATTCGAACATCTGGTACAGCGTCCGCTTGGACATGCCCGAATGCTGCGCCACCCGGTCCATGGACGCGGCGTGGTAGCCACATTGCTGGAGCACCTCGCTCGCGGCGTCCAGAATCCGTTCGCGACGTTCACATTCTTCCATTTCCGGCGGCCGGCCGGGGCCACGCCGCCCGCTGTCACAGCCGTTTGGCGCGGATGGTCGCGTTTCGTGCTCATTCCTGCTCATTTGTAATATAATCCCGACCACTTTTAGGTGGATGCCCTGCTTGACCGTCTTATGGAGACGATATAGTTTTCCATCCATTGAAAACCAAATAGTTTCGTTATTTGGCTTTCTTATGGCGGCCATGCCCGTTACGGACAGGGCCGTGTTTCAGAAACATTTTAAATGTAACGGCACGTAAGCCGGTTGGTGACCATGATGCATTATTCCCGTGTCGTAGCCCCGGCGGCTCTGATTCTTGGCCTCGCGGCCTGTCAGCGGCACGCCGCCCCCCCCAAAATGCCGCCCCAGCCGGTCAAGGTGGTAACGCTCAGAACCCAGCCGGTGGAAATCCACACCCTGCTGCCCGGCCGTACCGAAGCATTTGAAATCGCGCAGGTGCGCCCGCAGGTCAGCGGCGTGATCATGCAGCGCCTGTTTGTCGAAGGCACGGATGTCAAGGCGGGGCAGCAGCTCTACCAGATCGACCCGCGCACCTATCAGGCCGCGGTCGATGTGGCGCAGGGGCAGTTGCTCCATGCGCAGGGGAACGAGGTCACGACCCGCGCCAAGCTGAACCGGTACGGGCCGCTGCTCAAGGCGCATGCCATAAGCCAGCAGGAATATGACGACGCCCTGGCCGCCGAGCGTGAGGCGCAGGGCGACATCCAGTCGGCCAAGGGCCAGCTTGAGCGCGCCAGCGTCGATCTGGGCTATACCCATATGAATGCGCCGATCACCGGGCGTATCGGGCGGTCCATCCTGACGGTGGGCGCGCTGGTTACGGTCAACCAGACCAATAACGTCGCGATCGTGACCCGTCTTGACCCCATCTATGTGGATGTGAACCTGCCCGCGACCGAACTGCTGCGCTTCAAGCGCGAACTGGCGCAGGGGCGGCTGACCCGCGTGGGCGACAACGCCGCCAGCATCACCGTGGCACTGGAAGACGGCACGACCTATGAACACGCCGGCCGCATGGAATTCTCGGAAGTGAACGTCGATGAAGCGACGGCCACGGTGGTGGTACGCGCGGTCATGCCCAACCCCGAACACCTGCTGCTGCCCGGCATGTATGTCCATGCCCAACTGGCCGAAGGCACGGATCCGGCCGCCCTGCTGGTGCCGCAGGAAGCCGTGCAGCGCAACTCCCACGGGGATGCGCAGGTCTGGGTGGTCGATGGCGACAGCAAGGTCAGCATCCGCCCGGTGGTGACGCAGCAGGCCATCGGCACCGACTGGCTCGTGACCGACGGGCTGAAGGATGGCGAACGTGTGGTGGTGGAAGGCGTGCTGAAGATTCATCCGGGCGACAAGGTGACGCCGGTGGATGTGTCCCCCACCGCCAAGGCAGGATAACCCCCGATGTCACTGTCACGCTTTTTTATCGACCGCCCCGTTTTCGCGTGGGTGATCGGGCTGATCATCATGCTGGTGGGCGGGGTTTCGATCCTGCGCCTGCCTATCGCGCAGTACCCGGCCATCGCCCCGCCACAGATCGCCATTTCGGTCACCTATCCCGGCGCTTCGGCCGATACGGTGAACGATACGGTGGTGCGCCCGATTTTGCAGCAGATGTTCGGGCTGGATCACCTGGAATATATTTCCGCCCAGTCCTATGCCTCCGGGCAGATGGAAATCGACCTGACCTTCGCGCAGGGGACCAATCCCGACATCGCGCAGGTGCAGGTGCAGAACAAGCTCCAGCTCGCCCAGCCCAAGCTGCCGCCGGAAGTCACCGCGCAGGGCCTGAGCATCACGAAGGCCGTCAAGAACTTCATGATGGTCATCGCCTTCATCTCGACCGATAACAGCATGACCGGCGCGGATATCGCCGATTACGTGGCCTCGAACATTTCCGATCCGCTCAGCCGCGTGACCGGCGTGGGTGACCACACGCTGTTCGGCGCGGAATATGCGATGCGCATCTGGCTCGACCCCTCCAGGTTGTACAAATACAGCCTGACCGTGGGTGACGTGCAGACGGCGATCCAGACCCAGAATATCCAGGTTTCGTCAGGTGAACTTGGCGGCGTGCCCGCGACCAGGGGCGCGCGGCTGGACGCCACCATCATCGGGCCGACCCGCCTGCATTCGCCCGAGGAATTCGAGAAGATCCTGCTCAAGGTGCAGCAGGACGGCTCGCAGGTGCGCATACGCGACGTCGCGCGCGTGGAACTGGGGCCGCAGACCTATAATACCCATTCCTTCTACAACAACATGCCCGCATCGGGCATGGCGCTGAAGCTTGCCCCCGGCGCCAACCAGCTCCAGACCGAAAACGCCGTGCGCGCGCAGATCCATGAACTGGAGCAGTTCTTCCCGCCGGGGCTGAAGACCGTCTATCCGCTGGATACGGCCCCCTTCATCGTCCTGTCGATCAAGGAAGTGATCATTACGCTGGCCGAGGCGATCGCCCTCGTATTCGTGGTGATGCTGATTTTCCTGCAGAACTTCCGTGCCACCCTGATTCCCACCATCGCGGTGCCGGTGGTGCTGCTGGGCACGTTCGGCATTCTGGCCGCCCTTGGTTTTTCCATCAACACCCTGACCATGCTGGCCATGGTGCTGGCCGTGGGCCTTCTGGTGGATGACGCCATCGTGGTGGTGGAAAATGTCGAGCGCGTGATGACGGAAAAGCAGCTTTCGCCCAAGGAAGCGGCCCGTCAGTCGATGGATGAGATTTCGGGCGCGCTGGTCGGCATCGTGCTGGTGCTGACGGCGGTGTTCCTGCCCATGGCGGCCTTTGGCGGCTCGACGGGGGTGATCTACCGGCAGTTCTCCATCACCATCGTCTCCGCCATGTGGCTGTCGGTGGTGGTGGCCATGGTCATGACCCCGGCCCTGTGCGCCACCATGCTCAAGCCCGGCACCCATGAAAAGACGACCGGCGCGGCCGGCTGGTTCAACCGGCACTTCACCCGCCTGACCAAAGGCTACCAGAAGGGTGTTACCCGCGTGCTGGGCCATACCGGGCTGTCCATGCTGGTGTTCGTGCTGATCACGGCGGGGGTGGGCTGGCTGTTCATGCGCCTGCCCGGCGGCTTCCTGCCCGATGAGGACCAGGGCCTGATCTTCGGTCAGGTGACCATGCCCCCCGGGTCCACGCTGGAACAGACCGCCGCCGTCAACCGCAAGGTCAGCGACTACATTCTCAAGACCGAAGGCGGGAATGTCGAATCGGTCTATTCCATGAACGGCTTCAACTTCGCCGGGCAGGGGCAGAGCGCGGGGGCCTTCTTCATCCGGCTCAAGGACTGGGATGAGCGTCCTTCCGCCACGCAGACATCGGCGGCGATCGCCATGCGCATCATGATGCATTTCTGGATGGATCCGGTGGCGCAGATATTCGCCATCAACCCGCCCGCCGTGCTGGAACTGGGCAACGCCACGGGTTTCGATGTCGAGCTTGAGGATCGTGGCCATCTGGGCCATGCCAAGCTGCTGGAAGCGCGCAACATGGTGCTGGGCATGGCGGCGAAGGACCACCGCCTGACGGCCGTGCGCCCCAACGGCATGGAGGACGCGCCGCAGTTCCATCTGGACATCGACCGTGAAAAGGCGAATGCGCTGGGTGTCACGATCGCGGATATCAACACCACCATCGAGGGCGCGCTGGGGTCGATCTACGTCAACCAGTTCCTGCGCGATGACCGTGTGAAGCAGGTCTATATCCAGGGTGAGCCGGATTCACGCATGATCCCCGATGACCTGAACAAATGGTACATGCGCAACGCGCTGGGGGGCATGGTGCCGTTCAATGCCTTCATCTCCGGGCAGTGGGTCGTCGGGCCGCAGAAGGTGGAGGATTATAACGGCCTCAATGCCTTCGAGATCCTGGGCCAGCCTGCCGCGGGCTACAGTTCGGGGGATTCCATCGCCGCGATGAAGGACATCCTGGCCAAGCTGCCGCCCGGCGTGGGGTATGAATGGACCGGCCTGTCGTTCGAGCAGATGGCCTCGGGCGCGGCAACCGGCCCGCTTTATGGGCTGGCGGCCATCGTCATCCTGTTCTGTCTCGCCGCACTGTATGAAAGCTGGGCCATTCCCTTCGCCGTGCTGCTGGTCATTCCGCTGGGCGTGCTGGGGGCCATTGTGGCCACCCTGCTGCGCGGCATGGCCAATGACGTGTATTTCCAGGTCGGGCTGCTGACCACGGTGGGGCTGGCGGTGAAGAACGCCATCCTGATCGTGGAATTCGCCAAGGCGTTTTTCGAAAACGGGGCGACACTGGAAGAATCCGTGCTGGAAGCCGGGCGCGAGCGGCTGCGGCCCATTCTCATGACCTCCATCGCCTTCGTGGTGGGGGTGTTCCCGCTGGCCATCGCCAGTGGGGCGGGTTCCGCCGCGCGTGTCGCGATCGGCACGGCGGTAGTGGGCGGCATGGTGACGGCCACCTTGCTGGCCGTATATTTTGTGCCGCTGTTCTTCGTGGTCGTGCTGCGCCTGTTCCGTGTGCGGCGCGTATCCGAACGGACAACGGGGGAGTGATGCAGATGGTCGTATTCTCCACCCTCAGGCGCGCCGGAGCCGCCAGCATGGCGGCCGTCATGCTGGCGGGCTGTACCATGATCCCGCATTACAAGCGGCCCGCGCCGCCGCTGGCAAAGGCATGGCCCGCCTATGCCAATACGGGCGACCCGATGATTGAAAACCCCCTGGCGGCGGATCTGGGCTGGTCGGAATTCTTTACCGACCCCCGACTGAAGGCGCTCATCGCCATCGCCATCCGTGAAAACCGTGACCTGCGGCAGGCGGCGGCGGATATACGCCGCGCGCAGGGGCAGTTTGCCATCCAGCATGCCAGCCTGTTCCCCGCTATCGGTGGTGGAGGGGAAGCGATGTACCAGGGTCCCTCGGGGGCTGCGGGTCTGAGCTTCGCGCCGGGGCTGGATACCGGCAATCCGCCCATGTTCAAATACTACCAGATGGGCATTGGCGTCTCGTCCTACGAAATCGACCTGTTCGGGCGCATACGCAGCCTGTCGCGTGAGGCGGCGGAGCATGCGCTGATGCAGCGCGAGAACGCCCGCGCCATGCTGATCAGCATCATATCGCAGGTGGCGACGGCCTATATCTCGTGGCTGGGCGATCAGGCGCAGTTGCGGCTGTCCGATGACACGATCGCCTCGCAGAACGCGACGCTGGATATGGTCCGGGCCCAGTTCGCCCATGGCGAAACGGACGAGATGACCGTGCGCCAGACCGAAACGCAGGTTGCGCAGAGCGGGGCCTTCCGCGATGAGTCGCGCCGGCATGTCGCGCAGGATGAAAACCTGCTGACCCTGCTGATCGGCCAGCCGATCCCTGACAACCTGCCCCCCGCCCAGCCACTGGGGCGGCAGACCATCATGCAGGACCTGCCGCCGGGCCTGCCGGCGGAGGTGCTGGAACACCGGCCCGACATCATGGCGGCCGAGCATGACCTGCTGGCGGCCAATGCGGATATCGGCGCGGCCAAGGCGGCGTTCTATCCACGCATTACCCTGACCGCGTCGGACGGGATCAGTAGCCTCCAGCCGCACAGGCTGTTCACCTCGGCCGCGACGACATGGGGGGTGTCACCGCAGTTGCAGGTGCCCCTGCTGAACTGGGGGCAGAACAGCGGTAACCTCAAGGCGTCGCGCGCCATGCGGGCTTCCAAGATGGCCGTTTATGAAAAGACGGTGCAGTCCGCCTTCCGCGAGGTGGCGGACGCGCTGGCCGCGCGCGATACCTATCGCGATGAAACGGGGCAGATGGATCAATACGTCTCCACCACGTCCGACGCCTACCGTCTGGCCATGCTACGGTATGAGGCGGGAACGGATTCCTACCTGACTTCGCTGGTTTCGCAGCGCGCCATGTTGCAGGCGCAGCAATGGCAGATCTCCATCGCCGTTTCGCGCTACCAGAACCTTGTCACCCTTTACCGCGCGCTGGGCGGTGGCTGGACCGAACATACCCCGGTAAAACATGCAAACTCATCGCATGGTACCAACTGACGATTGCGGGCCTTTTCGCGGTGTCCGGGCGGGAGGCTGACAGCCGGCATCCCGCCCGTAAGCCTTCCGGCCCGTTCACGAATGTCTGCCCCTGTTCCATATTCCATGGCGAACAGGGTTAACGGGAAAGTCCCGGCAGTACCGCCTTGAGACCGGCGATCACCATGCCAACGGAAATGGCCAGCAGGATCATGCCCATAAGGCGCGTCGTGATGGTGCGCATCGTCTCGCTCATGACTTTCCCGATTTCCGAGGCGAAGAACAGCGTCACGAACAGAACAAGCAGTATTCCCGCAATAATGCCCCCTATTTCCAGTATGTCGATCAGGGGGGCGGGACGCCCGGTATAGATGATGATGGTTGCGATGGTGCCGGGGCCAATCAGCATGGGAAAGGTAAGGGGGTAGAAGGCCAGCCCCGACAGGTTCTGCAACTGGGCCTGTTCCTGATGGCTGCCCTGATGCGAGGGGATATTGCTGCCATTCAGCATGGACCACGAGATCTGGGCCAGAACAATGCCGCCCGCCACGCGGAACTGGTCGATGGTAATGCCAAAGAAGCTGATGATCTTCTGTCCCGCCAGCAGGATGACCAGACACATGATGGCCGAGAAAAGGGTGACCTTCACGGCAAGTACCCGCTGCTGGGCCACCGAAAATCCTGATGTCATCGCCAGAAAGACGGGCAGGCTCAGGAAAGGATTCATAATGGCGAGAAAGGTGCCGAGCGCCTTGACGATTTCGGTGTGGTCCAATGGTCGGTATCTTTCATAATGTGCTGATTATGTCAGGAAAAAACAAAACACGTCATACGGTCACAATCCATGGCTGCCAACCTTTTTGCGCCGCGGCCACGGCAGGGAAGCTATGTGTTGGTGCCTTCTTTCAAAAAGGCGCGTTTCGTGAAGCTTTTTGAAAAAAGCTTCACCAAAAACGTTCTTATGTTTTGCGGCCTGTCTCAAAGGCAGGTTTTTCAGACAGCCTTCCAGTCATTGCAACGCGCGGAGACCCGCTCCCGCGCGATCGGGACGCGGCCGCAGGGACCATCATCACATCAAATTTCCTGAAGGAATTTGGGAAACGTTACCAATCCGTTACGGGTTTGAGGCGGGTGGAAATGGCCCGAACGGCACTGGCCGTACGGAAATCGGAACATTTTTTCCTTGGAACGAATCGGGTTATGGGTTATTTATCAGTAATACTATTTCTCAATCCCGTAATACCGGAGCCGTGGTCTCATGCTGGTTTTCCCATCGCTTAAACAGGCTGTCTGGGCTGGAATCATTGCATTCTGTGGGGTCTCCCAGGCGGCGCATGCCGCCGAACCCCTCAGGATCGGGTATAGTGACTGGCCGGGCTGGGTGGCATGGCAGGTCGCCATTGATAAGGGCTGGCTTGCCGAAGCCGGGGTGGATGCGCAGTTCCAGTGGTTTGATTACAGCGCGTCCCTCGATGCATTCGCGGCGGGCAAGCTGGACGGCGTCCTTGCCACAAATGGTGACGCGCTGGTCACCGGCGTAAGCCACAAGGGGCGGATGATCCTTGTAACGGATTATTCTGATGGCAATGACATGATCATCGCCAGGCCCGGCATCCACGATATGGCGGAGCTGAAGGGGCAGGCCGTTGCCGTGGAAGAAGGGCTGGTCGATCACCTCCTGCTGCTCAAGGCGCTTGAAAAGTCGAACATGAGCGAAAAGGACGTCAGGCTGGTCAATACCAAGACCAACGAGACGCCGCAGGTCCTGGCCTCGGGGGAGGTGGCGGCAATCGCCGCGTGGCAGCCCAATTCGGGGCAGGCCCTGCGCATGGTGCCCGGTTCGCGCCCGGTATTCACGTCGCATGAAGTGCCGGGGCTGATCTACGATACGCTGCTGGTTGATCCCGTCAGCCTCAAGGACCATGCCGACCAGTGGCGCCGCCTCGTAAAGGTATGGGACCATGTGGTGAGTTACATCGAGGATCCCGCCACGCAGCCCGATGCCCTGCGCATCATGGCGGCCCGCACAGGTGTCGCGCCCGCATCCTATGCCCATCTTCTCAAGGGGACGCACCTGCTGAGCCTTGCCGATGACCGGAAGGTTTTTGAAAAGAAGGACGGCCTGGGCTCCCTTTATGGCTCAAGCCACGAAGCCGACACGTTCAATGTCAAATACGGGGTCTATAAGGTCAATCAGGACGTAAACCGTTACATCGATCCGTCATTCGTCGCCGCTGCTCAATAATAATTGGGGGGAAGGGAAATGGCGCGGTTCATGTCAGGTTGGCGGCTATATGAAGATACTGCCAGATCGACCCGCACTGTTCTGGGTATTCTGTCGGTAGTGATTCCATTGTCCATATGGAGCCTTGTCAGCTATGTGCCGTTCATCTGGCATCCGCAGGTCCTGATCACCAACCCGGGTGGTGAGGAATATCTGGAAGCCGGCATGCGCATGAACCGCGTGGACTTCCGCCATGCCGTGCAGGAAATGCGTGACAGCGGCCAGCAGCTTCCTACCGGGGTGGCCGCCAATCCCGTCTATCTTCCCACACCGGGGGAGGTGGCGCTGGCCTTCTGCCATGCTTTCACCCAGTCGGCCTCGACCGGTCCGGAAAAGTCCATACTGGTGGCGTTCGGGCATAGCCTGCAGATCATTTTCTGGGGGTTTCTTATCTCCTCCCTCATCGGGGTGCCGCTGGGGGTCATGTGCGGCGCCCTGCCGGCGCTGGCCAGGCTGGTTGAACCCTCGGTCGATTTCCTGCGGTACCTGCCCGCACCCGCCTTTGGCGCGCTGGTGGTGGCGATCCTGGGTATTTACGATGCCCCCAAGATCGCGATCATCGTTATCGGCACGCTGTTCCAGCAGATCCTGGTCATAGCCAATACGACCCGCAAACTGGATCTGGCGCTGATCGAGGCGGCGCGCACGCTGGGCGCAAGCGGCAAGCGCCTTCTCTTTCGCGTTATCGTGCCCGCCATTTTGCCGGATCTGTACCGTGACCAGCGTATTCTGCTTGGCTGGGCATGGACGTATCTGATTGTTGCTGAACTGATCGGGACCTCCTCGGGCATTACCTGGTTCATCACCCAGCAGGCCAGATACCAGCATTTTGAAAATGTCTATGCCGCAATGGCCTTTATCGGAATTGTCGGTCTGGGTGGTGACATGCTGCTGGGCTACGCCGCCCGCTTCCTGTTCCGGTCAAGGCGGGAGAACGCGTGATGACCGATCATACGCCCACCGGCCCGGTGGATTACCGTGACCTTCCGCCCGATGTCGCCGCACGCATGGCGCGTATTCGCGCCCGCGAACTGGTCATGCAGGTCGAGCATGTCGGCAAGGTCTTCACCCAGGGAAAGAAGCAGACCGTCGCCCTGGAGGATATAAGCCTGGGTGTGCACCGGCGCGAGTTCGTGTGCGTCGTCGGGCCCTCGGGCTGTGGCAAGTCAACACTAGTACGCATTCTGGCGGGGCTTGAAAGTGCCACTTCGGGCCGGATCCTGGTTGATGGCAGGCAGGTGACGGAGCCGGGGCCGGACCGGGGAATGGTGTTTCAGAAATACACCCTCTTTCCGTGGCTGAACGTGTGCCAGAATGTCATGTTCGGCATGGAAATGACTGGCAGCAGCCGTGACGAGGCCCGCCGGCAGGCCCTGCAGTGGCTACAGATCATCGGGCTCGAACAGTTCGCGCATTCATGGCCGCATCAACTGTCCGGCGGCATGCAGCAGCGCGTGGCCATTGCCCGCGCCCTGGCCGCGCAGCCACGGGTATTGCTGATGGACGAACCCTTCAGCGCGCTGGATGCCCAGAGCCGGGTGCGCATGCAGAACTACCTTATGGAAATCTGGCGCAAGATTGACATCACCATCGTATTCATCACGCACGATCTGGATGAGGCCATCTATCTGGCCGACCGTATCCTGGTGCTCAGGGCGCATCCGGGCAAGGTGGAGGAAATCATAGATGTTCCCCTGCCACGGCCGCGGCACGCGCGGCAGATGGACAGCGCGGAATTCCAGGCCACCAAGGCCCGGCTGGAAGAACTGATCCATACGCAGGCCGATCCGGAACCCGACATGGACAACCTGAATATTCCCCTTCTCACCCTAGTAACGAATACGGTTGAATAGAGGCTGACGGATCATGGCCAGAAAAAAAACAGACGAGCAGGTAAGTCGCGTAAGTATTTCCCTGCCCCCCCACATCCTGCGTGATCTGGATGAAATGGTGGAGGCGAAAGGGTACCTGAGCCGGTCGCAGGCCATCCAGAACGTGCTGCATCAGGAACTGATTTCGTGCCGGCAGGACAATGAAGACGAAGTGATGGCGGGTGTCATCATCCTTTTCTACGACAATGCCGCAACCGGCCTGCAACAGAAACTTGCGGACATGCAGTATGAAAACCTGGCCGAGGTCATAAGCTCCCTCCATGTCAACCTGATACGCAGGCAGACCCTTGAGGTCATGCTCGTGCAGGGGAAAGTAAAAAAGCTCAGGGAAATTGAAAACCAGTTCAAGACCCTTGCCGGCGTCATATCGGGTGACATGCACCTGATCGCGTCCCTTATCCCGCCGGTACATACCGCGGGCCAGCACGATCGCGCCGGGGCGGAAGACTGAACCTACGTATTGCGCAGAACGTCATCGCAAAACGAATGGAAATGAAGAAGATGCAGATAGATCAACAGACCCCCGCATGGTACCGCGAAAGGTACAACCACCTTCGTGACCGCGCCCTGCAAGAAGAGCGGGCATCCCGCCCCGTGTACACACCCATCGACATGACCGAAGATGCAGTCAGGCACCGCGAGACGGTTCCGGGTGGATGGTACTGGAGCACCGTCGTGCCGCGTGGTCAGGCGCTGAGAATAATCAATACATCCGGCAATAATGGTGTTTCCGTCATGCTGTGGAACGCCGATGACCCGAGCGAACGCTACAACGCGGGCGATACGGTCAAGCTGCAATGGACAACGCGGCTGTCGACCGGCCGCGTCCTGTTTTCGGACATGGGGCGCGTACTCGCATCCATTATCGGTGATACGGGCGGTTACAATGATGCACTGGCGGGCGGTAGCACCCCGCAAAGTAACGAGAAGAACTTCGGTAATGCCGCATTGCGCAATACGCGTAACAATATGCGGCTCATGGCGGGCAAGCATGGCATGACCGTGCGGGATGTACCGCCCTGCATGAACTTTTTTTCGCATGTCAGCGCGGGGCCGGACGGGCGTCTGGCGTGGGTGGATGACAGCATCAGGGCTGGCGCGCATGTCGACCTGCGGGCGGAGATGAATCTGCTTGTCGGTATTTCGAACTGCTATCACCCGCTGAGCCCCGATACGACATTCGCGCCCGAACCCATCGAGATCGTCCGCTGGCAGGCCCCGGCCCCCGCAGCGGATGACCTTTGTCGTACTTTCTGTGAGGAAGCACGCCGCGGTTTTGAAAACACGGACCCGCTGTTTCGCTAATTCAGGAATCTTGTCATGACCGCCAATACCAACCCGATCCAGTCCGCCAGAACCGTACTGGATCACGTCGTGCCCGCGCGCATGCCGTGGTCCGCCATTGTTGAAAAAGGCCAGATCCTGCGCATTATTGATCTGGAAAGCCAGCAGGCCGTCGATGCGCTTTTCTACAATGCCCGTGCCACGCACGAGCGTTACAGCGCGCAGGATACGATCATAAACCAGGGCGCTGCCTATATAGGCAAGGACGCACGGCTGTATTCCAACGAAGGCAATGTCCTCATGACCGTGGTGGAAGATACCTGCGGTCGTCATGATACGCTGGCGGGTGCGTGCAGTTGTGAATCCAATACAGTGCGTTTCGGGCATGATACAAAATACATGCATGCATGCCGCGAGAACTTCCTGCTGGAACTGGCCAGGTACGGCATGGGAAAGCGCGACCTTGTCAGTAACGTCAACTTCTTCATGAATGTTCCCATTCTGGAAAATGGGGAACTCGTCATTGACGACGGGCTGTCCGATCCGGGTGGCTATGTTGACCTGCGCGCCGAAATGGACACGCTTGTGGTGCTGTCCAACTGTCCGCAGGTCAACAATCCCTGCAACGGGTTCGTGCCCACGCCCATCCGTGTGGTCATTACCGAACCTGTTTCCGCCTGAGCCTGACCGTCTGGAACGCATCCATGTTTTCAAAAGTCCTGATCGCCAATCGTGGTGAAATCGTCCGTCGTATCACGCGTACCCTCAAGCGTATGGATATTGGTTCCGTAGCGGTATGTTCGGTGGCCGACAGGTTTTCCCCGCCGGTTCTCGAGGCGCAGGAAGCCATAACGATTGGCGGGGCGGCTGTAACGGACAGCTACCTGAACATGGATGCGATTGTGGACGCCTGCGTGGAAATGGGCGCGCAAGCCGTGCATCCCGGTTATGGCTTTTTAAGCGAACGGGCCGAATTCGCGGAAAGACTGGCGCAAAAGGGCATCCGTTTCATCGGCCCGCGCCCCGAACATATGCGCGCCTTCGGGCTGAAGCACACCGCGCGCGCACTGGCCGTGGAAAATGGCGTGCCCCTGCTGCCGGGCACGGACATCCTAACCTCCATCGACGAGGCCGTGCAGGCGGCGGTCCGTATCGGTTATCCCGTCATGCTGAAAAGCACGGCGGGCGGTGGCGGCATCGGCATGCAGGTTTGCGCCAATGAAGCCGAACTGCGCGCCTGTTTCGACGGGGTATCGCGGCTGGGCGGAAACAATTTTGGTGACGCCCGGGTTTTCCTGGAAAAATTCATAGCATCCGCGCGCCACATAGAAGTGCAGATATTCGGTGACGGCAAAGGCAATATCCTGACGCTGGGGGAGCGGGACTGCTCGCTGCAACGGCGCAACCAGAAAGTCATCGAGGAAACTCCCGCCCCGGGGCTGAGTGCCGAAACAAGGCGGAATATCCACGAGGCCGCGCGCGCCCTCGGGTCCGCGGTGCAGTATGAATCCGCTGGCACCGTGGAGTTCATTTACGACACGCAGACGGACCGGTTCTATTTTCTGGAGGTCAATACGCGCCTGCAGGTCGAGCATTGCGTGACCGAGGAAATCTACGGTGTCGATCTTGTCGAATGGATGGTGCGACAGGCCAGCGGTGATTTCATCCTGCCGGATCCGGAAACGCTGAAGCCCCGTGGCGCGGCCATCGAAGCCCGGATTTATGCTGAAAACGCCGCCGAGAATTTCCGCCCCGCGACCGGGCGCCTGACCCGCGTAAGCTTCGCACCGGGCGTGCGTGTGGATGGCTGGGTCGAAACCGGGACGGAGGTCACGTCGTATTACGACCCCATGCTCGCGAAAGTCATCGCCCGGGGTGACGACAGGACGCAGGCGCTGCGGAACCTGCATGAAGCCCTGAAGGCGACGGATATCGACGGGCTTGAAAGCAATCTGGATTACCTGCGCGCCATCACAGCCCACCCCGCCGTGGTGGGGGGCGATGTCACAACCGCGTTTCTGAACGGGTTCGCCTATACTCCCCATACAATCGAGGTTCTTGCACCCGGCCTGCAATCCACCGTGCAGGACTGGCCCGGTCGCCTGGGGTACTGGGATGTGGGTGTGCCCCCCAGTGGCCCCATGGATAACAGAAGCTTCGGCATGGCCAACAGGATTGTTGGAAATGCCGAAGGGGACGCGGCGATCGAACTGACGCTTTCCGGCCCGGTGCTGCGTTTCAATGCCGGGGCCGTCATCGCCCTGACCGGGGCCTACATGCCCGCGACCCTGGATGGCAACGCCATTGCGTACTGGGAACCCGTTACGGTTAAGGCGGGGCAGATACTCGCGATCGGACAGATCAGGGGGGCGGGACACAGGACCTACCTGGCCATCAGGGGGGGGATCGACGCGCCGACTTATCTTGGCTCGCGTGCGACCTTCATGCTGGGGCAGTTCGGGGGGCACGCGACAGGACAGCTCAAGACGGGGGATGTGCTGCGGTTCCATCCGGTTGCCGGACTTCCCGCGCCGTCAGGTACGTCCATAGCCGGGGAAGACCGTCCGGTCCTGACCCGTGAATGGGAACTGGGGGTTCTGTACGGCCCCCACGGCGCCCCGGACTACTTTCTTGAAAGCGATATCGAGACCCTGTTTTCCAGCGAGTATGAGGTCCATTTCAACAGCGCGCGGACCGGCGTGCGCCTGATCGGCCCCAAGCCCCGCTGGGCCCGGACGGATGGGGGGGAGGCGGGTCTCCATCCATCGAACATCCATGATAATGCCTACGCCATCGGCGCCATAGATTTTACCGGGGACATGCCCATCCTGCTGGGGCCTGATGGCCCCAGTCTGGGCGGTTTTGTCTGCCCTGCCGTGCTGGCGCGTGATGAGTTATGGAAAATGGGGCAACTGCATCCGGGCGACAAGGTCAGGTTCCGGCGCATCACGCCACCCGCACTGAACGTGTCCTTTCTGGAACAGCCCATAAGCGGGCAGGAGCCGGTCCTGTTCAGCTCCCCAGGCGTTACGCCTGTTGTCTATCGCCGGGCTGGTGATACGTACCTGCTGCTGGAATTCGGGGCGCCCGTACTGGACATCGCCCTGCGCCTGCGTGTGCAGATCATGCTTGAACAGATCAAGGCCCATCGGATCGAGGGGATCATCGACCTGACGCCGGGCATCCGGTCCCTGCAGGTGCATTACGACCCCGATCGCCTGTCCCTGCCGGCGCTGCTGGAACGGCTGCATACCATCGAGCAGGCCCTGCCCGATGAAGACGATGATATCGTGGTGCCCAGCCGTATCGTCCACCTGCCCCTGTCGTGGGATGACGAGCAGGCGCGGCTGGCCATGCAGCGCTACCAGCAACTGGTGCGCCCCAATGCGCCGTGGTGTCCGTCCAACATTGAGTTCATCCGTCGGATCAACGGCCTGAACAGCATCGAGGACGTAAGGAAAATCATATGCGACGCCTCATACCTGGTCATGGGGTTGGGGGATGTCTATCTGGGGGCGCCCGTTGCAACGCCGGTTGATCCGCGCCATCAACTGGTCACGACAAAATACAACCCGGCCCGGACATGGACACCGGATAATGTCGTGGGCATCGGTGGCAGCTACATGTGTATCTACGGCATGGAAGGGCCGGGTGGGTACCAGTTGTTCGGCCGCACCCTTCAGGTATGGAATACCTGGCGCAGCACCCCGGTATTCCGCGATGGCCAGCCGTGGCTCCTGCGCTGTTTTGACCAGATCCGCTTCTACCTTGTTTCACACGATGAACTTATGGAAGCGAGAGCCGCCTTTCCCTATGGCCGCTATCCCATCGAGGTGGAAGAAACACGCTTCAGCCTGAAGGAATACCGCGCATTCCTTGCGCGGCATGCCGATGAGATCGCGGTGGCCAAGGCCCGCCAGCAGGCCGCGTTCGAAGCCGAACGCCAGGACTGGATCGCGAAGGGGCTGGATACTTACGAAGAGGAAGCCACAGCCCCTGCCGCCGAGGAAACCGTGCTGCCCGAAGGGCATGTCGGGGTGGACAGTCCGGTGCCCGGTAATGTGTGGCAGTTACTTGTTTCGGTTGGCGACACCGTACGCAGCGGTGACGCGGTACTGGTGATCGAAGCCATGAAAACGGAAATGAAGGTAGTCGCACCCGTCTCCGGCAAGGTCAGTGAGATCCTGTGCCGCACGGGCCGCGAGGTGCGCGGTGGCGAACGGGTGATGGTGCTCAGCACCCCGTAAATACTTTCTCCCATCCCGCTCCCGTCAGGGGGCGGAATGTCAGGAAAAGGGAGCAGGAAGATGTTACCGACAATGTTGCAGATCCGTGATGTCCTGGATGCTTACCGCTCCGGCGCCCTGCGTCCATCCGCGCTGGTTGGGATCGTGTATGAACGGATCACGGCCTATGCGCAAAAGGATCCGGCGGTCTGGATCAGCGTGGCGCCACTGGAGCATCTGCTGGAGCGCGCCGCGTTTCTGGAAAGCCGGTCAATGGATGCCCTGCCCCTGTATGGCGTTCCCTTCGCGGTCAAGGACAATATCGATGTGGCGGGCCTGCCAACCACGGCGGCCTGTCCGGCCTTCGCCTACACGCCCGCGGTCAGCGCCGAAGTCGTGCAGCGGCTTGAAGCCGCCGGGGCGATTGTCATTGGCAAGACCAACCTGGACCAGTTTGCGACGGGACTGGTCGGAACCCGCTCACCCTATGGCGCGCCGCACTGCGTGTTTGATTCCCGGTACGTATCGGGTGGCTCCAGTTCCGGTTCGGCCGTGGCCGTGGCGGCGGGGCTGGTTTCCTTCGCGCTGGGCACGGATACCGCCGGTTCGGGTCGGGTGCCGGCGGCGTTCAATAATATTGTGGGCCTCAAGCCCTCACGTGGGGTGCTGAGTAACCAGGGCGTCGTGCCTGCCTGTAAATCACTGGACTGCATTTCCATTTTCGCGGGTTCGGTGGCGGATGCCGCTCTGGTTGAACGCAAGGCCGCATCATGGGATCCGCGCACCCCTTATTCGCGTCCGATGGTGCCGCGTCCCGCATTGGGGGAAAGCTTCCGGTTCGGCATCCTTGCCCCGCAGGACAGGTTTTTTGACAACGACACCGAAAACGCTGACCTGTACGAGCAGGCTGTCAGGAATATGGAGGCGCTGGGGGGCACGCCGGTCGAACTGGATTATGCCCCGTTACGCGAAGCCGCGGAATTACTGTACAATGGCCCGTTCGTTGTGGAACGGATCACGGCCATTGAAGAATTCCACAGGCGGCATGCCGCTGAAATGGACCCGACCGTCGCCAGCATCTATGACAATGCGCGGCGATATGGCGCGACGGATGTCTTCCGGGGGCTTTATCGCCAGCGGGAACTCCAGCAGGTGGCCACGCAGATGTGGCGGCAGTTCGATGTCATGCTGCTGCCAACAGCGCCCCGCATCGTATCACGCGCCGAGGTGAAGGCCGAACCCATAGCGGCGAACAGCCTGCTTGGCACGTACACCAACTTCGTCAATATACTCGATATGTCGGCATGCGCCGTTCCCGCTGGCTTCCGGGGTAACGGGCTGCCGTTCGGGGTTACGTTGATCGCGCCCGCCAATGCGGATTATGCACTGGCGGATCTGGCGCAGCGTTACCAGATGGCCGGGGATGACACCATCGGGATGGCACGACACGAAAAACCGCATCCGGTATCGCTGCCCCCCCATGAAGAAACGGATCGCGTGTTACTGGCCGTAGTGGGGGCGCATCTGCGCGGATTACCGCTGCATTTCCAGCTTGAGCGCGAAAACGCCGTGTTCAGGCGGGCGGCACGTACCGCCCCGGATTACAGGCTGTTCGCATTGCCGGACAGTACTCCCCCCAAACCGGGAATGTTCCGTCAGGCCGGATTTGCCGGAGCCGGGCTGGAGGTTGAAATCTATGAACTGAGCGCGGCGGCTTTTGGCCGGTTTGTCGCATCAATCCCCCAGCCCATGGCGATTGGACGGATCACGCTGGCGGATGGGGAGGAAGTGGATGGCTTTCTCTGCGCGGAAGCCGCCGCCAGGAACGGGCGCGATATTACCGCTTTTGGTGGATGGAAAAACTATCTGGATACGATGTGAAGCGATCCCCATATGTCACGTATTTTACATAATAAAACACACTTGTTTATTTAAAATTAAGGATGTTTTTTTCATATGTTACGTTGACGTAACGATGATGTACGGTAAAAGGAATCCATACGAACAATTGTTTCGAATCGTTGTTTATCCTGACATCGAATAGGAAATCCGCATGAGACGGTTCTGTACCCTGCTTGGCATAAGCATTCTGGCCTTTCCCATGGACGAAGGGGCGCGGGCCCAGACCCCGGATATTCCAACGGAAGTGGAACGCCCCCTGGAAGCGACCGAACCGGTGGAGGAAGCAACCCCCGCCCCCGTTACGGGCAATATCTTCCACCCCCGTCCGGGTCACGCCCGCACCTACTGGGACGGGCTGGAAGGCCATGTGCAGATCGAGGCCGGCATTTCGGGTAACCCCTGGACCCGCTCGGGCCGCAACTTCGGCCAGTTCTATACCGACCGCGCCAATACGGTCACGATGAACCAGATCATGGGTTCGCTCTCGCATGCCGTCACCGATGTCGGGCATGGCTACGGCCTGGGTTTCGTGATCGAGGCGATGTACGGTTCGGACGCACGTTTCGACCCGACGGCAGGGATGGGGTCGGGATCGCTGACCGGGCTGTACCAGTGGGTGCCGACACAGGTCCACCTGGATGCGCACCTGCCATGGATCTACCGGCGCGGGATCGATGTGCAGATCGGGCAGATGTACGGCCTGCTGGGATCGGAAGGCACGCCCGCGACGGCGCGGCCCTTCTATACCTTCAACTATGCTTCCGACTATATCGTCCCGTTCGAGACGGTCGGTATTGTCGCGACCATGCACCTGACGCGGACCATGGACTGGATACTGGGCGTGGATGCCGGTAATTCCACCACGTTCGGCGCGTACGGGAACAATAACAAGCCCAAGGGATATTTCGGGTTTTCATGGAACAACCTGATGCATGGCAAGCTGAACCTGCATGCCATCGGCCATTTCGGCCCGCAGGGCAATAATGGCCGCTCCATCAGTGGCGGCGGCTGGACCAGCGCGGGCCTTGGCCGCAGCGCCAACCACCTGATGCAGTATAACGGTGACATCATGGCCACGTACCATGTCAATGATCGGGTCACGCTGACGGTGGACGGCACCTACCTGCATGATGACGCCCTGCGCGACGATGCCTATGGCATCAGCAGTTATGTGGCGTGGGACATCCGCCCGTGGCTGACATTCAATGCGCGTGGCGAAATCTTCCGTGACAATACCGGCGGCGTCATTACGGAATATGCGAGCTTCACCTCTTTCACCAAATCCATCACCAACCAGCCCTTTCCGTACTATGCGGCCCCGCCCACAACCTATGGCGCGCTGACGCTGGGCGTGTCCTACCGGCCGGAGTTCATCAACCGCCGGATGTCGCTGGGCAAGCTGACCATCCGCCCCGAAATCCGTCTGGACAAGTCCCTCAACGGCACGCGACCCTTCAACCAGTCCGGCACGACGGCCAATCCCATTGTAAACAATGGCACGAACAACATGCTCTGGTTCAGTTGTGACGCCATCTGGTCGTTCTAGGAGACTGTTTGAAAGGCACCCAAAAACCTTTGTTGTTTTTTATCAAACAGCTTCTTACATCGTCACATACAGCCTGCATGCGGGATCGGGTCTCGGGAGTGGCGCAGGCCGGGCGTTGTGATCCGTCCGCATCCGGTCATGGGAGGAGTTGCCATGTCCATTCGCGTCGGTGTTGCTGGCTGGTCGATCCCTTCCGCGCTTGCCGGGCAGTTTCCCCCGGTCGGCACGCATCTTGAACGCTATGGCGCACGCTTCTCGGCTGTCGAGATCAACAGCAGTTTCTATCGACCGCACCGGCGCACAACCTACGAACGCTGGGCGGCAAGCGTGCCGCCTGCGTTCCGCTTCTCCGTCAAGCTGCCCAGAACGATCACGCATGAGCGCCGGCTGATCGACTGTCGGGCGCTGATCGCGCGCTTTGCCGAGGAAACGGGTGGCCTGGGCGACAGGCGTGGTCCCATCCTGGTTCAGCTTCCCCCAAGCTTCGCCTATCCCGGCGCGATTGCGGAACGATTTATGGACGATCTGCAAGCCATGATCGCAGGGGCTATCGTTCTGGAGCCAAGACATGCAAGCTGGTTCCAGCCAGAGGTTGACCACATGCTGGCGGGGCGGCGGATCTCGCGCGTCGCGGCGGATCCGGCCAGGTTCCTGCCCGCGGCGCAACCCGGGGGCTGGAGCGGCCTCGCCTATTTCCGCCTGCACGGTTCCCCACGGATTTATGAGTCACCTTATGGCAAGGAGGCCATTGAAGCCCATGCGAAAACCGTTGCCTCGCTTGCCGCGGCTGGCAGCGATGTCTGGACAATCTACGATAACACCACCTATGGCGCCGCCACGCGGAATGCGTTGGAACTTATGGACGCGTTCGCTGAAGACAGCGCCCGGAAATGAAACGCTCAATCGCCGACAGGTGCTGGTGGTGATCCGTGAGGACACCAATTGAACGGATGCGCCCGTCTGTTCGCACGGTGCGTTGTGAATTTGAAAATCCTGCAAATCATCCATCCTGTGCCGAAGCAGCGGAGTCGTAAGGTCGGCCCCGTTCCGTTTTCGTGGTCCTGCCGTTTAGGGGCATGCCCGGTCTCAGGCGCGGCAGGGGAGGAGGGAACCTTTCCTGTCCGGTTCATGAACATATCATGGCCTGAACATGGTGAATACATGAGTATTGCGTAATGGTATATGGATAATATATGTAATTAAAAAATAAAAACAATGAATTTTAGCAGTTTATTGTGAATATAAATTTAAATAAATGATGAAATATTATAAATAATCAGAAAATATTTTTATTTACTGCTTTGCAAAATTTTGTAAATTTTATCCTTCCAATATCAAAAATCATCACATATCTATAGTGCATGACTTCTGGCGCCATATGTTTTGTGGTTCAGCGCGTAGGAAGTGCATGAAAGGTAGGGTCTGAACTTTGAATTTACACAGCAAATCCGATAATCAACTGCCTGCGGCCGTGCGCCCTGATGGGAAATTACGCATGGTTATTTTCGATTGTGATGGCGTTCTGGTCGATGGGGAATACCTGTCCACCTCCATCATGGCGCAGGAAGCGCGGAAATATGGCTGGAACATTACGGACGCGCAGGCAAACAAACTGTTCACCGGCGGTGAACTGGCCAAAATCCGCGATCGTATCGCCCATGAAAGCGGCAGGGAACTGCCCGATAACTGGGATATGATCGTGCAGAACCGCATCGTAACCATGATGAAAACCGATGCCCAGACCGTGGATGGCGCGGAAGACATGCTTCAGGCAACACTGGGTCTGGGGCTGCCGGTGCGTATCGGCTCCAATTCCTCCATGGCGGAGATGGACGCCAAATTCAGCAGCACGGGCCTCGATCAGTTGCTGGAAGAAGACCGCATCCATTCAGGCCGCGATCTGGATATGCCCAAGCCCCGGCCCGATCTGTACCTGTATGCCGCGGAGCAGGACAATATCCCGCCCGGCAACTGTATCGTTCTGGAAGATTCCGATGCCGGCGTGGAAGCCGCCCGCCTGGCGGGCATGGCCTGTGTGCTGCTGCGTGATCCGGGCCAGCCCGCGCCGCAGTGGCCGGGGCTGTTCCGCATTGCGCACCTGTCGGAATTCGTGCCGCTGCTGCGGCGCATCATGACCGAGCAGAAGCAGGTCGCCGCCTGAGCAGGTGCGCCGCTCAGTCGGTGTAACGGCTGCTGCGGCCCTGTTTGATGCGGCTGCGGTGCTGCTTGTTCTCCATCCGCCGCTTGCGCTGCCCGCGTGAGGGGCGGGTGGGCACACGATACGCCTGTACGGTGCTGGCCTGTGCGATCATGTCGTGCAGGCGGGCGACCGCGTCCTCGCGGTTGCGGATCTGGCTGCGAAAGCGCCGCGCGGTCAGCACGATCACGCCATCCCCCGTCATCCGGCTGCCTGCTATCTCCACCAGCTTCTGTTTTATGCGTTGTGGCAGGGTGGGGGAATTGCGGGCGTCAAAGCGCAGTTGCGCGGCGGTCGCGACCTTGTTGACGTTCTGCCCACCCGGACCCGACGCCAGGATGTAGGTCACATGTAATTCATCATCCGGGATGGTGTGTGGAGACATGGCGGTTTACGGTCCTGCGCGGGGGGCGTTACATCGTGAACGGATGGGCCGCCCTGCATGGGCGGCATTGCTGCGTGGGCTGTTTGCTATCACCATGCCTGTCCGATGATGACAAGAGCGGAGTTGTTACAATCATGAACGATCAGGCCATGACGGACCAGTTGCGCAAGGCCCTTGCGCAGGCGGCGGGCGATGCGGCGCAGGCCAAGGTCATGCCGGTGGTCAGGATGATTGCGGCCCAGCAGCTTGTTGTCATGGATCTCATGCAGATGCTGGTGGATGCGGGCGTTGTGGAGGCCGATGTGATCGCGGCCCGCATGCGCCATCATATCGAACACACCGATACGAAGGACATGGCGGCCCGAACCCTGTTTGAACAGGTGCGTTCACGTTTCGCCTCCGCTCCCAAATCCCCCTGATAATGAAGAAAGGGCTGCCAATGGCTGATCATCCTCCCGCCCTGCGGGCAGAAATCGTCGCACTCAAGGCGGAACTGGCCCGCGTGCGCGACGAACTGGCCATTGCCCGCAAGACCATCCAGGAACTCAGGCTGGACTTGCGGCGTGAGCAGACACGCCCCACCCCCAAGCGCCCATAAGCCAGCAGGACAAGGTATTCCCCATGAATGAGGAACGTGACGCGACCGGTCGGGTTGTTGTTTACCCCACGGTCAGTTGTGGCGCGGAAGCCGCGCAGGATTCCATTGTGGTGATGGACCTGTTCATGGCCACGGCGCCCGAGCATATGCCCAAGGGCGACCGGCGGGTCGTGACCGTGCTGCCGCCGGAACTGGCCCTTAACCTGGCCGAACAGCTTCGCAGTGCGGCCGAGCGCGTGCAGGCGGCGCGGGGCCGCAGGCAGGCCACGCCTTCAGATGGCGTTCAGCCCCCTGTGAAATCCTAAGGGCCGATCACGGCGGGCTGGAAGCGTTCAGGGCCCGCTTGCGAAACTTCGTACCAGCCATGGAGAGGGGTTTGGTGGGGCTTTTTTCCAAAAAGCTTCAGGAACGCCGCATGCCGCCATAGCGGATGTTGAGCGTGGCCTCTCCGCCGCTTACGGTCGGTATGGTTATGGTATGATGCAGTGCCGCGCGCATGGCTTTTTGCGATGCCATATGCACGATACCGACCGGCGCATGGGGAAAGAACAGGTTGGCCAGTTTTCCCGTCGCCTCGTCCAGCAGCCAGGGGCCTATGTAGTTGTGGCTGTTGTCCAGAAAGGTGACGGGTAGCCCGTCAATATAGACCGCCAGGGCGATGCAGAGCTGGTCCTGCGTAAACGCCATGCCCCGGCGCGGCAGGATGCGCGCCTGCCACCGCCGTAGCACGGGCCAGATCGGTGCGTCACGATGCAGGCAGAATACACCCGCGTTCAGCAGCGGCTTGGCCCCGATCTGCCTGCGTATGCTGAATGGCAGGCGGGCGCGGGTGGCGTTTTTATATAAGAACGAACGGATCTGCATCCAGCCGGGGCAGATCCAGCGCACGCCCAGCAGGTTGGCGATCTTGGCGCCGATTTCCGGCACGATGGCCAGCGTGCCCCCGGTTGCCGCCGCAAACATCTGTTCGATGGCCCGTCCGTCCTGCACCCATGCATCGGCGTCAATCCACAGGATCAGGTCGAAGTCGGGCAACATCTGGTCCAGCCAAAGCTTGCATATGTTGATCGCAAGGCTGGGGCGGCGTTTCAGGGCCCGCGCCGGGGCGTAATCGGGAATGAAGGGGGTAATGACCCGAATGCCCTGCGCCGCAAGTTGCGCCAGCTGGCTGGCATCCATGCCGCAGTCGATCACCCCGATGGGCGTCGGGCTGTGGTCACGTATGGAGGCGATCAGCTCCATGACCAGTTCGAAATAGGCATGGTCGCAGCCGGTTACGATAATCCGGCGGGCCGTGGTGGCGTCGGGCGGTGTCATGCCCGACCTTATAGGCGCAAAGGCGGGTCAGCGGAATGACCGTCTGCATGTCTTCATCCCAGCGGCGCGGGCCGGTTGCGCGCGCTGAGTGCTGGGTGGCGGAACGCCATGATGGCGCGCAGGTTCTCATGCGCGGCCCATGCATCATTGGTCGTGCGTGAATTGCCGTGGGTGCGGTAACGGCACAGGATCTCCGGCACGTAGGCGACCTCGAGGCCGTGATCTATGAATTTGAGCCAGAAATCATAATCTTCCCAGCCTTCGTCGATATGGCTGTAGCCATCCACCTTTTCCCATGCCTGCCGGCGGATCAGCGCCATCACATCCACATAGTTCTCCCGCGCCATCTGGGCGGGATCCCATATATCGGCCGAGCCGATGCGCTGTTCGTGGCCAAAATATTCGATCTGGCTGTACGTGGCGTCAAATTCCCCATCGCAGGCCGCTTTATGCAGGCGACCGATCGCGCGGGGATAGATGGTGTTATCCGCGTCCATCACGAAGACAAAGGTGCCTGAAGCCTGCCTGAACGCGGTGTTCCGTGCCTCGGACGGGCCCTGGTTGCGGGTGTGGACGATCAGGGTGCAGCGCCAGAACCGCTCCTGGTTTTCCTCCATCCATGCGGTGATGCGCGCCACGGAATCATCCCTGTCCGAACAGTCATCGACCACGATCAGTTCAAGTGCCGCATGGCTCTGGGCCGCGATGGAATCGAGGGCGTCCACAATGTAGCGTGCGTAATTGAAATTTGTGACGCAGACGCTGACCAGTTCGGCTACCCGCCTGCGGCGGCTTCTGGAGGTGAAGATGGCGTGGCCGGTCGCCATCCAGGGGGCGGTGATGCTCATGTTTCGGGCGTGCTCCATACATGCGCGATGAACCCGCGAATTTTCTCGCAATGCGCCTGGTTGCGGGCGGGTGTGCTGATCAGCTTCAGTGCGGCGCACCGGATGGCCTCGGCCCTGGCCTGGCCATCGGGCGTATGCAGCAGCCATTCGATCAGGTTGGGGATATGACGGCCCGTTTCCTCAAGGAAATGCACGTTGGGGCGAAAGACGGGATGCGGCAGGCAGGGTTCCGAAACCACGACGCTCCCGTTGGCCATGGCGCCCTTGACGATGCGGTGCCATTCAAAAAAACCGTAATCATCGCGGTGGATGTTCAGCGTGATGCGTGAATGACCGGCAATATGCGCAGCAAGGCGGGAGAGCGGGTTGTCCCGTGGGCTGCTGTCGATGGGGTTCAGGAACTTGCGGTAGTAGATGTAATTGCGATACTGCGCGAGGAACGCGGCATTGCGGGCAAAGAACTTTTCCCGGTGGGTGGATGTATTGCCAAAAAAGCTGATGTCGATCTGCCGGTCCGCAAAAGAGGTGGCGGGATCGGGCCGGGCGCGACACGCGGGCGGCAGGATGCGGACCATGGCGTGGCGCAGGTCGCCTTTTTCCAGATAGTCGCGCGCGGGGCCGATCGTGGGCGTGAAGTGAATGGCGGGCAGCCCCGCCTGGCGGAAGCCCTCGGCCATCTGGTGGCAGATATCGATTACGCCAGCCGCCATGAGCATGAAGGGAAGGCCGCGTTCGAACCACAGCGTCTGGGGCTGTTCGGTGTTGAACATAAGGGCGTCACGGATAATGTTGCCCGTGGCCCATAGCGGCCCGCGCCCGAGATGGAAGAACTCATGCGGGGCGACGAATATGCACAGATCCGGCCGGTTGGCGGGGTCGGCGGTTTCATCCAGCAGGGCGCAGTTCAGCCCCGCGTCGGTCAGGCTGCGTTGCAGGTCGGCCGCGATTTCATGAATGAATACATTGCCGCCGGTATTGTAATAAACGCCGATACTGTCCGGCACCGCCCCGGTGGGGTTGATGTAATGGGCATCATCCAGCCCCGGGGCCGCGCATAAGGCCCCCAGCGTTTCGGATACGCGCATGGCGCCAAAGATGCGCCGCCCCTCCGGCACGCCATAGAGCAGGGCATGCTCGGCCATGTCGGTCGTCGTGCGGTCGATGTCGCGGTTGATGTCATGGTAGGCGGCGGGATCGAAAAACGGCAACTGCTCCAGTGTTTTGACGCCAAGACTGAGATCTTCGAGATGAAAGCGGGTGAGCAGCCCGTGATGGGCGATATGACATCCCTCATGCGTTTGCAGGAAATGAACGAAGGGATTGCGGTTTTTCGCCCCGGCTTCGGGGTGCTGGCTTACATACAGGGCAGGGCGGAAATTGCGGTTGGGCTGGCGGCCTTCACGGCACCCGTACCGGACATAGTGGACCAGCGGGTCGATTTCCGATCCGGCCACGTCCCTGTAGGTCGCGAGATAGAAGCCGGCATCGAACTGGCCTGACTCCTCTATGATCTTGAGATCCTGCTGTTCGGTGGGTGTCAGTGTAAGGAGCAGATCCGCGGACAATGTCTTTACCTTGGCTGGGACGGGTCTGAAAACGCACGGGCCCGGTCAGTGTGACGGGGGCACGCAGTTATTCTGCTAGGGCAGATCAATTAATATTTGATTATTCCCCCCGCCGGTTTCGGCCCGGCCCATCGCGCGCCCCATGCTCTGCTGCGGTATTATCAATCCTAATTCATATAATGCAGGGCATGCCACGGGGGCTCCCCTTATGGCGCGGGGTGCGGAATAGTGGACACGCATGCAACTGGCGGGGGACGGAGCGTAAGTGGCCACACTGGAATGGGAGGGAAAGCGCGCGGTCGCCGCCATGCTTGAGCGGATGCGCGCGGGTGTGCTGCGGCCCGATCCCGCGCTGTCACGCGGTGCGGCGGATGCGCGGGACTGGATCATTCAGGGCGATAACCTTGCCGCCCTGGCCACGCTCATGCCTGACCTGGCGGGTCGGGTGGATATGGTGCTGATTGACCCCCCCTATAATACCGGGCGGCGTGACTGGCTTTATGATGACAGCGCCAGCGCCCCCGCCGCACGGCGCTGGCTGGAAGCGGCGCTGGGCGCGCGCGCGCGTACCCTGTCGCGGCAGGACAGGTGGCTGTGCCTCATCTACCCGCGCCTGATCATGCTCCGGCGGTTGCTGGCGGAAAACGGCGTGATCGCCTGCTGTATCGACGACCACGAATACCCGCGCCTGCGGCTGTTGATGGAGGAAGTGTTCGGACCCGAAAACTTTCTGGCCACCTTCGTCTGGGTCAATACGGGCAATATGGACAACCACAGCCGCATCAAGACCAATCATGAATATGTGGTGGTCTTCGCGCGGGAGGCGCGGCGTTTCGTCCCCGGCTGCGTGATCGCGCCCCAGGTCGGCGCGCGTAGCAAGCTGCGGCGGCCGGTCATTCGCAACACCATTATCAAGAACGGCCCACGCAACCCGATCTCCGAACTTGTGCTGCCAGCGGGCTTTCCGGCCAGTTTTGAAAACGGGAAGATCGCCCCCCCGGCGGATGCGGGATTCTGGCCGCGTTTCACCACGCCGATTGTCGTGCGCGCAGGGCGGCTGGCCCGGCCCGTCGCGCTGCGCAGCGGGTGGAGTTCACGCAGGCAGTGCGCGGCTTTCATCGCGGGCGGGTTTCGGGACATTCTCGACCGGCGGGGGCTGAAAACCCGCTTTTACCTGACACCAAGCGGCGCGGTTTTCATGGAAAAGGACCGCGATGACCAGTCCAGTCACATCCTGAGCGTGCTGGAGGGCATGGGCACCGTGCAGCAGGCCGCGGCGGGGCTGGCGCGGCAGGGCGTGCGCTTTGATTATCCCAAGCCTGTTCCACTGGTGCGGTACCTGCTCAGCGCGCTGTGCGCGCGCCGGGACGCGCTGGTGCTTGACGCCTTTGGGGGGTCGGGCACCACCGGGCAGGCCGTGATGGACCTGAACGCGGCGGATGGCGGGTGCAGGCGGTTCATCGTGATGGAAATGGACGAACGGATCGCCACCACCGTGACCCAGCCGCGACTGGCCCATGTGCTGGCGCGGCACGACCTGCCGGGTGCCGGGTTGCGCTTCTTCAGGCTCGCGGCCCCCCCTTGCTGAAGCGGGTATTCCCTCAGGCGGGTCCGGTCCGGTGGGCAGGCTTGCGTGAAGACGGGGTCCCGCCCGCTGTGCATGGCATGGCAGGGTCTGTTCTGTTAGGGTGACAGGTCTGGAAAAAACGTTCCCGCTGGCCAGTGGCAGGGAACGCAGCGGGGCATGATGCATTTCTGGCAGGGTAGGGAACAGGGAGAACCGCTGGATGGATCTGGCGTGGGCAGACAGGCATGCAACGGTCGGGACGTTTGTCAGGCGGCACTGGTGGGCCTGCATGGCGGTGCCGGTCCTGCTGGGCCTGCTTGGTGGTTTCGCGGGTTACGTGAACTGGAACAGCCATAGCGATGAGGATTTCGCCCGGCACAATGTCCTGATGAAACATTCGCAGGAGGAGGCGGCCTATGCCCGCCAGCTTGCGCAATACGACCAGACGGTCATAAAAAACCGCCGTGTCTTCCTGGACATCACCCGCGCGGAGTTCGACCGCATCGTCACCCCTGAACAGAAGGCGTGGCTTTTGCACGAATACCGCAAATTCGATATCACCCGCGTCAGCACGTATGACGGGCATGACATCCGTCCCTTCCAGCCTTCAGCCTGTACGGTCGAATTGTGTTTTGTCCCGATCTTTGTTGAATCCCTGCATGATGATCCGGTCCACAACACCAAATACGTGCAGGTGGGCGCGCTGGAGGACATGTCGCGCACCCTGATCGTCGATCAGGAACAGTTCTGGCGCCTGCGCAAGCTGGTCATCCGGATCGACGCCATCCTGTTCGCCGCCCGGCGCCAGCAGATTGCGGATTACGAACAGATGATGCAGCTTCGCGCATCGCTTGATGTCCTGCGCACGACCACACAGAAGATAAAATGAACGAAGGAGGTCGTACACCCACGGGCGCATCCTGATTCCGGCAAGACCGTGCAACAAGAAGCAAGAATACGATCAGACTTTATAGCACATAACATAAGTATGTTTTTTCAGGAGTAAAACTGGTGGCCTCCATTATGCAAGCAGCGGCGCAGCATTCTTCCTCTCCCGTGGTTCCGGTTATCCTGTCGGGTGGAAGTGGCAGCCGGTTGTGGCCCGTTTCACGCAGTTCCTATCCCAAGCAGTTCTGGCCGCTGGTCTCGCCCCTGACAATGGTGCAGGAAACGGCGCTACGCAGCCATGGGCCCGGTTTTTCGGCCCCCATTGTCGTATGCAATAACGAACACCGCTTCATCATGGCCGAACAGTTGCGCGAAGTTGGCATCAACACGCCGCGTATCGTGCTGGAGCCGATGGGCCGCAATTCGGCGCCCGCCATCGCCGTCGCCGCCCTCCTTGCCGCCGAGACCGACCCCGATGCCGTATTGTGGGTCATGGCCGCCGATGCCGCGCTGCTCAAGCCGGGGAATGTGCCCCCCATGCTCGACCTGGCCGTGCGCGTGGCGCGCTCGGGCCGTATCGTCACCTTCGGCATGGTGCCGAGCAAGGCGGAAACCGGCTACGGCTATATTGAAAAAGGGGACGGGCTGCCCGGTTATGACGGGGCCTTTTCCGTTGCCAAATTCGTTGAAAAACCCGACGCCGCCCGTGCGGCCAGCATGTTCGAATCCGGGCGGTTCCTGTGGAATTCCGGCATGTTCGTATTCACCGCCCGCACCATGCTGCGCGAAATGGAAAAGTTCGAGCCCGCCATCCTGACCGCCGTGAAGGAAGCGGTCAGGGCCCGCCAGACGGACTTCGATTTCGAACGTCTGGATACGGTGGCCTTCGCCCGTTCGCCTGATATCTCGATCGACTACGCCGTGGCGGAACGCACGGATCTCATGACCGTCATTCCCGGTGATTTCGGCTGGTTCGATGTGGGAAGCTGGGATGCGCTGTGGGAACTCAGCCCCAAGGACGACCACGGCAACGCCACCAAGGGCGATGTGATCGTGAACAACACCAACAACAGCTACATCCGCACCGACGGTGTCCTGACGGCGGTGGCGGGTGTGAACGACCTGCTGGTGGTGGTGAACGAGGATGCGGTTCTCGTCGCCCATCGCGATCACGCGCAGGATGTGAAGACCATCGTGGCGGAACTGAAAAAGGCCGGGCGCAAGGAAGCGACGGCCCACCGGCGCTGCTATCGTCCATGGGGTTTTTACGAATCCCTGATCGAAGGCTCGCGCTTTCAGGTCAAGCGGATCGTGGTCGAACCGGGGGAGAAGCTGTCCCTGCAGAAGCATTTCCACCGCGCCGAACACTGGGTGGTGGTGGAAGGCACGGCGCAGGTCACCCGTAATGAGGACATCATCCTGGTGCGCGAGAACGAGAGTATCTACCTGCCGCTCGGGGCCGTGCACCGGCTGGAAAACCCCGGTCGCATTCCCCTGACCCTGATCGAGGTGCAGTCCGGCCCCTATCTGGGCGAAGACGACATCGTCAGGCTGGAGGATGTGTACAGCCGCGCCTGATCGCCCCACCCATGTAACGCCAGCAGGGCACGGAATGGCAGATTACTGTTTTTTCCGTGCCTTTTTTTATCCGGAGCATACCGCGCAGGCATGACGAAGGGGTTCATATTTCCTTCATAAAACTGTCATGGACATATCATTTTTATTTGCGCGAGCAGTTATCTACTGTCCCGCCTGTCTGCCGGATAGCCAGACATGTCTGTTTTCTTCATGTCGGAGAACATGAGTATTATGCACTTTTCTGCTCGAATCCTAACATGCGCCCTGCTGGCGACCGCATTGCCCGTCATGGCGCATGCCGCCGATATCACGGGCGCGGGCTCCAGCTTCGCCGCGCCCATTTACGGAGCGTGGGGAGCGGATAGCGGGCGTGCTGCCGGCGTCAACCTGAATTACCAGACCGTGGGCTCCAGCGCCGGGCAGAACCAGATTCTGGCGGGCACCGTTGATTTTGGCGCATCCGACGTGCCCATGGACGCGCAGAAGCTGGAAAACGCGCATCTGTTCCAGTTTCCCACCGTCATGGGCGGGATCGTGCCGGTCATCAACCTGCCGGGTATCGAAACCAACCAGCTCCAGCTTGATGGCCCGACACTGGCCGCCATCTACCGTGGCGAGATCGGGCAGTGGAACGATCCGAAAATCGCGGCCCTCAACCCCGGCCTGAAGCTGCCCGATACCGACATCGCCACGGTCCACCGCGCGGATGGTTCCGGCACCACGGCGGTCTTTACCGGCTATCTCGCCCGTGTCTCGCCCGAATGGCATGAAGGGCAGGGGGCGGGGGCGTCCATCGCATGGCCCGGCGGCATTGGCGCGCGCGGGAATGATGGCGTGGCGGCCTCCGTGCGCAATACGGAAGGGGCCATCGGCTATGTCGAATACGCCTTCGCCGCCAATGCGCACATGACCACCGTCAAGCTGAAGAACCATAGCGGCGCCTATGTCGCGCCCGGCATGGACAGCTTCAGCCGCGCGGCCGAAGCCGCCGACTGGAAGGACGCCGCGCATTTCGCCGTGGACCTGCTGGATACGACGGGTGCTGGCGCATGGCCGATCGTCTCCCCCACCTATGTTCTGGTGCCCGTGCCCACCGGCAAGGCCACGCATGGCGCGGCGGTACGCAAGTTCTTTGGCTACGCGCTCGGCAATGGGGATGCGGCGGCCTATCGTCTTGATTACGTTCCCGTGCCCGCCAATGTGAAGACGGACATCCTGCAGCAGTGGGATAACGCCAAATAATACGTTACAACAAATAAAGACAAAATAAATCCGTCCGGTCTCCGGGCGGATTTTTTTGTATCTGGCGATGTCATAAAACCTTCATAAAACTGTATTGGAAACATAACACACAGAACAGATCAGTCATTCTAAATGAACCCGTCCTTCATTACGGAATGATTAATATGATTCGCCGGTCCGCTGTATCGTTCTTCCTCGGTTCTTCCGCCATATGGGGGGTATCCTTATCACACCAGGCTTCCGCGGCATCCGCATCGGATGCACAGATCCAGGCCCTGCAGCATGAAATGCAGGAGATGCGGCGTGAGATGTCAGGACAGATCAGCGTGCTGCGCCAGCGTCTTGCCCGGGCCGAGACCCATGCGTCCCCCACCGCGGCCAACGCCGCGCAGGCCCGCCGCGTCGCGGCCGCCAACGGCCAGCCCCTGCCGGACAGCTACGCGCGTGACATCCGCATTGGTGATGACAGCGCGAATACGATGAACGTGCTGCACAAGGCGGATCTCGGCACGCCGCCGTCGGATCGTGGCGTCTCGTCCTCATGGGCGTCCTTCCGTGCGGCAACGGAGAAGGAAGAAGCCCTGCATATGGGTGGCATGGTGGTCGGCTTCCCCGGCGGGCGTCCCACCATTTCGACCGAGGACGGGATGTACGCCATGTCCATCGGCCTGGCGTTTCATGAAGATATCGGCGGCTTCATGGGCATGTCGCCGCGCAGGGGCGAGAGCAAGGGCGATTTCGCGGGTCTGACCGAGAACGCCCGCCGGCTGCGTATTCCCATCTCGTTCCGTTACAAGAACTGGATCGCCAACATCACGCCGGATTTCGGCTCCAGCAGCCATGACGGTTCGGCCACGCTGTATGAGGCCAACCTGAACTATGCCGGGTTCCACAATACCATCATCACCGCCGGTTATTTCCAGCCGCGCGTGACGGAAGAAGATTCCGAAAGCTCGAACGAATTCGAAATGATGGAACGCCCCGCCATTACCGACATGGTGCGTAACATCGCCGCCGGTGACGCGCGCATGAGCCTTGGCGCCCTGCATTATGACAAGCGCTGGTGGATCGCGGGTTACCTGACCGGGCAGAGCTATGGCGCCCGTAGCGCGGGCAACGTCTATGACAGCCAGACCGGCGCCACCTTCCGTGTCGCGGGCCGTCCGTACCTGTCAAAGGACATAGACGTGCATATCGGCCTGTCCGCCATCAGCGCCTTCAAGATGGCGCAGACCAACGCCGCCGGAGGGGCCGCCCGCACCTCGGTCGCGATGAGCGAGGCCCCGGAAGTGGACCTGACCACGACCAAGCTGCTCAGCGCCACCGTTGGCAATGTCGGCAGCATGTGGTCCGCGGGTCCGGAACTGGGCTTCAGGTGGAAGCGGCTGGTGCTGAAGGGTGAATACTATCACATCGGCATCACACGCGGCGACAACACGGCGGGCTCCGTGGGGAACGTAAGCAACGCTGGCGGCACCGTGAACTTCCAGGGTTATTATGGCGCGGCCAACTATACCCTGTTCGGCGCGCCGCGCAGCTACAACATCAAGGAAGGCGCGTTCTCCGCACCGGGCGTGGACCATGCGTTCGATCCCGCGCATGGCTACTGGGGCGCGCTGGAAATCTCTGGCCGTTACAGCGTGGCCGACCTGAACAGCGGGCTGGGCAACAGCTTGACGGCGGTGCGTGGCGGGCAGCAGACGGTCTGGTCGGGCGGGCTGAACTGGTATCCGAACCGGCATTTCCGCTTCATGCTTGATTTCAACCACTTCATCGTAAGCGACAACAGCGTCGCGCAGAATATCATGGGCCGCCACGGCAACTCCGTTGCGGGCCGTATCCAGGCGGCGTTCTGAACGCAGTCCCCCCATAAAAGTCTTCTTCCAAAGCCTTGTTTTCCGCGCGTGACGCCATATCCCCGTATGGCGTCACGTCGTGCATTTCCGCCTGCCCCTTCCGTCCTGTCATGAAACGTGACGGAAGGGTTCCGGTTCCGCCGCCCGCCATAATCTTCATATCAGCCCCCCGCGCCGCAGGGGGCCGGTCTGGCCAGCAATGGCAGGCTGTGCAAGATTTGTTGCGGATAAACTGGGCGGCGAAAAATAATGAACGGGTGGAAACGGGGAACTGTCGCAGCATTACTGGCCGCGACCATGCCATTGTCGTATGGGGTGGCACGGGCGGCCGATGATCCCCCGTCCTTCGCCTTCACCCGGACCCAGGTCAACGCGGGCGGTGAGCATCCGGAAATCTGCCTGATTTTCAACGGGGCGCTCGATGCGTCCCGAACGGATGGCCTGGCCGCGAATGTCACGCTTACGCCCGCGATGCATTTTGTCCCGCGTGTGGAGGATAACCACTTCTGCCTTGGCGGGCTTTCCTACAATACCGCCTATCATATCGCCGTAGCCCCCGGTTTCCGTTCCGCCGCACAGGAAATGCTGGCGGGCCCGCTGACGCTCTCGGCCCATTTTGGCGATCGCCCGGCCATGGTGGCGCTCAGTGGGGATGGATATGTTCTCCCGCAGGAGGTTTCGGGCAATATCGTTGTCCAGACCGTCAACATGCCGGTGGTGCGCGTGCATGTCTATCACCTGTCCCAAAGCCTGGCGCAGGTCGCGGGCATGGGTGGCGGTCCCGATATCAACATGGCGCAGACGACAATGGACAGGGGCACCTTCCAGTTCCTGCTTTCCAACAGGCTGACCGAAGTCTGGCAGGGCACGCTGGAGACGGGTGGGCAGAAAAACCGCTCCCGGAGCACGGGTTTTCCGCTTGGCACCATCACCCATGGCCAGCAGGATGGCCTCTATCTCGTCACGGCTGAAAATCCCGCCACATCCCGGCCGTCCGGCCCGGCGGCTGAGGGAGATGAAGACCCGGCCGATTCCGCCCCGCCGCTTGCGGTCCATTGGGTCAGCCTCAGCAATATCGGGCTTTCCGTCGCACGCGGCAGCGACGGGCTTTCCGTTACCGCGCGTTCCTACGCCACGGCCCTGCCCCTGCCGGGCGTGAAGGTGACGCTGGTATCCGCCGGGCAGGACGCGCTTGGCACGACCGTGACCGATGCGCAGGGACAGGCCCGTTTCGATGCCGGGCTTCTGCGTGGCAGGCATGGCGCGGAAGCCGAGCAGTTGCGCGCCAGCACCGCCAATGATTTTACCATGGTGCGGCTGAACAGGCCGTGGTTCGATTTTTCCGATCTGTGGCCACAGGGCGCGCGCGCATATTCCCGGCACACCGTGCTGCTGGAAACCGACCGGGGCATCTACCGCCCCGGTGAGACGGTGCAGCTTGTCGCCCTACTGCGCGACAGGTTCGGCATGGCGGTCGCCAACCAGCCGCTCACATTCGTCCTGCACCGTCCCGATAATGTCGAGGACCGCCGCTTCATGCGCGCGGGCAGCGCCGATGGCGGCTTCGTCCTTCCGCTGCCACTGGGCCGCAGCGCGCAACCGGGGCCGTGGCGCCTTGATGCCTTTACCGACCCGACCCTGCCCCCGGTCGGCAAGATCCAGTTCCAGGTCGATGATTTCCGACCCCAGACAATTTCCATGACCATGGCCGCGACCCCGCAGGTCTATCAGCCGGGCAACCCGGTGGCGCTGCATCTTTCAACACGGTATCTCTATGGCGCGCCCGGTGCCGGACTGCATGGTGAGGGCAGCTATGCCGTCAGGGTCATGCCCACCCCGGTTCCCGCTTACGCGGGCTGGGCCTTCGGGCTGGAAAATGAATCCGTGCCCGACATCGCGGACAGGCTCGACATCCCGGATGCCGACGCGCGGGGCAACAGCACCGTCTCGTTCACGCCCACCCTTCCGGCAGGCGGAACGCGCCCGCTTGAAATCCGGATTGACGCCGGTTTTTCCGACCCCTCGGGGCGGGAGGTCAGCCAGCAGCTATCCGTGCCGGTCCGCCGCGTGCATGAACTGATCGGGCTGCGCGCCAGACCGCCCGCCAGCAGTGATGGAACCGTGGCGGTGCCAGTGGATGTCGTGACCATTGACCCCGATGACCATCCCGTCGCGACAAAGGGGCTGCACTGGACCCTTTCACGGCTGAACCGGATTTTTGACTGGACCGGCAATGAGCAGGGTGGCTGGAGCTACACGGTCCATACGGTGGATGTTCCGGTTGGCGCGGGTGATACCCAGACCGATGGCAATGGCCTTGCCCATCTCACGCAGAACCTTGACTGGGGGGAGTACCGCCTGACGCTCGGCAATCCCGCGACCGGGGCGGCAAGTTCCACCACCATCGCGGTCGGCTGGTCCGCGCAGGATGACAGCGATACGCCCGACAGGCTGGCCGTTACGGCCCGCAATGACGAGATCCCGCCCAATGGCACGACACAGGTGCATATTGCCGGGGGTTTCGCGGGGCGGGCGCAACTGATGATCGCGACGGACCACATCCTGTCCACCCGCGTGCTTGACGTTCCGGCCCAGGGGCTGGATGTGCCGGTCACGGCGGATGCGCAATGGGGGCAGGGGGCCTACGCGCTGGTAACGCTTTACCGGCCGCTTTCCGCGCCCCATCGCCCCCATGACCCGGTGCGTGCCGTGGGGCTGGCGTGGATTGGCGTGGATAACCACACTCACCATCTTTCCATCGCCCTGCATGCGCCGGACAAGGCGCTTCCCCGCCAGCGGCTGAGCATACCCGTGAATGTGAATGGCGCTACGGCAGGCAGGCCCATTAGGCTTACGCTGGCCGCCGTGGACCAGGGCATTCTGAACCTGACGTCGTTCCAGCAGCCCGACCTGTTCCGGATCATGTTTGGCCCGCAGGGTCTCGGCGTGGACATAACCGACACCTATAACCGGCTCCTGCTGGGCAATGCGCCCGTTGGCCGCATCCGGGAAGGTGGGGACGCCTTCTCCGCGCAGGGCAGCGCGCTGTCCGTTACGACGGCACGCACCGTGGCGCTGTTTTCGGGAGAGGTCACGCCGGATGCGCGGGGTCATGGCACCGTTACGCTCGATGTGCCCGATTTTGAGGGACAACTGCACCTGATGGCCACCGCCTGGTCGGTCGATGGGATCGGCACGGCCACGGCCGACACCCTCATCCGCGATCCCGTATTTCCGGATATGACCCTGCCGCGCTTCCTCGCCCCCGGTGACAGCGCGCAGTCCCTGCTTTCGATCGTGAATAACGATGGCCCCGATCAGGCCTATCATCTGAACCTTACGGCAACAGGTCCGCTCCATTTCGGCAGGGATGCGTCCATAAACGCCACGCTGGCGCCCGGCGCACGCTATGATACGCCGGTTACGCTGGTGGCCGATCATGCCGGTATCGTCCATTTCCACGCGGTGCTGAGCGCGCCGGGCACCTCGGCCCCGCTGGCCGTGCGTGACTGGTCGATGGAGATACGTCCGGGCCACCTGCCCTATACGCAGTCCCAGTCGGCGGCGTTCGCGCCGGGGGCGAAAGTGACCCTCGGGCCGGAGGTACTGGCCGGTCTGGCAAAAGGGGACGTGAAGGTCACCGCCGGTTTTTCCGCGGCGGAGGGGCTGGATACGATCGGCCTGCTGCAGGCGCTGCAAACCAGCGTGTGGGGATCTTCGGAAATGCTGGCGGCTCAGGCGCGCGCCCTGCTGTATCTCGACAATCCGGCGCTGCTGGGCATGGGCGAGACGCGGGCCAGCGTGCATGACAGGGTGCAGTCCGCAATCGACGCCATGCTGGCGCGTGAGGACGGGTCCGGTGTCATTGGCCAATGGCGTCTGTATGATGGGGAAAGCCTGCCTGACATGCAGGATTACCTGGCCGATTTCCTGACCCGCGCCCGGGCCGCGGGCTATAATGTGCCCGATACGGCCTACAACCTGCTGATGGACCAGATTGAAACCCGGCAGTTGCAGGCTGGTGGGGAGGATGATGCGTCCGACCGGAATTCGCGGGCCTATGCCGCCTATGTTTTCGCCCGCGCGGGACGGTTGCGGCCGGATGCGATACAGGCGCTTGCGACCGACCTGAATACGGCCCGGCAGAACGGGCGGACCTACCTGTTATGGGCGGGTGCCGCGGCGGAACAGGCGCAGGCCATGCCGCTGGCTATTGGCCACGTGGCCGCCGCCCTTGCGCTGGACGACATGCCCGAGCAGGCGGCACACCTGTTCGATCAGGCCGAGAGCGCGCTGGGGGCAGCCAGGACGGGACGGCCCGGCCTGCTGGATATTGATTACTGGCGTTATGTCCGTGACCTGTCGGGGCTTGCGGCGCTGGCGGCCGAGGCACATGACACGAACAGGGCGGCCGCGCTGATCCGGCGGTTCCAGTCCCTGCAACTCGGGGCTTCGGAACTGGACGGGACGGAGCAGACCGCCCTGCTGGAAGCCGCCGCGGCGCTGGATCAGGATGAACCGGGGCGGCGCATCCGTATGGGAACCGCCAGCAGTGCGGATCCGCTGCACCTGCCAGCCGCGTTCCCCCTGGGGGAGCAGGCCCTCGCGCAGGGGATCAGCATGGAGAATACTGGCGACAAACCCCTCTATCGCACCCTGACCGTTCACGGCACGCCAGTGGGAGCGGTGCGGCCGCTCACCAACGGCATGGTCCTGACAGCCAGCGCGGTCAGCCTGAGCGGGGAACCTGTCGATGTGACGCACCTGAACCAGAACGACCGCTTCATCATGCGCTTTGACGGGGAGGTATCGGATAACGACATGCACCAGATCGGCCTTGTCGACCTGCTGCCTGCCGGGTGGGAGATCGAATCCGTGATCACACCGGGGAACGATGCCTATAAATTCCTGGGGCACCTGGACCTTCCGCGCAGCGTCCAGGCGCGCGATGACAGGTTTGTCGCGGTGATGCGGGTCAACGACCCGGATGCGGACCTGTCCGCCGAGGATGATGACGGCGGCGATGGGTTGAAGCAGTCCGTCAATCCGCACGAGTTCCATGCCGCCTATATTGTCCGGGCCGTTACCCCGGGCACTTTCATCCGGCCCGAAATCCTGGCGGAGGACCTGAACCGGCCCATGATGCTGGCCCGCACGGCATCGTCCACCACCACGGTCATGGCGCGCTGAGCCGCCATTGCGCCGGACGCCCGCCGTTACCCTGACGCTCGGCCTGCTGGCGGCGATGGTGCTGTCGGCAGGCATGCTCTGGATACTCGACCGCCTGCTGCCGCCGGATCTGTCCCGCCTGCAAGCATCCGCCCTGATCCTGACTGAGCGCACCGGCGCGCGGCTGGACGGGCGGACAAGCGTGGACGGGGCGTGGCGGCTGCCGCTTGCGGCGTCACAGGTTGATCCGGTCTACATGCACATGCTGCTTCTTACCGAAGACCGGCGGTTCTACTGGCATCCGGGTGTCGATCCGTTCTCCATGGCGCGTGCCGTTGGCCAGCTTGTCACGCGCGGCCATATCGTTTCGGGGGGATCGACGCTGGCCATGCAGGCTTCCCGCCTGCTCAGCCCGCACCGTCACAGCCTGCGTGGCAAGCTGCTGGACATGGCCCGCGCCATGCAACTGGAATGGCGTTATGGCCGCAGGGGGGTGCTGGACATCTACCTGACCCTGACGCCGGAAGGGGGTAATATCGAGGGGATCCGCGCGGCATCCCTGCTGTATTTCAATCACGAGCCCGATCACCTCGCGCGGCAGGAGGCCGCCGTGCTGGTGGCCATTCCCCGGCACCCGACCACGTTGCGCCCCGGTCGCCACAGCGCACTGGCGCTGGCGGCCGCCCGGCGGGTGCTGCGCCGCACGGGGATGGGGCGGGGAGTGGAGAACGTCCCGTCCGATGCGGCTTCCCTGCCCGGGGCCGCCGCCATGCCGCATGCGGCTCCGGCGCTGCTTGCCCATGCATGGCGGGCCGGGCGGCGGGGCACCGTGCGTACGACGCTTGATGGCAGGCTGCAACGCATGTTGCGCAGCGTCGTGGCCGCCCGTGACGCACCGTTGCGCGGAACCTTCGCCGCCCTTGTCGTCCGGCATGATGGGGGTGTGGCGGCCTGGATTGGCGGGGGCGAACATCAGTGTCCCGGCTGCGCGGTCGATCTGGTCCTGGCGCGGCGTTCGCCCGGTTCCACCCTGAAGCCATTCATCTACGGCATGGCGTTTGACCGTGGGGTGCTGACACCGCGCACCCGGATCAGCGATGGCCGGATGAGCCTGTCAGGTTACGCACCGCATGATTTCGACCAGAACTTCAGGGGTGAGACAACGGTTGCGGATGCCCTCAGGCAGTCACTCAACGTGCCTGCGGTACAGGCCCTGCGCCTGATCGGGCCGGATCATTTCCTGTCCCGTCTTGCCGCCTGTGGCGTGGTGCCCCGGCTGCCGGGCCGCGATACCGCGCCCGGCCTGGCGATCGCACTGGGTGGGGAAGGGATCTCGATGCATGACCTCGCCACGTTATATTCCGCCCTCAATCACGACGGCCAGGCCATGGTCCCGTATTTCGACGCGACCGGGCGCGCACCCGGCGCCAGCCTGCTTGGCCGGCGCGCGGCACAGGATGTACGCGCCATTCTGGAAGGGACACCGCCCCCACCGGGTACCGGACAGTGGAACCATGTCGCGTTCAAGACCGGCACGTCCTATGGCATGCGTGACGCCTGGGCTGCGGCGGTGACCGGACCATGGACCATTATCGTCTGGGCGGGCCGCCCGGATGGCACGGCCTCCCCCGGCATCACGGGCCGCGCAACGGCTGCGCCCCTGCTGGCGCATATCGTCAGCCTGCTGGAGCCGGATGGGGATATCATGGCATCTGGCGTGACACCCCGTCATCAGGCCATACGCTATCTGTCACCCGCGCTGCGGCAGCTGGCCCGGCCCGGGGGGCCGCAGATCATCCTGCCCCGACCGGGCAGCGAAATGGAAAGCCGGGCTGATGACGGCACCATGACCCCCATTGGCCTGGAGGCTGGCGGGGGAACGCCGCCCTATCGGTGGATGGTGAACGGAACGGGCCTGGAGGTGCCACCCGGAGCCATGCCGTCATGGTTGCCCGATGGTGTGGGTTATGCCCATATTTCCGTTATGGACATGCAGGGCCGCAGTGCCGCTGTGGATGTCAGGATTCGCTGAGAAGCTGCCTTTTTTCAAAAAGGCGGCGTTTCCTGAAGCCTTTTGAAAAGAGCTTCCCCCAAGACTTCCTTATGGCAGGCAGACTTTCCCACCCGGAAGCGCATGGGCTGCCGTGGATCACGTTAAGACGTAATGTGTTGATTTATAATGGATATGAAGTGATTTGTGGTGTCCGCGGCGGGATTCGAACCCACGGCCCCAGGATTCATGCCACTTCGGCTTTCGCCGCCGCCATGGTGGCATGGCGTTCGTGGTCTGGACTGTCCCTTCACCATGGGCCGTAAGCGGCCGACAGGTGCTGCCCATCCAGTCTCTACACCTTGCCGGAGAAACAACCGGCCTTGGCTCGGGATTGGCACGGCGTTAGCCAGAGCGTTCCCCGAATTTGAGCAGATCCGTCACGTGGTTTCCCGTCGTGACGCCCAATTGAAAACCAGGAATCCTGTGCTCTATCCGGCTGAGCTACGCGGACACACGCAGGCTTTCTAACCGAGCCAGCCCGGCCGGGCAAGGTGTTTTCCGGGGGCGGCCATGGAATATTCGCGCCTTAACGCCGCCTGCGGTCATGCTGCGCCTGCGCGCACAGGCGGGCGACATGGCGCAGGCACAGCACGGTCTCCGGGCTGCCGGTCTGTTTGCAGGCCAGTTCCAGCGCCTGCGTTTCGTCCGCCGCGCGCAGCAGGGCGGCAGCGGACCATATGCCCAGTGCCTGTGAGAAACTGTCGGTTCGCTTGAAGAACACAGGCGGCCGCAACTGCCGCATGGCGTCCGCCCGGCTCATGCCGCCATCCATCGCGATCCGCGCACGGCGCAGGCGGTGGATATGCGACAGCAGCACCCGCGTCAGCGCCACCGGGCTGCTGCCATCGGTCGTAAGGGCCCGTTCCGCCGCCGCGTCGGCCCCCCTGCGGTCGCCCGCCATGGCGGCGAAGGCCGCGTCTTCCAGCGAAACGCCAGCGGCATCTCCCACACAGGCCCGCACATCCTCCAGCCCCAGCCTGCCGCCCTTTCCGGCGAACAGGGCCAGTTTTTCCACCTCGCTGCGGGTGGCGGCCCGGTCGGGGCCGGCGCGTTCAACCATCCAGCCCAGCGCATCGGGGTCGATGCCGACATCCTGCGCCGACAGCATCTGCCGGATCGCGCCTTCAAGCGCGCGGCCTTCCTCCGGGTAGCAGCCGATCACGCCGCACAGGCGGTCCTTCTCGGCAAAGGCGCGCAGCTTCGCGCGGGACGCCAGCCCCGGCGCTTCCATAATGACCAGCGTATCCGACGCCCGCGCCAGACTGCGCTGAAGGGAGGCCAGCAGCCCGTCACCCGCCTCCCGCACCCAGATCACGCGCCGCCCGCCGCTCAGGGAAAGGGCGGTCGTCTCCTCTTCCAGCCGGTCATGCTCCTCGCGGCCCAGAACCGCGACACGGAAGGGGTCGTCCAGATCGGGGCAGATGGCTTTCGCCGCCGTTGTGGCGCGCTCACGGATCAGCCCGGCATCGTCCCCATGCAAGATGATGGCCCGCAGCGCGCCCGGCGCCTGCAACGTGGCGTTGATGGCGCGGGCTTCGATCTTCACTGGTTTTCGTTGCCCCCGATGCTGATGCCCGAACTGCCACCGGGTTCACTGTCCGATGTATCGGGCTCCGGGCGCTCGCGTGGCGTGGGGGCGGGGGCATTGTCCATCGGCACGCTGCCGGTGGAAGTATCCATGTCCTCGTTATTCTGCTCGTTAAGCTGGGCGTCGGTCCGGCCCGTGGCCAGCGCGGGCAGGCCATCGGCCCCCGGCTGCTGGGCGGGCATCTGGTTGTTGGGGTTGACGATGCTGTTGGGGTCGACATAGCGCGGCTGGTTCTGGTCCGTGGCCGAACCGCTTACGGCAGGTCTGGCATGGGTGCGGAACCAGACGGCGACCTGCTGCGTAATCTGCTCCGCCATGTTCCTGGCGACGCGGGTACGCACGTTTTCCAAGTTCAGGGTCAGGGCGAAATACTGTTCGTAGTTGTTATTGACGCCATCCACCACCGAGGCATCGCCACTGGCCAGCAGTTGCGGTTCATCCGCCATGGTATAGAGACGCCAGTGGGCAAAGGCCGTGGTGCGCGTGCGGCCGCTGGTGTTGTCGGCATGGATGTCGACAGCTTCGTTCATGATGTAGGTATTGATATGCAGTGCGTAGCCCGTCGGGTTTTCCGGCCCGGCGCCTGACAGGTCCTGTTGCAGGAACTGGCGCAACTGCTGGCCGTACCGTTCCTTGATGACCGGCACGTAAACCTGTTTCAGTTCCGCCAGCACGTTCCCGACCGTGGGCTTGCCGTCGGCCCCCAGATGGGTTCCCGTCGTCTTGTACATCGGGGAAAAGCCGCACCCCGCCACGACAAGCAGGGCGCAGAACATGCCGGTGCGACGGACGGGATGCGCCATCTCTATTTCGCAACCACGAAGTTGACGATCCGGCCCGGCACATGGATGCGTTTGACAATGCGCGCCCCTTCCAGCAGGCGCGCCACGTTCGGCTCGGCTTCCGCCAGGGCGATGACCCTGTCCGCCGGCATGTCGGGCGGCACGGCGATGGTGCCGCGCAGCTTGCCCATGATCTGCACCGCGATGGTCAGTTCACTGGCCCTGAGCAGTTCAGGAATCGCGGAAGGCCATGCGCGTTCGACAACCGGACGGCCATCGGGTTCAAGCAGCGCCATCATCGCTTCCGCCTGGTGTGGCACCATGGGCGCGCAGAGCAGGGAGATGACGGTGGCGGCCTCGCGGCGGGCGAAGGCCATGCCGTCTTCCCTCGCCACCTTCTCGGCATCCGCCAGGGCGGAGGTCAGTTCATGCAGGCGGGCCACGGCCACATTGGCGCTGAAGGCTTCCAGCGCCTCCGTGATTGCCGCGGTGGCGCGGTGCGTGGTCCGGCGCAGCCCGTCCGCCGCGCGGGAGAACGTTTCGGGGCAGGGGCAGGCCGCCGGGGTCTGTTCGGCCACGGTGCGCACGACGCGGAACAGGCGCTGGAGGAAGCGGGCCGAAGCGGCGACACCGGATTCGGTCCATTCCATGTCGCGTTCCGGCGGGCTGTCGGACAGCACGAACCACCGCGCGGTATCCGCGCCGAAACGCTCGATGATGGCGACGGGCGCGACCGTATTGCGCTTGGACTTGGACATTTTTTCCACCCGCCCGATGGTGACGGGCGCGCCGGTGTCGCGGCGGGTGGCGCTGTCGGCCCTGCGTTCGACTTCCTCGGGGTAGAGCCAGTTGCCTTCGGCGTCACGGTAGCTTTCGTGGTTGACCATGCCCTGCGTGAACAGCCCGGCAAAGGGTTCATCCACATGCAGGTGGCCCGTCTCATGCATCGCGCGGGTGAAGAAGCGGGCATAGAGCAGGTGCAGGATCGCATGTTCGATCCCGCCGATATACTGGTCCACCGGCAGCCAGCCATCGGCGGCGGCGGGCAGGGTGGGGGTGGCCGCCTGCGGGGCGGTGAAGCGGGCGAAATACCATGAACTGTCCACGAAGGTGTCGCAGGTATCGGTCTCGCGCAGCGCGGGTTTGCCGCAGGACGGGCAGGCGACATGCTTCCATGTCGGGTGATGCTCCAGCGGGTTGCCGGGGCGGTCGAATGTCACGTCGTCGGGCAGGATGACGGGAAGCTGGTCATCCGGCACGGGCTGCGCGCCGCAATCGGTGCAGTGGATGACGGGAATGGGGCAGCCCCAGTAACGCTGGCGCGAAATGCCCCAGTCGCGCAGGCGCCAGTTGACCACGCCGTGGCCAAGCCCCAGGCCCTCCAGCCGGGTGATGGCTTCCTTCTTCGCGGCGTCGGTGTCCAGGCCGTCCAGAAAACCCGAATTGAACAGCGTGCCCTGTCCCTCATACGGCTTGTCCGTGGCGGTGAAGGTCGCGGCCTCCGCGCCGGGCGGCAGGATGACCGTGGCGAAGGGCAGGTTGTACCTGCGCGCGAAGTCGAAGTCGCGCTGGTCGCCGCAGGGGCAGCCGAACACCGCGCCCGTGCCGTAATCCATCAGCACGAAGTTCGCGATCCAGACCGGGAACGAGCGGTCGGGCATGAACGGGTGCGCCACGCGCAGCCCCGTGTCGAATCCGCGCTTTTCAGCGGTTTCGATCGCCTCTTCCGATGTGCCGAGCCGGTGACATTCGGCAATGAATTCCGCAGCCCCCGCATTTTTGGCCGCGACCTTGGCCGCGAGTGGGTGGTCGGCCGCGATGGCAAGGAAGGACATGCCGAACAGCGTATCGGGGCGGGTGGTGAATACCTCCACCGAATCAAGGTCGGTATCGAAACCCGTGGGGGGTTCATGCAGCCCGAAGCGGACGCGCGCGCCCTCCGAACGGCCGATCCAGCGTTCCTGCATGGTGCGCACCCGTTCGGGCCAGCGCGGCAGGGTGGACAGGCCCTCAAGCAGTTGCGGCGCGAAACGGGTGATGCGCAGGAACCACTGCGAAAGCTTTTTCTGTTCGATCAGCGCGCCGGAGCGCCAGCCGCGCCCGTCCACCACCTGTTCATTGGCCAGCACGGTCTGGTCCACGGGATCCCAGTTGACCCAGCTTTCACGCCGTTCGACCAGGCCGCCTTTGAGCATGTCCACGAACAGCTTCTGCTGCTTGCCATAATAGTCCGGCAGGCAGGTCGCGATCTCGCGGTCCCAGTTGAACGAGAAGCCAAGCCGCTTGAGCGTCGCGCGCATGGCGGCGATGTTGTCCATCGTCCATTTGCCCGGATGCACGCCGCGTTCGCGTGCCGCGTTTTCCGCTGGCAGGCCAAATGCGTCCCACCCCATCGGGTGCAGCACGCTGAAGCCGCGCGCCCGCTTGTAACGCGCCACCACATCCCCCAGCGTGTAGTTGCGCACATGGCCCATGTGCAACTGGCCCGACGGGTAGGGAAACATTTCCAGCACATAGTATTTGGGCCGGTCGGCGGGCGGCACGTCGGGAACATTGAAGATGCCCGAAGACGCCCAGCGTTCCTGCCACTGTGGTTCTGCCGTGTGGAAGTCATAGGCGGGGGTGGCGCTGTCCGGTGGGGTGCTGGTTTCGGTCATCTTCTTCTGGTTTCGGTATGCGGGTGGCGGGCGGCGATGGCCCGCGGGAAGGCGCGGGCCGCGCGAAAGGCGGCGGCCCGGCGGGGAAAAACGTGCGTGCTCAGTGCTGTCCGCTATCGGTCCGGAGCTGGCGCGCGCGCGTCAGGATACGCGCCGTGATGTCGGATACGGTATTGGCGGCGACAGGGGTATCAACCCACTGGTTGTCCTGGAACGCCTGACGGAACACCGATACGCGCAGCGCGTCCGAGCGCAGGCTGCGCGAGAGGATGAAGCAGGTGATCTTGAAGCGTTCATCCTTGGTGGCGGGGGGGGTGTACCAGTCCGTCAGGATCACGCCCGCCACCGCATCGGCGGAGGCGAACGGCATGAACGACAGGGTATCGAGCGCGCCGCGCCACAGGAAGGCGTTGACGCCGTTGCTCTCCAGCGGGGTGGACCCGCCATTGGCCCCGCGATCTTCCTTGAGCAGGTGATTTTGCGGTATGGCCAGCCCGCTCCTGTCATGTGGCCCGGAACCGCAGCCGGCCAGCAGGGAGGCGGCCAGCAGGGCAGGCAGGGCCACGCACGGCCGCAGGCGGCGGCCCGATGGGGCGGAGGGGGCGGAATGGAACGGGCGAAGGGTCATGATGCCTCTGTGGACGCCGGGGATGGCCCCCGCATGTGGTGATCCGGCCCCGCGCCGTTCCCGCCGGGGTAAGCCGGGCGGGCGGCGTGGTGGCCTGTCGCATTGTCCCTGTCTTCATATCGCGCCCCGCCAGTCCCGCCAAGTCGCACGGGCACTTTACCCCTGCCTGCGTGACAATCCGCCCATTTGGGCGCAAAAATGGCGTAGCCTTTCACTGCTGATGGGACATGATGAGACACTCAGCCAGATGGTACGGAGCCGCGCTGTTCGGGTGGGGCATGCTGTGGCTGGGGGGCAATGTCACGCCGTCATGCGCGGCGGCGCTGGCGGGGGGCGGTACGGGCACGGGCCATGGCGCGGAAATGGCGGCGCGCATGCAGCCGGTGGAACAGCAGGCCGTCGTGCAGGCCCGTCCCGGCGTGGGGGCGGCGGCGGATACGACCGGCCTGCTCGCCTGGCCGGGCGTGCCGCGGCTGGGGCTGCCGGTCCTGCGCATGCCGGATTTCTCCACCATGGCCCAGCCCGCCGATGGCAATCCCTGCCCCATGCTGCCGTGGCTGGCGCTGGCCGCGACGTGGGATCCCGAACTGGCCCGCCGCGCGGGCGTGGCGCGGGCGCGTGGCGAGTGGCGGCATGGCCGCGCCGTGCTGCGCGTGGGCGGTGTCGACCTGCTGCCTTCGGGCCGCCTCCAGGCGGGGGAGGACCAGATGCTGGCGGGCGCTACGGCAGGCATGATCGGCGCGGGTCTGCTTTCGGGGCATGTGCTGCCCGTGTTCGGTTCCGTGGTGGGGGAGGAGCAGGCCCGCGCCGATGGCGCGCTGCCCGAGCGCACCCGGCAGGTGCCCGCGACCCAACTGGTGGCGGGTAGCCTGCTGGGGGTGGCCGTGGCGCTGGAAACCGCCCATGGCGGGGCCATACTGTGTGGGGGCATGGCCGCGTGCGAGACCGTGACGGGACTGGAACAGATGGTGCATGACGGCTGGCGCTTCCCCGGCATGGTCATGGCGCTGCCCGGCGGCGCGGGGCAGGCGGCGGGAAACGGGGCCGCGCCCGCCATGGCGGCTGTTGGCGCGGGCGTGGACATGGAACAGGTCGGCGTGGGTGAGAACGGGCGCGACGTGCTGGGGGCCAGCCTGCGCCAGGCGGTGCGTGAGGGCAGCGTGAAACCCGCGCGGGTGCAGGCCATGGCCGCGCATATCCTCGCCTCGTTCTACATGGCGGGCAGTATCGACCATCCGCCGCCATTCGCCAGCACGCGCGCCACGGTGGAGCCGTCCCCGACCGATACGCTGGTGGGCGATGTGGAGGCCGAGGGCGCGGTCCTGCTCCAGAACGAGAACCGGGTGCTGCCGCTTGATCCCGCCCTCGGCCCGGTGCTGCTGCTGGCCCGCCCCGCCATGGCACCCGCCGCCGGGCGGCTGGCGGATGCGCTGCGCCATGCGGGGCTGGGGGTTAGCCTGATCCCGCTGGCGGATGGCGCGGGCGCGCCGGGAACCCTGCCGCCCGCGGCGGCGCAGGCCGCGCGCATACTGGTGCTGAGCAGCAGCAACGATGATAACCGGCTGATTACGTCGCTGGCCGATCTGGGGGGGCATGTGGCCGTGGTGCTGGGGGCGGACGACCCCGACCGGCAGATGCCCTGGCTCGACATGGTGGACAGCGTGGTGCAGGCATGGGCCTGGCGCGATGAATACGCCCAGCCCCTTGCCGCCCTGCTGGTAGGGCAGCAGGAATTCTCCGGCCACCTGCCCGTGACCCTGACCGGCGGTTTCTATCCCCCCGGCCTGGCGGATGCGGATTACCGGGCATTTGCGGGGGCGCATATCGTGCCGCTTTTCCCATTCGGGTATGGCCTGTCCACGCATGCGCGTATCACGCTGAATGACCTGCGCCTCACGCGGGAGGGGGGGCGTCTTACCGCCAGCTTCTCCGTCACCAATCCCGGCGGCGTGCCGGTGCGCGCCGTGCCGCAGCTTTATGTCGATCCGCCGCCCGACCAGCCCGGCCTGTCGCGGCGGCTGGCGGCATGGCGCAGCATCACGCTCGCGCCGGGACATACGGTCAGGCTGGTTGTGCCGGTCAGCCTGCGCCTGCTGGGCCAGTGGGATCCGGCGGGCGGCAACTGGGCCGTGGCGGCGGGGGATTATACGCTGTCGCTCGGGTTTTCATCCGTCATGCTGGTGCGCCACGCGGGCATCCACCTGCCCGCGCTGCATGTGTCCGGCGCGCTGGAGGCCGCGCCGATACCTGTCGCCACCGCTGAATGAGGCGGCTTTACTGCCCCGGCCGGATAACGGTGCACGGCAGCCCCTGGTTCTTGAGCGTGGTGCAGGCCGTCAGGGCCGCGACCTGTGACAGCCCGGCCAGGCGCGCCCGGTAGATCGTGCCGCCTGCTGGCCGGGGCACCGGAATGACCATGCTGCGCGCGCCCTGAAGAACGGAAAAATCACCCTGCCGCGCCATGGTGGTGGCGAACCGGGCCTGCCCTTCAGCCGAGAACGCGCCCACCTGCACCATCCACGCCCCATAATCCACCCCGGTAGTGGGAACGGGTGGGGGGCTGCGGGTATCGGTATGGCAGGTGGCGCTGGCGGGGTCGTAGGCCAGGTTGGCGTCCTGCACGCAGGCCGTGCGGTGCTGCACGGGGGCGGGGGGATTGAGCGTGGCGTACTGCACATAGGTATGGTCACGCGGGGCGCTGCGGCTGCCACCCTGCGCCAGCGCGACCGGCGTGGCCGTGACGGGCTGGGATGAACTGCCGTAAACCGCCAGTGGCCCACTCAGGGCGATCTCGTTGCCCAGGTTGGGCGTGATGATGCGCAGGTAGCGCACCGTCTGGCTGGGCAGCGGGCGCCCGTTTTCCAGGTAGTCGTTCAGGCGCTGGGTGCCCGCGTTATAGGCGGCCAGAAAGCCGGGCGCGCCATACAGGCCGTACAGGATACGGATATAGGCGGTCCCCGCCAGAATGTTGTTATGCGGGTCATACGGGTCGGAACCCAGATGGTTGCGGCGCTGCATGTCGGCATAGGTGGGCGGCATGAGCTGCATGAGCCCGATCGCCCCGCTGGCCGAGCGCGTCAGGTGGCCGCCGATATATTCATGCCCGCCGGATTCCTTCTGGATCACGGCGCGGATCCAGTCCTGCGGGACGGAAAACCTGCTGGAGGCATCAACAATATAGGGCTGCCACGGGTCGGAGGGCGGGCCCGGCGGCCGGTAGGCTTCCCTGCCTTCATAATAATTGCCGTAGCGCGAGCCGCCCGAACTGGCGCAGGCGGCCAGACCCAGCCCCACCATGCCCAGCAGCACAAGCCGCATCACACCGCGCAGGGATGGCGCGGCCAGCGTGCCCGGCACGGTCAGATCAGGCACAGTTCAGCCAGTTCGTTACGCAGGGCTTCGGGCAGTACGTCGCCGGTATGGTCGTGGGCGCGCAGGTCCGGCGGCGCGTCCTCGGGGCGGAGGTAGCGCCAGCCCTGGAACGGGCGCATGGCGCGCGGGCTGACGGGAATGATCTCGGGCGCCATCATGACCAGCGCACAGGCGGTGCCATCCTCACGCGTGTCGGGCCGGATGGCGGTAATGCGCTGGCGGCACAGGATCCGGCCGGAAATGACGCGGTAGATCGACCCGCCATCCACCATCTCGGCCGCGCGGCGTGGATACATGCGGGTGCGGAACCACGGCATGCCCGTGGGGTCCGTACCGTCAAGATCGTCAACCGGCGGGGTCTGGAGGGACTGGCGCAGGGCCAGATCCTCGATCGACTGGATGCCAACCGCCAGCTTGACCATATGAAGCATGCGACGTGCCTTTCCGCCGTTAGCGCCCGTGCGCGGGCAGGTCTGTCCAGGCTTCATGCATGAACACGTCCCGGAAGCGCTGGCTGTCAACGGAGCGGACGATATGGACCCGGCGCATCGGGCTGTCGTGCGGCGCGAGCGCGTCGGGCACCACGAAGGCATGGCCATAATGCGGGCCACGGCTGGTATCTATATCCATCCGTGCATCCACCGCCGCCGTGACCAGCGTGGGATCGACCGCGACGGCGCTGGTCAGTTCATCCCACAGGGGCAGGGGGTCGTAATATTTTTCCATATAGGCGGTCAGCGGTGTCTTCCTGCTGGTGATCTGGTCCAGATACGGGCGCGACAGCATGAGGTCGTTCGACACGCTGCCCACCACCGTAATGGCTTTCCATGGGGCGGTCAGGGTGATGTGCGCGGCTTCGGGGTCGAATATCATGTTGAAATCGGACGCGAAATCCGCGTTGCCGGTAATGGAGGCCATGCTCGTGTCCAGCATGCCGCCCATGAAGACAAGCTGCTTCGCCGTTTCGGCAAAAGTCGGATCCTGCCGGATGGCCAGCGCGATATTGGTCAGCGGCCCGGCCGCGACGATGGTGACCGCGTGGGGGTGGGCGTGGACCTGCTCGATCAGGAACTGCGCCGCACTCTGCGCCACGGGGGCAAGATGGGGCGCTCCTTCCTTCAGGGCCGGAACGGGGGGCTGGAGATCCGGGGCCTTGTCGATGGAGCCAAGGCCACCCCATGCGCCTTTCCACGGGATGGTGCCGAACTGCTGTTCATGCACCTTCATGTCCGCCTTCGTGTTGACCAGCGGATAGACCGCGCCATCGGCCACGGGCACATCCGTCCGGCCCACGATTTCCAGCAGGCGGCGCAGATGCGCGGATTCGGCGTTTTCCCATCCGTCGCCGCTCACCACCGTCAGGCCCAGCACGCGCACATGCGGGTTGAACAGGAGCGGAATGGTGGAAAGCTGGTCCGATCCGCCGGGGCCAAGGTAATCGTTATCCGCAATCACCAGTTCCGGGGCGTCGTCCGTCGCGGGGGCGGGCGCGGCATGGGTGGTCGTGGCCATGAGCATGAAGGCGGCGGCGCAGGTGGCAAGCCGGGCGGAACGGGACTGGAGGAAGGAAAACACGCGGCGAACTCCTTGCCGTGGATGCATGGACGCCATCGTATGGCCAAATTTCTTAAAGCACCAGCGCGGCAAGCAGGCTTTCCAGCCGCAGCCGCCCCGCTGGCGTGGCGGCCAGGGTGTGGCGGAGCGGATCATGGGTTAGGTAGCCTTCCGCCACGGCGGCGCGCATGATGTCGGGATCGGTCGCATCCGGCACGGTCATGCCGGTGCGGTGGGTAAAGCGGGTGGTCGATATCCCTTCCGCCAGGCGCAGGCCCATCAGCAGCATCTCACGCGCGCGGTCGCGGTTATCCAGCATTTCCTCGGGGTGGCCGCCGGTGCCAGTGCGCTCCACGCGTTCGGCCCAGGGTTCGGGTGCGCGGTGGCGGCGGGTCGCGGCGGTCACGCCATTGCGGGTCAGCCGCCCATGCGCGCCGGGGCCAATGCCCAGATAGTCGCCATAGCGCCAGTAAGTCAGGTTATGGCGGCTTTCAGCGCCGGGGCGGGCATAGTTCGAGATTTCGTAGCCGTACAGCCCATGCCGGGCGGCGACCTCGGCGGTCAGGTCATACAGTCTGGCGGCGTCATCGCCCTCGGGCAGGCGGAAGCGGCCCTGACGGTACAGGCTTTCAAAACGGGTGCCCGGCTCGATGGTCAACTGGTAGAGCGAGAGATGGTCGGACACCAGCGCCAGCGCCGCCTCCAGCTCCGCCCGCCACGCCTGCGCATCCTGTCCCGGCCGCGCGTAGATCAGATCGAACGAGACACGCCCGAACAGCGCGCGCGCCAGTTCCAGCGCAGCCACCGCCTGCCGCGCGTCATGCTCGCGGCCCAGAAAGCGCAGGGCCTCGGGCTCAAGGCTCTGGATACCGATGGAGATGCGGTTCACCCCGGCATCGCGAAAGGCGCGCAGCAGCCCGGTCTCCACGCTGGTGGGGTTGGCTTCCAGCGTGATTTCCACATCCGCCGTGGTGCCGAACAGGGTCCGGGTATCCGCGATCAGGCCCGCCACCGTTTCCGGCGCCATGAGGGAAGGCGTGCCGCCGCCAAAGAAAATCGAACTCACCACGGGGCGTTCCGCCCGCGTGGCCCCCATGCGCGCGGCTTCATGCGCCAGTTCGCGGCGCAGGGCCGCGCCAAAGCGGGCGCGCGGGATTTCATCGCGCACATGGCTGTTGAAATCACAGTACGGGCATTTGGACAGGCAGAACGGCCAGTGCACATACAGCGCCAGCGGTTCTTCCGTGTCCATGAGCGTACGCACGCGGGTCAGATCGCCAGCCGCACGCCCAGTTCCACCACGCGGTCGGGTGGAATGCGGAAGAATTCCGTGGCGGGCGTGGCGTTGCGCGCCATGAGCAGGAACAGGGACATGCGCCAGCGCGACATCTTGGGCACGGAGGAACGGACCAGCAGCTCACGGCTGGTGAAGTAGGAGGCCTGCAGCGCGTCGAAATCGAGGCCGTTGGCCTTGAGGTCCTCCAGCGCGCGGGGCAGGTTGGGCATTTCCATGAAGCCGTAGCGCAGGATGATGCGGTAGATGTCCGGCGCCACTTCCTGCAACGCCACGCGGTGCCCGTGGTCGGCTTCGGGCTGGTCCAGCGTCTGCACGGTCACGAACAGCACATGGTCATGCAGGACCTTGTTGTGCTTGAGGTTATGCAGCAGGCAGGCCGGCACGAAATCCGGGTTGCCGGTCATGTAAACGGCGGTTCCCGGCACGCGGATGATGCGTGACTGCGGCAGGCGGGCCAGGAACGAATTCATCGGCATGCTGTCCTGCTTCTGCCGGTTCATGAGAAGCTGGCGGCCCTTCTTCCACGTCGTCATCATGAGTGTCAGCACGATGCCCAGCAGCACCGGCACCCACCCGCCCTGCGGGATCTTGAGCGCGTTGGAGGCGAAGAACGTGCTGTCGAGCACGAAAAAGCCCCCGAACGTCGCGATCGCGGCCGGGCGTGACCAGTGGTACAGCCTGCGGAACACCACCATCGCCAGTACGCACGTGCACATGAAGGTGCCGGTCACCGCGATACCGTAGGCCGAGGCCAGCGCATCCGAACTGCGGAAGCTCAGCACCAGCAGCAGCGCGCCGATCATGAGGAAACGGTTGAACTCGGGCAGGTAGATCTGGCCCTCCTCCTCCGCGTTCGTGTGGGTCACGCGCATGCGCGGCAGGTAGCCAAGCTGGATGATCTGGCGGCATAGCGAGAACCCGCCCGAAATGCCCGCCTGGCTGGCGATGACCGTGGCCATGGTGGACAGGATGATCATCGGCACCTGCAGCCAGTGCGGGCCAAGCAGGAAGAAGGGATTTTCCAGCGCCGCGGGGTCATGGATGATCAGCGCGCCCTGGCCCAGATAGTTCAGCGCAAGGCAGGGCAGCACGCAGAACAGCCATGCATAGCGGATCGGCTGGCGGCCGAAATGCCCCATATCGGCATAAAGCGCCTCCGCCCCCGTGACCGACAGCACGACCGAGCCAAGCGCGATGAACGACAGCCAGCCGTGATAGACGATGAACTGCACCGCATAGGTGGGCGATATGGCCAGCAGCACGGTGGGGTGGTGCAGGATCTGCAACCCGCCCAGTATGCCCAGCAGGCTGAACCATACCAGCATGATCGGCCCGAATATGGCCCCCACCTTGCCCGTGCCGTAGCTCTGCACCGAAAACAGCCCGACCAGCACCATGAGCGCGATGGGAATGACAAGGTCATGCGCGGCGGGGAAGCTGACCTCCAGCCCTTCCACCGCGGACAGGACGGAAATCGCGGGCGTGATCATGCCATCACCGAAGAACAGGCACGCCCCGCCGATTCCCACCATGCCCAGCGCGATGCGCAGCCGGGTGCTGGGCGCCACGCGCTGGGCGAGGGACATGAGCGAAATGATCCCGCCTTCGCCATTATGGTCGGCGCGCATGATCAGGATGACGTATTTCACCGTAACGATCAGGAACAGCGACCAGATGATCAGGCTGAGAACGCCCAGCACTTCCCACGGTTCGATCCTGTGGTGCTGCGAGACGACCATGATGGTCGAACGCAGGGCGTAGATCGGGCTTGTGCCGATATCACCGAACACCACGCCCAGAACGCCCAGCAGGGCGGCGAAACCGACCGGATTGGCGGCGTGTTCGTGCTGGTCGGCGCCATATTCGGTAATCTGGGACGGCGCCGGAGTGTTGGCGGCGCTGGCGGCATGATCACCGCCAGCGGGCGTCGTCTGGGGTCCGGGGGCAGCAGGCCCCGTGGGTTGCGTCATGTCGTGACGGCTCCGCGGCAATAAAGACAGAAAACCGGCATGGGATCGCGACCGGATAGTTTCGCATTACCGTCTCGCCCCATGCGCAGCAAGGCCCCTGTCCGCTCAGGTGCCATTCCCCCGGATTCAGGGGTGCGCGGGCCGCGCCCCGAAAATCGCGCTGCCCACCCGCACCAGCGTGGCGCCACAGGCGATGGCGCGCTCGAAATCGGCCGACATGCCCATGGACACCACCGGCAGCCCGTGCCGCGCTGCCATGTCGGCCAGCAGGCGAAAATGCGGCGCCGGATCCTGGTCATGCGGCGGGATGCACATCAGCCCCTTCACGGCCGCGCCAAAGCGGGCGCGGCTGTGGTCGATGAACTCATCGGCGTCTTCCAGCCTCACGCCGGATTTCTGGGTTTCATCGCCGGTGTTGACCTGCACCAGCAGGTCCGGGAGCCTGCCCGCCCGCTCCGCCGCGCGCGCGAGCGCGTCCGACAGGGCGGGCCGGTCGAGGCTTTCGATCATGTCCGCTATCCTGACCGCCTCTGCTGCCTTGTTGGTCTGCAACCCGCCGATGATGTGCAGCCGCAGATCCGGCCAGCGCGCGCGCAGGGCGGGGAATTTGGCCGCCGCTTCCTGCACCCGGTTTTCCCCGAATACGCGCTGCCCCGCCTCCAGCTCCGCCCGCCACGCCTGCGCATCCTGTCCCGGCCGCGCGTAGATCAGATCGAACGAGACACGCCCGAACAGCGCGCGCGCCAGTTCCAGCGCAGCCACCGCCTGCCGCGCGTCATGCTCGCGGCCCAGAAAGCGCAGGGCCTCGGGCTCAAGGCTCTGGATACCGATGGAGATGCGGTTCACCCCGGCATCGCGAAAGGCGCGCAGCAGCCCGGTCTCCACGCTGGTGGGGTTGGCTTCCAGCGTGATTTCCACATCCGCCGTGGTGCCGAACAGGGTCCGGGTATCCGCGATCAGGCCCGCCACCGTTTCCGGCGCCATGAGGGAAGGCGTGCCGCCGCCAAAGAAAATCGAACTCACCACGGGGCGTTCCGCCCGCGTGGCCCCCATGCGCGCGGCTTCATGCGCCAGTTCGCGGCGCAGGGCCGCGCCAAAGCGGGCGCGCGGGATTTCATCGCGCACATGGCTGTTGAAATCACAGTACGGGCATTTGGACAGGCAGAACGGCCAGTGCACATACAGCGCCAGCGGTTCTTCCGTGTCCATGAGCGTACGCACGCGGGTCAGATCGCCAGCCGCACGCCCAGTTCCACCACGCGGTCGGGTGGAATGCGGAAGAATTCCGTGGCGGGCGTGGCGTTGCGCGCCATGAGCAGGAACAGGGACATGCGCCAGCGCGACATCTTGGGCACGGAGGAACGGACCAGCAGCTCACGGCTGGTGAAGTAGGAGGCCTGCAGCGCGTCGAAATCGAGGCCGTTGGCCTTGAGGTCCTCCAGCGCGCGGGGCAGGTTGGGCATTTCCATGAAGCCGTAGCGCAGGATGATGCGGTAGATGTCCGGCGCCACTTCCTGCAACGCCACGCGGTGCCCGTGGTCGGCTTCGGGCTGGTCCAGCGTCTGCACGGTCACGAACAGCACATGGTCATGCAGGACCTTGTTGTGCTTGAGGTTATGCAGCAGGCAGGCCGGCACGAAATCCGGGTTGCCGGTCATGTAAACGGCGGTTCCCGGCACGCGGATGATGCGTGACTGCGGCAGGCGGGCCAGGAACGAATTCATCGGCATGCTGTCCTGCTTCTGCCGGTTCATGAGAAGCTGGCGGCCCTTCTTCCACGTCGTCATCATGAGTGTCAGCACGATGCCCAGCAGCACCGGCACCCACCCGCCCTGCGGGATCTTGAGCGCGTTGGAGGCGAAGAACGTGCTGTCGAGCACGAAAAAGCCCCCGAACGTCGCGATCGCGGCCGGGCGTGACCAGTGGTACAGCCTGCGGAACACCACCATCGCCAGTACGCACGTGCACATGAAGGTGCCGGTCACCGCGATACCGTAGGCCGAGGCCAGCGCATCCGAACTGCGGAAGCTCAGCACCAGCAGCAGCGCGCCGATCATGAGGAAACGGTTGAACTCGGGCAGGTAGATCTGGCCCTCCTCCTCCGCGTTCGTGTGGGTCACGCGCATGCGCGGCAGGTAGCCAAGCTGGATGATCTGGCGGCATAGCGAGAACCCGCCCGAAATGCCCGCCTGGCTGGCGATGACCGTGGCCATGGTGGACAGGATGATCATCGGCACCTGCAGCCAGTGCGGGCCAAGCAGGAAGAAGGGATTTTCCAGCGCCGCGGGGTCATGGATGATCAGCGCGCCCTGGCCCAGATAGTTCAGCGCAAGGCAGGGCAGCACGCAGAACAGCCATGCATAGCGGATCGGCTGGCGGCCGAAATGCCCCATATCGGCATAAAGCGCCTCCGCCCCCGTGACCGACAGCACGACCGAGCCAAGCGCGATGAACGACAGCCAGCCGTGATAGACGATGAACTGCACCGCATAGGTGGGCGATATGGCCAGCAGCACGGTGGGGTGGTGCAGGATCTGCAACCCGCCCAGTATGCCCAGCAGGCTGAACCATACCAGCATGATCGGCCCGAATATGGCCCCCACCTTGCCCGTGCCGTAGCTCTGCACCGAAAACAGCCCGACCAGCACCATGAGCGCGATGGGAATGACAAGGTCATGCGCGGCGGGGAAGCTGACCTCCAGCCCTTCCACCGCGGACAGGACGGAAATCGCGGGCGTGATCATGCCATCACCGAAGAACAGGCACGCCCCGCCGATTCCCACCATGCCCAGCGCGATGCGCAGCCGGGTGCTGGGCGCCACGCGCTGGGCGAGGGACATGAGCGAAATGATCCCGCCTTCGCCATTATGGTCGGCGCGCATGATCAGGATGACGTATTTCACCGTAACGATCAGGAACAGCGACCAGATGATCAGGCTGAGAACGCCCAGCACTTCCCACGGTTCGATCCTGTGGTGCTGCGAGACGACCATGATGGTCGAACGCAGGGCGTAGATCGGGCTTGTGCCGATATCACCGAACACCACGCCCAGAACGCCCAGCAGGGCGGCGAAACCGACCGGATTGGCGGCGTGTTCGTGCTGGTCGGCGCCATATTCGGTAATCTGGGACGGCGCCGGAGTGTTGGCGGCGCTGGCGGCATGATCACCGCCAGCGGGCGTCGTCTGGGGTCCGGGGGCAGCAGGCCCCGTGGGTTGCGTCATGTCGTGACGGCTCCGCGGCAATAAAGACAGAAAACCGGCATGGGATCGCGACCGGATAGTTTCGCATTACCGTCTCGCCCCATGCGCAGCAAGGCCCCTGTCCGCTCAGGTGCCATTCCCCCGGATTCAGGGGTGCGCGGGCCGCGCCCCGAAAATCGCGCTGCCCACCCGCACCAGCGTGGCGCCACAGGCGATGGCGCGCTCGAAATCGGCCGACATGCCCATGGACACCACCGGCAGCCCGTGCCGCGCTGCCATGTCGGCCAGCAGGCGAAAATGCGGCGCCGGATCCTGGTCATGCGGCGGGATGCACATCAGCCCCTTCACGGCCGCGCCAAAGCGGGCGCGGCTGTGGTCGATGAACTCATCGGCGTCTTCCAGCCTCACGCCGGATTTCTGGGTTTCATCGCCGGTGTTGACCTGCACCAGCAGGTCCGGGAGCCTGCCCGCCCGCTCCGCCGCGCGCGCGAGCGCGTCCGACAGGGCGGGCCGGTCGAGGCTTTCGATCATGTCCGCTATCCTGACCGCCTCTGCTGCCTTGTTGGTCTGCAACCCGCCGATGATGTGCAGCCGCAGATCCGGCCAGCGCGCGCGCAGGGCGGGGAATTTGGCCGCCGCTTCCTGCACCCGGTTTTCCCCGAATACGCGCTGCCCCGCCTCCAGCGCCGCGATGACGCTGCCCTGGGGATGGAACTTGGAAACGGCGACCAGCTCCACGCCGGAAGGGTCGCGGCCCGCCGCCCGCGCGGCGGTCGCGATACGGGCGCGGATGCCGCCCAGCGCCTGTGCTATGGATGTGGATGTTGACATGGCTCTAGGCTTGGCCTGAATACCTCCCCGGTCAAGCCCCCGCGTGTCGCAGCTTTCAGGTCAGGATTACATGAAGCCTCCCTCGTCCTCCCCGTCCCGTCCCCCCGGTCGCCGCCCTGGCCGCAGCCCCGGCGCAGGCCGTCCCGACCGGCGTGGGGGCAGGGTCGCACCCGACCCCACGCGCGACATCGCCTTTGATATCGTCGAGGGCGTGATCGTCCATCGCCGCATGCTCGACACCTCGCTCGAACACTCTGCCGCCGCCCGCACCGCCGAACCGCGCGATCGCGCCGCCGCCCACAGGCTGGCCGCCACCGTGCTGCGCCATATGGGCACGGCCAATGAAATCCTCGCCCCGTTCCTCAAGCGCGAACCGCCCGAGCCGGTGCGCGTGGTGCTGCTGATCGGGGTGATACAGCTTTTGTTCCTTGACACGCCGCCCCATGCCGCGGTGGCCACCTCCGTCGCGCTGGCGCGCAGGCGCGGGCTGGTGCCGTTCGCGGGGCTGGTCAACGCGGTGCTGCGCCGTGTCGCGGCGGAGGGCGCGCAGGCGCTGGAGGGGCTGGACCAGCCCCGGCTCGATGTGCCGCCGTGGCTGTGGCAGTCATGGGGCCGGCTGGCGCGTCCCATCGCCAGCACACTGGGCCATGAACCGCCGCTTGACCTGACCATCCGCCCAGGTGACACGGCCCCGCCGGGTGGCGAAGTCATGCCCAATGGCAGCGTGCGCTTCGCCCCGGGCACGGTCAAGGTGACCGAACTACCCGGTTTCGGCGGTGGCGCGTTCTGGGTGCAGGACATGGCGGCCACCCTGCCCGCGCGGCTGCTGAACGTGCGGCAGGGCGAGCGCGTGGCGGATCTGTGCGCCGCCCCGGGCGGCAAGACCGCCCAGCTCGCCTGCGCGGGGGCGGAGGTCTTCGCCATTGAGCGCGAGGGCCGGCGCATCGAGCGCCTGCGCGCGAATCTGGCGCGGCTGGGGCTGGATGGCGTACATGTGATCCAGGCGGACGCGGCGCAGTGGCGGCCCGATGCGCCGCTGGACGCCATCCTGCTCGACGCGCCCTGCTCGGCCACGGGCACCATCCGCCGCCATCCCGATGCCATGTGGATCAAGCGCCCGCGCGACATCGCCACCATGACGGAGGGGCAGGACCGCCTGCTTGCCGCGGCCCGCGACATGCTGCGCCCCGGCGGCAGGCTGGTCTATGCCGTGTGTTCCCTCCAGCCCGAGGAAGGCGAGCAGCGCGCCCTTGCCGCCGCGGCCATGGGCCTTGTGCCCGATCCCTTCACGCCCGGGGAACTGGCCTTCCTGCCGCAGGCCCGCACGGAGGAAGGCTGGCTGCGCACCCATCCGGGCATGCTGGGCGCGCGCGGGGGAATGGACGGCTTCTTCGCCGCGCGTTTCCGCCGGGCGTGACGCGCCGGGGCGTGATGTTACGAAAGGTTGGCGTCAGCCGTGGATTGCTGTTAAAAAACAGGCATGGCTGCTCTCAAGACCCCCCTCATCGCGCCCAGCGTCCTGTCCGCTGATTTCTCCCGCATGGCGGAGGAAGTCGCCGCCGTGGAACACGCGGGCGCGGACTGGCTGCATCTGGATGTCATGGACGGGCATTTCGTGCCCAACCTGTCCATGGGGACGCAACTCATCAAGGCGCTGCGCCCGAAGTCGAACCTGCCCTTTGACGTGCACCTGATGATCGCGCCGGTCGATCCGTATATCGAAGCCTTCGCCCAGGCCGGGGCGGACCATATCCACCTGCATGTGGAGGCGGGGCCTCACACCCACCGCTCGCTCCAGCATGTGCGCAACAGCGGGGTGAAGCCCGGTGTGGCGATCTGCCCCGCCACCCCGCCCGAAGCCGTGGGCGAGGTGCTGGATCTGGTGGACATGATCCTTGTGATGACGGTCAACCCCGGCTTCGGCGGCCAGAAATTCCTGACCAGCCAGTTGCGCAAGATCGAGACCCTGCGCCGCATGGCGGATGCGACGGGGCGCGATATCCGCATCGGCGTCGATGGCGGGATCACGACGCATACCGCGCCGCTGGCGGTTGCCGCGGGGGCCGATGTGCTGATCGCGGGCACGTCGGTGTACGGGCAGGATGATTACGCCGCCGCGATCGCGGGCCTGCGCAGTGGAGCGCACGGCCCGGCGTGAGGGAACGCCGCCCGCTACTCCACGGGGGTAAGAGTTCATGACGTTGAAGCGTATGACGCGTGGCGCGCGTCTGTCGTTTGCACGCCTGTCCCTGTTCGGTGGCGGCAAGCGCCTGCCCGCCGCGCCCGTTCATACCATGCGCGACCTGTGGCCGGGCGATCCGGTCGCGGGGGCGCAGCTTACGCGCGGCAGCCTGACATGGGCGGGCTACACCCATCCCGTGGGGCCGGGGCGGTGGGACGCGCCGGAATTCGAGCCCGCCTTCCGCGAGGGACTGCTGGGGTTTCGCTGGCTGCGCGATCTGCGCGCGGTGGGCACCGATGCCGCGCGGCTGAAGGCGCGCGCGCTGGTGGATGACTGGCTGCACCATCCCGCCCAGCATCCCGCAGCCTTCGAATGCGGGGTGATCGGCGCGCGGGTTTCGGCGTGGCTGGGGCATTATGATTTCTTCGCCGCCTCCGCCAGTGATTCCTTTCGCCAGCGTCTCATGGCCCGCCTGCTGGTGGAGGGGCGCACCATCGCCGCCATCATGCCGCCCGAACGGCACGGGTGGCAGTCTCTCGCCGCCCTGAAGGGCCTGCTGGCCGTGGCGGTCGCCATGCCGGAATATACCGGGCTGCTGGCCCGCTACCGCCGCTATATCGACGCGGAGGTGGAAAGCCAGATCCTGCCCGATGGCTGGCATGTCGAGCGCAGCCCCGAAGTGCAGTTGCGCGCCCTGCGCGAACTGGCGGAGATGCGGGCCATGATGCAGGCGGTGCAGCATGCCCTGCCGCATTCGGTCGCCCTCGCGCTGGACAAGATGAGCCCGGTGCTGCGCGCCATGCGCCATGGCGACGGCGGGCTTGCCCTGTTCAATGGCAGCCATGAACGCAACGCCGCGCTGATCGAGATGGTGCTGTCACAGGCCACGCGCACGCGGGTCGTGGCGCACAGCATGCCCGATGGCGGTTTCGTGCGCATGCAGGCGGCCCGGTCGCTGCTTTTGGTCGATGCGGGTATTCCGGCCCCCGCGGGCTTTGACCGCAATGCCCATGCGGGCACCCTGTCGTTCGAGTTTTCGTGCGCCCGCCAGCGCCTGATCGTCAATTGCGGCGGCGGCGTGCTGCCCGCGTGGAAAGACGCCCTGCGGCAGACGGCGGCGCACTCCGTCGTGGTGGTGGAGGAGATGTCCTCCTCCGAATTCGCGGATGACGGCACGGTGGCGCGCCGCCCCACGCATGTGGGCGTGGACCATGCGGTGGCGGAAGGCGCGCACTGGGTCACCCTGTCGCATGATGGCTATCATGCTTCCGCCGGGGCGACCTGCTACCGCAGGCTTTATCTGGGCGCGGATGGCGAGGTGCTGCGCGGCGAGGAAACGGTGGAGGGTGAGCGCGCGCTTGCCTTCGTGCTGCGCCTGCACCTGCACCCGTCGGTCACGGCGGTGGATGCGCGCGATGGCTCGGTCCTGCTGGGCGCGGGGGAGCAGCACTGGCGCTTTCGTGCGGCGGGTGGCGTTGTCGCGATCGAGGAGAGCGTCTATTGCGGCGGCCAGAGCCCGCGCGCCAGCCTGCAACTGGTCGTGCGGGTGGACCCGGCCACGCGGCTGGCGGGGGAAGCCGGGACGGTGGAGCATGAAGCCGCCCGGCGGGACGCCGCCCGGGTCGGCGGGGGCGCATCCGGCGGCGCGGGCCTGCCCGAAGCGGGGCCGGGCATGGTGCGGCAGGTGGTGCGCTGGGCGCTCCAGCGCGAAAAAATCCTGCTGCTGACATGAAGATCCTCGAAGTCACGAATGTTGACTTCTCGCTGCGGCAGTTTCTCTTTCCCCTGATGGTGGCGCTGCGGGCGCAGGGTCATGATGTGGTGGGCGCCTGTGCCGAAGGCCCGCTGCTGGATCCGGTGCGCACGCAGGGCCTGCGTGTCGTGGCCGTGCCCATGTCGCGCACGCTGTCGCCGGTGGCGCAATGGCGGGCATGGCGGGCGCTGGTGCGGCTGATCCGGGCGGAAAGGCCCGATATGGTTCATGCGCATATGCCCATAAGCGGGCTGCTGGCGCGGTTCGCCGCCTGGTGGTGCGGTGTGCCCTGCATTGCCTATACCGGCCATGGCTTCCTGTTCAACCAGCCGGGATCATGGCTGCGGCGGGGCATCGCCCTCATGCTGGAATGGCTGGCGGGGCGCGTGACCGATATCTACATGACCGTATCGGAAGCCGAGGCCCGCGATGCCCGGCGGCTGGGCATCCACCGGGGGGCCACTGCCATCGGCAACGGGCGCGACCCGGATGTTTTCCACCCCATGCCGGCGCGGCGCGCTGGCCTGCGCCGGGAACTGGGTGTGGGGGAAGGGCAGGTTGTCGTCCTTGCCGTATCCCGTCTGGTGCGCGCCAAGGGGTATCCCGAACTGCTGGCGGCCATGCGGCAACTGCCCCCGAACGCGGTTCTGTGGGTGGTGGGCGAACGCCTGCCCAGCGACCGGGGGGCGGATCTTGGCGCCTGTTTCCGCCAGGCCGCGCGTGATCTGGGATCGCGCCTTGTTTTCCTGGGCTATCGGGAAGATGTGGCGGAGCTTATGGCGGCGGCGGATATTTTCGTGCTGCCCAGTTCTTTCGAGGGCCTGCCGATGAGCGTGGTCGAGGCCATGCTGTGCGGCCTGCCTGTCGTGGCCAGCGATATTTCCGGCCCGCGTGAGCAGGTGGTGGCGGGCCGGACGGGGCTGCTGGTCCCGCCGGGCGATGTCCGCGCCCTTGCCCGCGCGCTTGGGGCGCTGGCGCGCGATGCGGCGCTACGCCAGCGGATGGGGCAGGCGGGGCGGAGACGTGCCTGCGCATGTTACACGCAGGCCATGGTGCTGGCGCGCACGCTCGGCCTGCTTACACCGGCCCGGGCCGCTACCTGACGCTTCCCGGAAAAAGCTTCACCAGACATTTTCCCATGATTTGCGGGGGGCAGACGCCCCTAACGCTGCTGGCCCTGCTGTTCATTGCCGCCCATGGCCTGGATCAGGGCCTGGACCTCGGCGGGGTGGGCCTTGAGCAGGGCGACGTTATCGGGGTTGAGCGGCGGCATGTCATTGCCGTCCTGCGGCGGATGCATGATGACGGCCTGCGTCATGCCAAAGGTGGTGATGTTCATGACGAACTCACGCGGGGACATGCGGTTGCGCTGGAGGATCGGCTGGAGCTGGGGCATCGCCTGCGTGCGGCTGATGGTTTCTTCCAGCGTCATGCTCGGCGTATCCGGGGGCGAGATATGCGCGAGCTTGATCTGCTGGATGACGGGCAGCATGCGTGCGAAAAAATTGTTCGGCAGTTTGTAGCGCGCCACGGTCTCCACATCGCGGTTGAGTGCGGCTTCCTGCTCCGGGGTAAGCTGCTGCACGTTGTTGGCCTGCCCGGGTCCGGCCTGTTGCTGGGGGCCGATCTGCCCGGGACCGGCCTGCTGGGCCGCGGCGTGGCGCATGCCGGCGGGCAGGTGGGTCACGGCCAGGGCGCAGGCGGTGGCCAGCAGCGTTTTACGGATGGAAGGATAGGTCATGGCTGGTTGCTCCATTCGCCCTGTCTCATCAGGGGTTCGCGGCTGCCATCGTGGTTGATGGCGTCAACGTCGATTTTGCTGGACCCGATCATCCAGTCAATATGGATGAAACTGGTATTCGCGCCCTGGCGGGTCAGTTGGGCTTCGGTCAGGTTTTCGGTATCGCACATGCATTTGGCGTAGGACTGGCCCAGTGCGATATGGCTGGATGCGTTCTCGTCGAACAGGGTGTTGCGGAACAGGATGCCACTTTGTGAAATGGGGGAGGACGCGGGCACCAGCGCCACCTCACCCAGCCTGCGCGCGCCGTCATCGGTATCGAGAATGCGCTCCAGCACTGCCTGCCCGGTGCTGGCGTGGGCCTCGACAATGCGGCCTTCCTCGAAACGTACGCGGATATCGTCAATCAGCGTGCCCTGGTGGAACAGCGGCTTGGTCGCGCGGACATGCCCGCTCACCTTGCGCGCATGGGGGGTGGTGAACACTTCCTCGGTCGGGATGTTGGGGTTGCAGACAATGCCGTTGCCCGCCGGTTCCGCCCCCCCGGCCCAGGAATGGCCATCGGCCAGCCCCACGGTCAGGTCCGTATCCGGCCCGCTGAAATGCAGCGCCGCGAAGCGCCGCGCGTTGAGCCATGCCGTGCGGCGGCCGAGATAGGCGTTATGGGCCTTCCATTCCGCCACCGGGTCATCCACCGTCACGCGCGAGGCCTGGAAGATCGCATCCCACAGGCGGCTGACCGCCTCTTCTTCCGACAGGTCGGGAAAGACCTGCATCGCCCATGCGGGGGTGGCGAAGGCCACGATGTTCCAGTTGACGGCAAAGCGCGTGATCAGTTCCATGGCGGGCCGCCCCGCGCGGGAGGCGGCGCGGGACACGCGGGACACGCGCTCGGGGTTCTCCTTGGCCAGCAGCACGGGGTTGCCGCCGGTAATCGCCATGCGCGCGGCCCCCTTGCGGTAGGCATTGGCCATGCCTTCGTGCAGCCAGTCGGCGGCGGCGTCCAGCGTGTCATCGGCGGCGTAATGGAAGCGGGCGAGCGTGGCCACGTCATCGGAATAGAACGGCGTGACCAGCGCGGCTCCGGCCCTGTAGGCATGTTCGGTAATCCGGCGCACCAGCGGCACGGCCTCCAGCGGCGCGGTGACAAGAAGCTGTTGCCCGTGCGCGATGTTCAGGCCGATACGGACCGCGACCTCAGCCAGGCGGTCCAGAAGCTGTTCATGCCGGGGGGAGAGAACCATGCGTCATCAAATCCTGTTATTGGCGGGCGACGTGCCGCGTGCCTGTAGCGTGGCAACACGATAGACGACACGCCCATCGCGCGTAAGATGCTATCGGAAAACCAGCGGAGGCATGCACTTAATGAAGCAGACGGTGCCGGGTTCCCATGCCCTGTGCGCGCTGTCCGCCGCCCGCGCGGCGCCGCTGCGCGTGATGTGCGCCGGGCGCGCGCTGGTGGTGTGGGTGGGGGCTGATGACCGGCCCGCCGTGCTGGATGACCGCTGTCCGCATGGGAATGCCCGCCTTTCGGCCGGGTACGTGGTGAAGGGCCGGATTGTCTGCCCCCAGCATATGTGGAGCTTCGGCCCCGACGGGCAGGCCGATGCGCCCGGTGGCGGACAGGGTGGCGGGGCGTGCATGCCCCGGTCCTACCCGTGCTGGGTCAGCGACGGGCAGGTCCGGGCGATTCTGGGGCCGTCCGCGCCTGATCGCGGCGCAGCCACTCCCGTATGACCGCGAGGAGATAGGCCTGCTGCCCGGCATCGAGCGGCTGGCCCGCCGGTATGGCGTGCCATTTGGCCACGCAGCCCCGGCAGCAGGTGCCGGTTGCGTGCTGGGCTATGAAAACCGGGTGCCCGCGCCACGGCGTCTGCCTGCCATCGCGGGCGGGGTGGGCGGGGGCCAGGCGGGTCGTGATGAAGGTGGCCGCATGGGCCATGACTTCGGCCATGCCGCGACTGGCCAGATAGGCGTGCTCCGCCTTGCCCAGATGGAAGCGCGCGCGAAACCGCGACCCCGCCAGCCGGGTCCACAGCTCGGGCGCGACCGGGGGCGGTTCGGGTGGCGTTACAGGCTGTCGGGGAGGTGGTGCGAACAGGTCCCCCTGCCGTGCCGGTGCCTGCCCCGCGCGCCGGTCCGGCATGGGATCAGACCGGACGGACCAGGATGTGCCGCTTGCGCCCGGCGGAGAGCTTGACCGCGCCATCCAGCAGGTCCGTATCGGATATGGATTGCGCCTCATCGGTTATGACCACGTCATTCACCCGCGCGCCGCCGCCACGGATCAGGCGGCGGGCCTCGCCGTTACTGGCGGCGAAACCGGCCTCCACGAACAGGCGGAAGGCGGGCAGCCCCTCGGTCAGCAGCGCGGCGGGCAGGGTGACGGCGGGCAGGGCGGCGGCGGTCACGGCCCCTTCCTCGAATGTGCGGCGCGCGGCTTCGGCGGCGGCCTCGGCGGCGGCGCGGCCATGGCACAGGGCCGTGGCCTCGGTGGCGAGGACTTTCTTCGCCTCGTTGATTTCAGCACCACCCAGGGCGGCAAGGCGGTCGCATTCCGCAACCGGCAGGTCGGTGAACAGCTTGAGGAAGCGGCCCACATCCGCATCCTCCACATTGCGCCAGAACTGCCAGTAATCGAACACCGGCAGGCGCAGCGGCGAAAGCCAGACCGCGCCCTGCGCCGTCTTGCCCATCTTGGCCCCGGAACTTGTGGTCAGCAGGGGCGTTGTCAGCCCGAAAACCTGTGCGCCATTCATTCTGCGGACAAGATCGATGCCCGAGACGATATTGCCCCACTGGTCCGACCCGCCCATCTGCAGCGTCACGCCATGACGGCTGTTCAGTTCCCGGAAATCATAGGACTGGAGGATGGAGTAATTGAATTCCAGAAACGTCAGCCCCTGCTCACGTTCAAGGCGCGAGCGCACCGAGTCGAACGACAGCATGCGGTTGACGGAAAAATGGATGCCTACATCGCGCAGCAGCTCGATGTAGGAAAGCCTGTCCAGCCAGTCGGCGTTGTTGGTCAGCAGCGCGTCCTTCTCTCCCGCGCCAAGCGGCAGGAACTGGCGCAGGCAGGCTTCAACCCCGCGCAGGTTGGTGGCGATGGTTTCTTCCGTCATGAGCTTGCGCGCTTCCTCCCGAAAGGAAGGATCGCCGATTTTCGCCGTGCCGCCGCCCACCAGCGCCACCGCGCGGTGGCCATGGCGGTGCAGCAGGCGCAGCATCATGATCTGGATCAGGCTGCCCACATGCAGGCTGTCCGCCGTGGGGTCGAAACCGATATACCCCCCCACCGGCCCGGACAGCATGGCCGCGTCCAGCGCCTCCATGTCCGTGCACTGGAATATGAAGCCGCGTGCTTCGGCTTCCCGGAGGAATTCACTCTTGGGCATGATCTGTTCCGCGCTGTAAGATGCATCGCTGGCCGGGCCGCCCCGGTGCGGACCAGCCTCTAGCATGTTCACGGCACTTCATGGAACAGTCCGGCCCCGCCGGGGTGGTAAATCAGTCGGCCGCCAGCGCCAGCGCCTTGCGGTTCATGACGGTGCTGACATGGTCTTCCAGCGCTTCGGCCACCTGTTCGGCATGGTTGGCGAAGACGTGGTCGGCCCCCTTGAAGATACGGTAATCCACCGTCACGCCCTTCTGGGTGTTCAGCTTGTCCACCAGCTTGCGGATGGCGGGCTCGGGCACGAGTTCGTCGTTCTCCCCCGCGATCATGAGCCCACCGCACGGACACGGCGCGAGAAAGCCGAAATCGTAATGGTTGGCGGGCGGCGCGACACTGATCCAGCCGGTGATTTCGGGGCGGCGCATGAGCAGTTGCATGCCCACGAACGCACCGAAGGAATACCCCGCGATCCACAGCCCGCTGGCGTTCGGGTTGATCATCTGCATCCAGTCAAGCGCGGCGGCGGCGTCCGAAATCTCGCCAATGCCGCCGTCGTAGCGCCCCTGTGAGCGGCCCACCCCGCGTGAGTTGTAGCGCATGACCGAGAAGCCCATTTTCTCGAACGCGCGATACATCGCGTAGGTGATGCGGTTATTCATGGTCCCGCCGTGCAGCGGATGGGGATGAAGCACCAGCGCAAGCGGCGCGTTGGGCGCGCTTGAATGGTGGTATCGACCTTCCAGGCGGCCATCAGGGCCGGCAAACATGACCTCAGGCATAGGTGTCCCGCATTTGCGTTTCCCCGTGCATTCCAGGCATTGCATCGGGAACAGTTGCTGTTACAGCCCGCCCGACCGGCGATGCCCCGTCAGGTCGGCAGGCAGAGAAAACACCATTACCCGTCAGTTATCCGTGCGCGGAGCAGGAATTACCCTGTATTCATCCGGTGGCAACATGACGGAAAATAGAATTGATCCGGTCTGGCACACCAGCCCGAAAGTATGCCAACCCACCTTATTATGGGTATGACGCCTACCAGATAAAAGTGCATCTTCGGCAGGCGTGCCCTGCGCGGGGGGCAGATATGGCGGTAGCTGGCGCGGCCCGGGCGTGGGAGCAAAGGGGTTTTCCGCCATCGGGCCGGGTGTATCGTGTCGGTTCGCTCTCCTTGCCATGCCCGGCGAGCGGGCGGGCGACATTGAGGCAGCGGTATGGGCACGGGTGTTTCCACCCCCATAACACGTTGCAATAAATATTATGTTGCGCTGCCTTATAGCGGTGTGGATTCCCAAAATGCCAGATAAATCGTAATTCCCGTCGCAAAAGGACTTGGCGTAACCCATATGGCTGGACAGCACGCGACCCCACCGGGGCGCTTTACCTATCTCGACGCGAACGCATCCGAGCCGATCCGGCCCGAGGCGCTCGCGGCCATGACGCAGGCGGCACAGGTGGCGGGCAATCCCGCTTCCGTGCACCGTGCGGGGCGGAGCGCCCGCGCGCTTCTTGAAACCGCGCGTGAGGAACTGGCCGCCCTGTTTGGTGTCACGGCGGAAAACTGCGTGTTCACCTCCGGCGGCACGGAAGCCAACGTGCTGGCGATCGGGGCGCAGGCGGGGGGCAGGCGCGTCCTGTACGGGGCGACGGAACATGACGCGGTGCGCGCCGCCGCCACCGGGGCGGGCGTCATTCCCGTGCGGGCGGAGGGGATGGTGGACATCGCGGCGCTGGAGCGCATGCTGGCGGCTGACGCCACACCGGCGCTGGTCTGTGTGATGCTGGCCAATAACGAGACCGGGGTCATCAACCCGCTGCCCGAAATAGCGCGTCTGTGCCGCGACCATGGTGCGCTTTTGCATGTCGATGCCGTGCAGGCCGCCGGGCGCATCCCCTTCACGCCGCAGGAACTGGGTGCCGACAGCGTGGCGATTTCGGGCCATAAATTCGGCGGGCCGAAGGGGGCTGGCGCGTTGTTGCTGGCGGGTGGGCGGTTTCGCAGCCTTGCCCCCCTCCTGGCGGGCGGGGGGCAGGAACAGGGGCGGCGCGGGGGCACGCCCGCGCTCCCCGCCATCGCGGGCATGGCGGCTGCGGCGCGCGTGGCCGTTGCGGGCATGCAGGCGCAGGCCGGGCGGCTGGGCGCGTGGCGTGAGCGGATCGAGACGGCCGCCGTGGCTGCGGGGGCGCGGATCTGTGGCGCGGATGCGCCGCGCCTTGCCAATACCAGCGCGCTGCTCCTGCCGGGGCGGGCGGCGCAGACCCAGCTTATCGCGCTGGACATGGCGGGGTATGGCGTATCGGCGGGATCGGCCTGTTCATCGGGAAAGGTGGCGCGCTCGCACGTGCTCCAGGCCATGGGGCTGGGCGCGGATGCCGGTTGCGCCATTCGCGTCTCCCTGCCGTGGTCGGTCACCGGGGCGGAGGTCGAGGGCTTCATCGCCGCCTATACGGCCATGGCCGGGCGGCTTGGCACACAGGCGAAGGGCCGGACATGAACGCAGGTGAGCTGATCTATCTGGATTATCAGGCGACAACCCCGTGCGATCCCCGCGTGGTGGCGGAGATGCTGCCGTGGTTCACGCAGCACTTCGCCAACCCGCACAGCCTTGACCATGCCGCCGGGCGCGCGGCGCATGACGCGGTGGAACAGGCCCGTGCCGATGTCGCCGCCCTGCTGGGCGCGCAGGCCCGTGAGGTCGTGTTCACATCAGGTGCGACGGAGGCCAACAACCTCGCCATCAAGGGGGCGGTCCGTCACCTGCGCGAACGCGGTGATGCGCGCGCGCGGGTGATAACCGTGGCGACCGAGCATAAATGCGTGCTGGAATCCGTGCGCGATCTTGGCCGCGAGGGCTGTGAGCCGGTCATCCTGCCCGTCCGCCCCGATGGCACGCTGGACCCGGACGTGCTGGCCCGCGCGCTGGAGGTGCCGACCCTGCTGGTCAGCATCATGGCCGCCAATAACGAAACCGGGGTGTTGCAGGATCTGGCCGCGCTCGCGCCACTGGTGCGCGGTGCGGGCGCGTTGCTGCACAGCGATCTGGCGCAGGCGGCGGGCAAGGTGGATGTGGACGTGCGGGCGTGGGATCTCGATCTGGCGTCGGTCTCCGCGCACAAGCTGTATGGGCCGAAGGGAATTGGCGCGCTTTATGTCCGCCGCAGGCCACGGGTGCGCCTGGCGCCGCTGTTTTCCGGTGGTGGGCAGGAGCGTGGCCTGCGTTCGGGCACGCTGCCCGCGCCGCTGGTCATCGGTTTCGGCGCCGCCTGCCGCATCGCGCGCGCCGAAGGGGCGGCGGAGCGCGCGCGTGTCGCCCAGTTGCGCGACCGGCTGCTCGCGGCATTACGGGCCGGGTGTGGCGGCGTGCATGTGCATGGCGGCATGACGGGGCGGCTGGCCGGAAACCTCAACCTGCGTTTCGAGGGGGTGCGGGCGGTGGACCTGCTGGCCGCCGTGCCGGGGCTCTGCCTGTCCACCGGCTCGGCCTGTTCCTCGGCCGAGGTGGTGCCCTCCTACGTGCTGACGGCCATGGGTCTTGACGCATCGCGGGCGGCACAAGGCTTGCGTCTGGCCGTCGGACGCTATACCTCAGCCGCCGATGTGGATCGCGCGGCGGGGATCCTGTGCCAGGCAGTGGCACGATGCCGCGCGGCAGGTAGCCCTTCGTCGGGATGAAGGGCGCGTAGCACAGGCAGGATGGAAAAATGGCGCATATCGTATTCATCGAGCGTGACGGCACCCGCCGCGAGGTCGCGGCCCCGCTGGGTCTGTCGGTTCTGGAAATCGCCCACAAAAACGGCATCGACCTTGAGGGCGCATGCGAAGGCTCGCTGGCCTGCGCGACCTGCCATGTGGTGGTGGACCCCGAATGGGCCCCGAAACTCACCGCCCCCACCGAGGACGAGGAAGACATGCTGGATCTGGCCTTCGGGCTGGAAAAGACATCCCGGCTGGGCTGCCAGATCGTGATGACCGAAGCCCTGGACGGTCTTGTCGTGCGCCTGCCGCGCACGGCCTGAGGGGACGGGCCATGTCGCGGGCGCGCCCTGTTGTGCGCCGTTGCGTGACATGATGTTTGACGCGCGGCATCCGTGGGGCCGATAGTCCTGCGGGCCGTTGCTGTTATGGAAAGTGGAACCGAGCCATGCGCATTCTTGTGGCCATGTCCGGCGGGGTGGACAGCTCCGTCGTCGCCGCGCGTCTGGTGGACGAGGGGCACGAGGTGATCGGCGCCACGCTCCAGCTCTATGATTCGCGTGAAAGCACGAAAAAGGGCGCATGCTGCGCGGGGCGCGACATTCACGACGCGCGCCGCGTGGCCGACCGCCTTGGCATCCCCCATTACGTGATCGACGCCGAACGCCGGTTTCAGGACAGCGTGATCGGCACCTTCGCCGATGCCTACGCCGCGGGCGAGACCCCGGTACCCTGTGTCGCGTGCAACCAGGGCGTGAAGTTCACCGACCTGCTGGGCATGGCGCGCGACCTTGGCGCGGACGCCATGGCCACCGGCCATTACGTCCGCCGGATCGAGGGGCCGGAAGGGGCGGAACTGCACCGCCCCATGGATGCCGGGCGCGACCAGTCATGGTTCCTGTTCGCGACCACGCGCGCGCAGCTTGATTTCCTGCGTTTCCCGCTGGGTGACATGCCCGACAAGGCTGCCGTGCGCGCCGAGGCCGAGCGTTTCGGCCTTGCCGTCGCCACCAAGCCGGACAGCCAGGACCTGTGCTTCGTGACCGATGGCTCCTATGCCGGGCTGGTGGAAAAGCTGCGCCCCGATGTGAGCGGCGCGGGCGAGATCGTCGATCAGGCGGGGCATGTGCTTGGCCGGCACGAAGGGGTGAGCCGTTACACCGTGGGCCAGAGCAAGCGGCTGGGCAACGCCGCCATGGTGGCGGGCGCGCGCCAGATGGTGGTGGGCATCCAGCCCGCGACCCGGCGCGTGGTGATCGGCCCGCGCACGCAGGCCGTCTCCCGCACGCTGATGCTGCGCGACATGAACTGGCTGGTGCCCCCGCCGGGGCCCGAGGGGCTGCGCTGCGCCGTGCAGATCCGCGCGCGTGAGGCGGCCCGCCCCGCCACGGTATGGCAGGCGGAAGGCAACGGCGCGCGCGTAGTGCTTGATGACGGCGCGGTGCCCGCGCCGGGACAGGCCTGCGTGATGTACGTGGGCAGCAGGGTTATGGGGGGTGGCTTTATCCGCCGGTCCGAAAGCGAAGGGAAAGTCGCATCATGAGTGATGGTATTCTGGTCATTGGCACGCGCCGGTATTCGTCATGGTCGCTGCGTGGCTGGCTTGCCGTGCGGCTGGCCGGGCTGGATGTGCGCGAACAGGTGATCCCGCTGGCCGATAACGGGGAGACCGCCGCCATCCGCACCATCTCCCCCAATGGCAAGGTGCCCTATCTTGAACATTGTGGCGTCGCGGTGTGGGAGAGCCTCGCCATCTGCGAATACTGCGCCGAGCAGGCGGCCGGCCTGTGGCCCGCCGACCCGCGCCAGCGCGCCTATGCCCGCAGCATTTCAGCCGAGATGCATGCCGGTTTCCGCGCCCTGCGCCAGGCCATGCCCATGAATACGGGGCGTGAGAACACCCCGCTCGTCGCAGGCACCACGCAGGACATCGACGCCGAGATTTCACGCATCGACGGGATCTGGACGGAAGCCCGGCTGGACTTTGGCGCGGGCGGGCCGTTCCTGTTCGGCGCCACGTTTGGCATGGCCGATGTCATGTTCGCGCCCATCGTCTCGCGTTTCCTGTCGTACGGCATCAGCCCCTCGCCGGAATCGCAGGCGTACATGACCGCCGTGCGGGCCCACCCGCTGGTTGATGAATGGTACCAGAAAGCGGCGCAGGAACCCAAGGAATGGCGGCAGGCCCGGTTTGAGGATATTGCCTGACGCCACGCCCCTCCCCCCGGGGCGCGTGGCGGTCGTACTCCCCCCGCGTGAGGGGTTCGCCACCGGGGCCGTGGGGGCGATCGGCCTTCAGGTCGCGGCCCTTGCGGGTCCGGATGACGTGATCGTCGGCCCCCCGCCCGCCGGGGCGTCCCTGCTGCCGGGGCATGAATACCGGCCCGTGCGGCCGGGCCTGTGGCCGCCGGGGGGGCGCAGCCTGCGTTACGCCGCCGCCGTGGCCCGCACCGTGCGGGACATCGCGCCCGCCGTGGTGGAGGTGCATAACCGCCCGGACATCGCCCATTACATCGCCCGCCACCACCCCGGCCAGAAGGTGCTGCTGGTGCTGCATAACGATCCGCAGGGCATGCGCGGCGCGGATACGCCCGCGTTGCGCGCGGCGCTGCTGGCGCGCATGGGGGTGGCCTGCGTGTCCGGATGGGTGCGGCAGCGTTTTGTCGCGGGCCTGCCCGACAGCGCGGGCCGGCAGGTCGGCCTTTCCCCCAATGGCGTGGCGCTGCCCGTATCCGTGCCGCCCCAGTCCGCGCGCGGGCGGGTGCTGCTGTTTGCCGGGCGCGTGGTGGCGGATAAGGGGGCGGACCTGTTCGTCGCCGCCTGTGAACGCTTAAGGCCCGACCACCCGGACTGGCGGTTCGAGATGATCGGCGCGGACCGCTTTCGCGATGATGCGCCCGCCACACCGTTCGTGAACGCGCTTGCGCCACGGGCGCGGGCGGCGGGGGTGGACGCGGCAGGCTACCGCCCGCATGCGGATGTGCTGGACGCCATGGCGCGGGCCGCCATTGTCGTGGTGCCCAGCCGCTGGCCCGAACCCTTTGGCCTGACCGCACTCGAAGCCATGGCCGCCGGGGCCGCCCTGGTCGCGGCCCCCACCGGCGGATTGCCCGAAGTCGTGGGTGATGGCGGCGTCCTGTGCGCCCCCGAACCCGTGGCCGGGCTGGCGCGGGCCATCGGCACGCTTATGGATAGCCTGGCGGCGCGCGAAGCCCTGGCCGCGCGCGGGCGGGCGCGGGCGGCGCGGTTCAGCGTGGAACATGCCCGCGCCTGCCGGGCCGCGCGGCGCCTTGCCGCCCTGCGTGGGGGCGGCGGCTGACCGGCTTTTGGATTTTTCTGCCCCGCCGGGTATGGGACACATCGCCCCATGGCCCTATATCTGGACAGACAAGGCCGACGCCCAGCGTCGCATAGAGTGAAAGACCGGAGGCTCCATGTCCGATACCATCCAGGCCGCGCCCGTCGCCGCGGCCCAGAACGCCCTCGTGCCGGTTACGGTGCTGACCGGCTTTCTGGGCGCGGGCAAGACGACCCTGCTCAACCATATCCTGACCGCCCAGCATGGCCGCAAATACGCGGTGGTGGTGAACGAGTTCGGTGAACTCGGCGTGGACAACGACCTTGTGGTCGATGCCGACGAGGAAGTGTTCGAAATGAACAACGGGTGCATCTGCTGCACCGTGCGGGGCGACCTGATCCGTATCCTCGGCAACCTCATGAAGCGGCGCGCGAAGTTCGACGGCATCATTGTCGAGACCACGGGCCTTGCCGATCCCGCCCCCGTGGCGCAGACGTTTTTCGTGGATGAGGACGTGCGCGGCAAGACCCGGCTCGATGCCGTGGTGACGGTGGTGGACGCCTACAACGTCCTTCAGACGCTTGATGAAAGCCCCGAGGCGGTCAACCAGATCGCCTTTGCCGATGTCATCATCCTCAACAAGACCGACCTTGTGGACGAAGTGGCGCTGGCGACCATCGAATCGCGCATCCGTTCGATCAACGCCGTGGGCCGCATCCACCGTGCGCAGCGCGGCGACGTGCCCCTGTCCGATGTGCTGGACCAAGGCGGGTTCGACCTCCAGCGCGCGCTGGAGCATGCGCCCCATTTCCTTGAAGACACCAGCCACTCCCACGAAGCGGACGTGACCTCGCTCTCCTATGAGGTGGAGGAGCCGCTGGACGCGGCGCGCTTTCAGGCATGGATCGGGGCGGTGCTGCAGGAACAGGGCGCTGACATCCTGCGCGCCAAGGGCATCCTGAACTACGCGGGCGAGGACAGGCGCTTCGCCTTCCAGGCCGTGCACATGATGGCCGATGGCGACTTTATCGGTCCGTGGAAGGAAGGGGAAAAACGGGTCTCCCGCCTTGTCTTCATCGGGCGCAACCTCAATCGCCCGCAGCTTCGCCGTGGGTTTGAAAGCTGCCGTGTAAAATGAGCGAAGCCATGAACGACGCCATGTCCCCCTCGCTGCTGGAGCGGCGCGGGGCGATGCGCCAGCTTGAGGGACAGGTCACCGGCTGCGCCATCGCGCGCGACAGCCAGCAGGTCGCCTTCGCCACGGGGGAGGGTGATGTCGTCGTCGCCAGCCGTGCGGACTGGGGACGCTCCGATGCCTGGAACGTCACGACCGTGCATGACGGCGCGATTCTCGCCATTGCCCCCGACGCCGCTGAAACCGGCTTCCTGACCGGCGGGGACGACAACGCCCTGCGCCGCGTCGGCGCCGATGGCAGCGTGGCCGGTCTGGTCAGCGGGCGGCGGTGGATCGAACACATCACCACCTGGGCGGGGGACAGGGGCGGGGTCATCGCCTTCGCCTCGGGCAAGCAGGTCGAACTGCGTGACGCAACGGGGCATACGACGCTGAAGGTGCTGGATCATCCCTCCACCGTCAGTGGCATCGTGTTCGATGCGAAGGGCAAGCGTATCGCGGCCTCGCATTACAACGGGGCCTCGATGTGGTTCGTGCAGGCGAAAGTGGACACCGTGCGCCCGCTGGAATGGAAGGGCAGCCATATCGGCATCGCCATCCACCCGGCGGGGGAAGCGCTGGTGACCTCCATGCAGGAATCTGAACTGCATGGCTGGCGGCTTTCGGACGGGCACAACATGCGCATGAGCGGCTACCCGTCCAAGGTGCAGTCCATGGCCTTTACGCGCAACGGCAAGTGGCTTGTCACCAGCGGGGCGGATACGATCGTGATGTGGCCGTTCTTCGGCGGTGGCCCGATGGGCAAGCCGCCGGTCGAGGCGGGCGGCATTCCGGGCGTGATCTGCACCCGCATCGCCTGCCACCCGGTGCATGACATCGTGGCCGCCGGTTTTGCCGACGGCTCGGTGCTGATGGCCGATACCGCCGCCCAGCGCATATTGCCAGTCTGCACGGCCGGTGGCGGCCCGGTCTCGGCGCTGGCCTTCAGCCCCGATGGCTGCGCGCTGGCCTTCGGCACGGAAGATGGGCGCGCGGCCGTGGTCGACCTTTCGGCCAGATAGGCCAGTATTCCCGGCCATGCCGGAGGGGACGGATCAGCGCATGCGCGTGCTTCATGTCATGGCGGCCCGGGGCAACGGGGGGGCGGAACTCTATTCCACCGATGTCATGCTCAGCCTGCATGAAGCGGGGCTGGAACAGGTGGCGGTCATGCACCCCGCCGCCCCCCGGGTGGCCGCAATGCGGGGTGCCGGGATGACGGTGGAGACCGCGCCGCTGCGTATTCCGCTTCGCCCCGTGGCGCGTCACGCGCTGCGCCGCCTGATCGGGCGCGTGCGGCCCGACCTGATCCATTGCTGGCTGCGCCGCGCGGCTGAACTGGTGCCCGCCGGTACAGGCGTGCCGGTGATCGGCTGGTTCGGCAATTACAAGGATCTGCGTCCCTTCGCGCATTGCGACTATCTTGTCGGATGCACGGCGGACATGGCGCGCTCCATGCGTGAACGCGGCGCACCCGCGGATCGCGTGGCCTATATTCCCACTTTCCCGTCCGTCCGCCCCGAACCGCCGGTGGCGCGTCAGGCGCTCGACACCCCGGCGGATGCGCCCGTGCTGCTGGTGCTGTCACGCCTGCATCCGGCCAAGGGGCTGGAAACCCTGCTGGACGCGATGGTGGAGTTGCCGGGCTGTCACGTCTGGCTGGCGGGTGAGGGCGCACTGCGCGAGTCCCTCATGGCGCAGGCGGCGCGGCTGGGGCTGGCCCGGCGGGTTCATTTCCTGGGCTGGCGGTCGGATCGCGGGGCCTTGCTGGCGGCGGCGGATCTGTGTGTCCTGCCATCGCGTTATGAGCCGTTCGGGACTGTCATCCTCGATGCCTGGTCCACCGATGTGCCGCTGGTCGCCTGTGCGGCGGATGGCCCGCGCGCGCATATCCGCAACGCTGAAAACGGCATGCTGGTTCCCATTGACGACGCCCCCGCCCTTGCGGGCGCGATCCGTCAGGTGCTGGACGACCCGGCGCTGGCGGCGCGGATCGTGGCGGGGGGACGGCGCGATTACGAGACGTATTTTACCCGCCAGGCCGTCACCACCCAATGGCTCGAACTGTATGGGCGGGTGCTGTCAGCGCACCGCCGGTAGCGGCGGGGCGGCGGGGGGCGGGGGCCGCTTCGCCACTGGCGGGCGCGAGGCCATGCCATCAAGGAAGGCTTCCGCCAGCGCGGAATACAGGGCCTGCGAGCAGATCATGCGCGAGACGCCATAGGCGAGGAAGGACGTGGCGAGCAGCGCCAGCGTCACCTGCTGGTTGTCGCACATTTCCATAACGATGACGGACGCAGTCAGCGGCGACTGCACCACGGCCGAGAAATAGGCGACCGTGCCCAGCAGCACCACCGCCCCCGGTGTGGTATGCGGCAGGAACTGCGCCACCCAGCCGCCAAATCCCGCCCCGATGGCGAGTGAAGGGGCGAACAGCCCGCCCGGAATGCCCGAACAGTAGGAAATGATGGTGGCGATGAATTTCAGGATGAAGAAGGACGCGGGATAGTGCGTCTTGCCTTCTATGATCTCGTGGGCCTGGATATAGCCGGTGCCATAGGTGATCCCGTCCGACGCGATGCCGATCACGGCCAGCGCCAGCCCGCAGGTGGCCGCGAACGCCACGGGGCGGCCCCTGGCGAACCGGCCCAGCCCGCCCGGCAGCCCGCGTGTCGCGCGGATCAGGATGGCCGAGAACACACCGCCGCCAATCCCGCCCAGAATGCCGCAGGTCGGCACCGCGATCCAGCTTATGCCGATCGGCACCACCACGTCGGTATGGCCGAAATAGCTGTAGTTCCCCACCAGCGCGATGGCGGTCACACCCGACAGGATCACACCCGTCAGCATCGTGCCGCTGGTGCGCTGCTCGAACGAATGGCTGAGTTCCTCAATGGCGAACACGATGCCCGCCAGCGGCGTATTGAACGCGGCCGACACCCCCGACGCCCCGCCCGCCAGGATCAGCCCGCGCCGCATCCCCACGGTGGACAGGTTCAGCCACCGCCCGCAGGCATGCATGATGGCGGCCCCCACCTGCACGCTTGGCCCCTCGCGCCCGATGGATGCGCCCGCCAGCAGCCCCAGCGTGGTCAGCACGATCTTGCCCCCCGCCACCCGGAGCGAGAGCAGCCGGTCGATGATGGCGAAGTTCTCGATATGCAGCGTGGCGATGGTCTGGGGTATGCCGCTGCCCTGCGCGCCACGGAACCACGTGCGCGTAAGCCATGAAGACAGCGCAAGCCCCCCCGGCGTCATGACCAGCATGATCCATGGGTTGATGTGGATGATATGCGTGCGCACCGTGGCCGCCGCGTCCGCCGCCATGGCGAAGCCCACCGCCACCACGCCCACCATGATGGCCGCGGCCCAGCAGGCCAGCTTGCGTCGCCACTGTTCGGTGGTGATGCGGGCGGAACGGCGCAGGTGGCGCATATGCCGCCTGCGTATTTCGGTAAGGTCGGTGCGCATGACCGGCAATGCACTTTCAGTAACAGTACTGATAGACGGGACAGTACTGACAGATAAACCGGGGCACGGCAATCCGGTTGCTGGAAAAGGGGGGTATTTATCGCGGGCCAGCCTGTCGTTTTCCGGCCATCAGGCCGGATTTCGCACGGTACGCGCACCCCTGCGGCCCGGGGTTACGGCAACACCAGCACGCCTGTATGCTTGGCCTTGCGCTCGGGTTCGACATGGATGTTGATGAGTGCGTCCCCCAGTCCCTCGCGAAGGCCGGCCTCGACCCGGTCGCAGATATGGTGGGCGTTCTCGACGCTCATCGTGCCGGGTACGACCAGATGGAATTCGATGAAGGTCATGGCCCCCACGATCCGCGCGCGGATGTCATGCGCCTCCAGCGCGCCGGTGGCGGTCTGGGAAATGATGGCGCGGATCTGCCCCAGCGTTTCCGAATTCGGGGCTTCATCCATAAGCCCCCCGATGGAACTGCGCATCATGTCCCACCCGGTGCGCAGCACGTTCAGCGCGATCAGGGCCGCCAGCAGCGGGTCCAGCCACAGCCAGCCGGTCAGCGGGATCAGGATGAAACCGCACACCAGCGCGGCGGACGCCCACACATCGGACAGCACATGGTGCCCGCCCGCCACCAGCGCGGGCGAATGGTGCGCCCGCCCCAGCCGCAGCATGACCAGACCCCACACGAGGTTGAGCACCCCCGCCCCGGCGTTGAAGGTTACGCCCAGCAGGGAGTCGACCGGGGCGCGCAGGTTGTGAAACCCCACCCATGCCTCATGCGCGATGGTGATGGAGGTAATGACGACCAGCACCCCTTCGGCCACGGCGGAGAGGTATTCGGCCTTGTAATGGCCATAGGTATGGTTCTGGTCGGGCGGCAGGCTGGCGACACGCAGCGCCCACAGCCCGGCGATGGCGGACACCACGTTGATGATCGTCTCGATCGCATCGGAATACAGCGCGATACTGCCGGTGACGCGCCATGCCGTATATTTCATGCCCAGGGCCACCACGCTGATCGCGAGGCTGCACCAGGCGGCAAGGATCTTGGTGCTGGAATCGGAAATTATGCTCAACAGACGGGCCTTGGGGTCAGAAACTGTGGGCGCTGGCGAGAACGCAGTGGTCGGCATCGGTCAGGGTTTCGATCTGGAAGGTGGGATGAACGATGCCAAAGCGTGCCTGCAATTCCTGTGCCGCCCGGTGCAGCAGCCCCTCGGCGGCGTCGCCATTGTCACCGTGCCGGCGCACGAGATGGACCGTCAGCGCCGTTTCGGTGGTGCTGAGTGGCCAGATATGCAGGTCATGCAGGTCACATACGCCGGGCAGGGTGCGTAGATAGGCTTCGACCTGTGCGGGGTCAATGCCGCGTGGCACGCGGTCAAGCGCCATGTCCAGTGAATCGCGCAGCAGCGACCATGTCGCGATGATGACGGACAGCGACACGAACAGGCAGATGACGGGGTCGATCCGCAGCCATCCGGTCAGCAGGATCAGCCCGCCCCCCGCCACCACGGCCAGTGACATGAGCGCATCCGCCGCCATGTGCACGAATGCGCCACGCAGGTTGAGATCCTGCCGGCCGCCGCTGGCGAACAGCAGCGCCGTCCCCCCGTTGACCGCAATACCGATCCCGGCCACGACCATCACCGCCCCGCCCGCCACCGGGTGGGGCTGGATCAGGCGCAGCACGGCTTCCCACATGATCCCCCCGGTCACGACCAGCAGCGCCACCGCATTGCCCAGCGCCGACAGGATGGAGGACCGGCGCAGCCCGTAGGTGAAGTTGGTGGTGGGCGTGCGGCGCGACAGGATTTCCGCCAGCCATGCCGCCCCCAGCGCCAGCACGTCGGACAGGTTGTGCCCCGCATCCGCCAGCAGCGAAAGCGCGTGGCTGCGCACGCCCCATGCGGCCTCCCCCACCAGATAGGCAAGGTTGAGCCCGATCCCGATGGCGAACGCGTTGCCATAGGATGCGGGCGCATGCACATGGTGGTGGCCGAACAGGCCGCCGCGCCCATGGTCATGCCCGCAGTCATGGCCATGTTCCGCGTGGCTGGCGTGGTCGTGATCGTGGTCGTGATCATGGTTATGGGCATGGCCCGCATCGCCATGATCGTGCTGGCATTCGCCCATCGGGCAGCATCCATTCAGCGTGTGGAAAACTCAGGGTATCGCCACTTTCCTAGCAGAAGGTTGAGATATCCCACCAGCATTCACTTGCGGACTGCCGCGAAAGACTGCCCCCGGGACACCCCGCGAACCATAAGGAAGTTTCCGGCGCGGTTTTTTTCAAACAGCTTCTTAGCACATTTCGTACCGGCCCCCGGCATGATAAGGCAGCGCAGGCCTGCCCAGGCCCACACCACCATGGGAACGTGACCCGATGATCAGACTGACCGAACTGCGCCTGCCGCTCGACCATAACGAAGCCGCGCTGAGGCAGGCCGTGGCCGGGCGGCTGGGCGTGGCGGAAGCGGATGTGGGTGAGATCAGCGTTTTCCGTCGTGGCCACGATGCCCGCAAGCGCGGGCGGATCGTGCTGGTCTATACGGTGGACTGCCCGGTGCGCGATGAAGCGGGCGTGCTGGCCGCGCATGCGGGCGCGCGCGACATCATGCCCACGCCCGATACCGACTACCGCTTTGTCCTGAACGATGGCGCACGGCTTGCCGCGCGCGCGGGGTATGCGCGCCCGGTCGTGATCGGGGCGGGGCCATGCGGGCTCATGGCGGCGCTGGTGCTGGCGCAGATGGGCCTGCGCCCGCTGGTGCTCGAACGTGGCAAGGCGGTGCGCGCGCGCACGGCGGATACCTTCGCCCTATGGCGCAAATCCATCCTGACCCCCGAAAGCAATGTACAGTTCGGGGAAGGCGGGGCGGGCACCTTTTCCGACGGCAAGCTCTACAGCCAGGTCAGTGATCCCCGGCATTACGGGCGCAAGGTGCTGTCCGCCTTCGTGCGCGCCGGCGCGCCGGAGGAAATACTCTATCTTTCCCGCCCGCATATCGGGACCTTCCGGCTGGTCACGATGGTGGAGCATATCCGCGCCGAAATCGAATCCCTTGGCGGCGAATACCGCTTTGGCGCGCATGTCAGCGATTTCATAAGCCATGACGGGGGCGTGGAAGGCCGCCGCATCACCGGCCTGCGTCTGGCCGATGGGGAGGAGATCAGCGCCACCCACGTCGTGCTGGCCATAGGCCACAGCGCGCGCGATACCTTCGCCGCGCTGCATGCGGCGGGGGTGGAGATGGTGGCCAAGCCCTTTTCCATCGGGGTGCGGATCGAGCATCCGCAATCCCTCATCAACACCGCCCGTTATGGCCAGCCCGGCACCATGCCCCTGCTGGGGGCGGCGGATTACAAGCTGGTGCATCATGCCGGCAATGGCCGGGCGGTCTATTCGTTCTGCATGTGCCCCGGCGGCACGGTGGTCGCGGCCACGTCCGAGCCGGGGCAGGTGGTGACCAACGGGATGAGCCAGTATTCCCGCGCCGAGCGTAATGCCAATGCGGGAATCGTGGTGGGGGTCACGCCCGAGCGCGACTACCCCGGCGGTCCGCTGGCCGGGATCGCCTTCCAGCGTGAATGGGAGCGCAGGGCGTTCGTGGCCGGAGGGGGCGCCTATTTCGCGCCCGCGCAACTGGTCGGGGATTTTCTTGATGGAAGGGCCTCCACCGCGCTGGGTGATGTCGTACCGTCCTATCGCCCCGGTGTGACGCCCACGGATCTGTCCACCTGCCTGCCCGGTTTCGTAACGGATGCCATACGTGAGGCGCTGCCCGCGTTCGATCGCAAGCTGGCCGGTTTTTCCATGCGTGACGCGGTCATGACGGGGGTGGAGACGCGCACCTCCTCGCCGTTGCGGATTCCGCGCGGGGTGGACGGGCAGGGTGTGAACCTGCGCGGCCTGTTCCCGGCGGGCGAGGGCGCGGGCTATGCCGGGGGCATCCTGTCCGCCGGGATAGACGGCATCCGCATTGCGGAAGCGGTGGCCCTGTCGCTTGCGGGGCGGCAGGTGGAACAGGGGATGCAGCGCGGTATGGTCCATGCCTCCGACGCGCAGTGACCGGGCGGCATGAACTGGGCGGCCCCGGCCCGCTATAGCGGCCTGCATGGCTTCCATCGCTACTGGGGCAAGAAGCCGCTGGAGCCGTTGCGCCATCTTGTCACGCTTCTCAGCCAGCCGGGCGATCTCGTGGCCGATCCCTTCATGGGAACGGGCGCGATCGCGGGGGACGTGGTGCGCGGGGGCAGGCGCTTCGCCGGGGCCGATCTCAATCCACTGGCGGTCCAGTTGGCCCGTTTCCTGGCCGAACCGGGGGATGCGGCCACCACCGGCGCGGCCCTTGCCCATATGGAACGCACGCAGCGCCCGGAAATAGAGCGGACCTATCGCACGGCGGATGGGCGTATCGCCACCCACATCCTGTGGAACGGTACGGACATCGAGGCCGTGTGGCGCCGCCCCGCAAGCGGGCGGCTGCGCGAATCCCGCCCCCCGCAGGCGGCCGATCATGCCAGCGCGGCCCGGCACGCGGCCTATTATCCCCATGGCTGGCGGCGGCTGGGCCTGTATGACAATGGCCGGATCAACGCGGCCGCGGGGCTGGACTGGCCCGACCTGTTCACCGGCCGCGCGCTGCGCAATATCGACATGCTGCTGGGCGCGATCCGGCGGGTGGAGGACACGGTGCTGCGCCGTGCGCTGGAACTCACGCTTACGGCGGGGGTGGGCCAGATGTCGCGCATGGTGTGCGCGCTGACGCGGCAGGGGCGCGTCGATCCGGGAAGCTGGACCATGGGCTACTGGCGTCCCGCGCGGCATTTCGAATGTAATGTCTGGAATGGCTTCGCCCTGCGCGCGGCCCGGCTGATGCGCGCGCTCAGGGGGGTACGGCCCGGCGCGGCCCCGGTCGTGGATCTGGCGCGCCTGCTGGCGCATACGGCCCCCGCCGCGACGCTGGCCTGCATGGATGGCGGGGATTTCGTGGCGGCGCTGCCCGCGCGTGGCGTGCAGCTTGTCCTGACCGACCCGCCGCATGGTGACCGCGTGCCCTATCTGGAGCTGAGCGAGATGTGGAACGCCATGCTGGGGCTGGATGTGGCGATGGCGCGTGAAATCGTGGTGTCCAACGCGCGCGGGCGCGACAAGGGCACGGCGGCCTATGACCGTGCGCTGTCCGCCATCATGGCCGGATGCGCCGCAAGGATCCGGCCCGGTGGCTTTGTGGTGAGCATGTTCAATTCGGCCCGGCGTGGTGACTGGAGCGGTCTCGCCGCCACGGGCGGGCAGCCGGGCATGGTGCTTCTGGGCAGTATGCCGCTGGCCTATTCCGCGCGTTCCCTTGCGCAGGACCTGCGGTCCGGCGCGCTGCGGGGCGACCATGTGGTGGTCCATGCCCGCCTGCCGGTCGATCCCGCCCGCCACGCGGCGCTACGCGCCCTGCCCGGCTGGCGGGAGGACGCGCCGCCGGGCATGTAGCGGGCACCTACAGGAAGGAAACGGGGTCGATATCCACATCGATCCGCGCGCCGCGTTCGGGCCTGACACGGCCCAGCCATTCCCGTACGATCGGCTGCACCGCGATATTGCGCCGCGCGCGCAGCAGCAGCCGGTGGCGGTGCCGCCCGCGCAATATGGCCAGCGGGGCGGGGGCGGGGCCAAGCACCTGCACGCCGTCCAGGCGCGGGGCGTCCCGGCCCAGCGCGCGCGCGGTCAGCTCGGCCGCTTCCGGCGTGTCGGCGCTGACGATCAGGGCCACCAGCCTGCCATAGGGCGGCCAGAAACCGGGGCGGCGCTGTTCGGCCTCCTGCTGCATGAAACTGTCGAAATCACCCGATACCAGCGCCTGCATGACCGGGTGGTCGGGCACGTAGCTTTGCAGAAGCACGCGGCCCGGCGCTTCGGCCCGGCCCGCCCGGCCCGCCACCTGATGCAGGAGCTGCACCGTGCGTTCCGACGCCCGCAGGTCGCCCCCCCCCAGCCCGAGATCCGCATCCACGATTCCCACCAGCGTCAGGTGGGGGAAGTGCCAGCCCTTGGCCACGATCTGCGTGCCGATCACAAGGTCGATCTCACGGCGGGCGATGCGCTCGACCGCGGCGGCGGTGGCGGCGGGGCCGCTCAGCGTATCGCTGGCCATGACCAGTATCCGCGCATCGGGAAAGGTGGCGCGCGCTTCCTCCGTTATCCGCTCCACGCCGGGGCCGATGGGGGTCAGGCTGTCGGTATCGGCGCATTTGGGGCAGGTCTGGGGAATGGGCTCGTCATAGCCGCAGTGGTGACAGGTCAGGATATGGCGCGCGCGGTGTTCGACCAGCCACGCGGTGCAGTTGGGGCACTGCATGCGGTGGCCGCAGGTGCGGCACAGCGTCAGCGGCGCGTAGCCCCGGCGGTTGAGGAACAGCATCGCCTGTTCGCCGCGCCCGATGGCGTCATTGATCGCGCCCGTCAGCACCGGCGAAAGGAACAGCCCGCGCTCCGGCGGGTCGGCGCGCATGTCCAGCGTGCGCACTTCGGGCATGGTGGCGTTGCCGTGGCGGGCGTTGAGCCGCAGGTGGCGGTAACGCCCCGCGCCGACATTGGCCAGACTTTCCAGGCTGGGCGTGGCCGAGACCAGGATAACCGGCGCACGGCTCATGCGCGCGCGGACCACGGCCATGTCGCGGGCGTGATAGGTTACGCCGTCTTCCTGCTTGAAGGCGGTTTCGTGTTCCTCATCCACGATGATCAGGCCAAGCTGGTCAAAGGGCAGGAACAGCGCCGAACGCGCGCCCACCACCACGCGCGCCGTGCCGTCGGCCACCGCCCGCCATGTCACCCGGCGCAGGCGCGCGCCAAGGTCGGAATGCCACAGGGCGGGCTCCGCGCCAAAGCGGCGGGCGAAGCGGCCGGTCCACTGGGCGGACAGCGCGATTTCAGGCAGCAGGACCAGCGCCTGCCTGCCTGTTTCCAGGCATGCGGCAATGGCCTCCATGTAGATCTCGGTCTTGCCGGAGCCGGTCACGCCTTCCAGCAGGGTGATGGAAAATCCTTTCTCCGCCACACGGTCGCGCAGTTCACCCGCCACCTGCGCCTGTTCGCCTTCCAGCCGTGGGGGGCAGTGCGCCGGGTCGGGTGGGGCGAAGGGCGGCGGGGCGGGGATGTCCACGGCCTCAAGCGCGCCCGCCTGCGCCAGTCCCCGGATCACGGCGGCGCCGACCCCGGCCCGGCGCGCCAGTTCCGCCGTGGGCAGGGGCGGGGGAGAGGCCGCGATGTCCAGCACCTTCTGGCGGGCGGGCGTAAGCCGTAGCCCGGCGGGCTGCGCATGGGCGCCCCGCCACCCGCTGGCGGGACGGGGCAGCGGGGCCAGCGCATTGGCGCGCAGCGCCATGGCCAGCACCATGCCGGGCGGGGACAGGGTATAGGCGGCCACCCAGTCCACGAACTGGCGCAACTGCGCGGGCAGCGGCGGCAGATCGGCGCGCGCGGTCACGGGCTTGAGGCGGCTGGCGGCGACTTCCTTCTGGGGCGGGGGCATGAATTCGGGCGGCAGGTGGGGGGCTTCATCCCATATCACGCCGGTTTCCGTGCGGCGGCCCAGCGGCACGGTGACAATATCCCCCGGCCCCGCATCGGCCAGCCGGGGGGGCAGGAGGTAGTCGAGCGGCCCGGCGAAGGGCAGTGTGAGCATGACCCGCACCCGCCGCCCGGTGGGGGTGGGTAGCAGCTCTGCCTGCGAAGGATTGCGATGCGGCATGTGTTTTTCTACCGTCATCCACCGCCCGTGTCTTGTCCATCGGTCATGCGGGGCGACACGAAAGGACGGACGGCATGATGGCGGGCGGGGCACGGGATGCGTTTTTGCAGTGGATGGAGACCGAACGCCGGGCCTCCCCCCTGACACTTACGGCCTATCGGGGGGATCTGGACCGTTTCCTGTCGTTTCTGGCGGGTCATCTGGGTGGTGAGCCGGATCTGGGCGCGCTGGCCGGCCTGTCGCTGGCCGACCTGCGGGCGTGGCTGGCGCATGAACACGGCGCGGCCCTGACCGCGCGCCGCCCCACCACGCAGGATCGCGCGGCGCGCACGCGCGCGCGGCGGGTCTCGGCGCTGCGTTCGTTCTTCCGTTATCTGGCGCGCCATCACGGCGTGGACAACCCGGCGCCCGCCCTTCTGGCCACGCCGCGCACCCGCCGCCCGCTGCCCCGCCCGCTGCCCGGCGCACAGGCCTGCGATGTGCCCGAAGGCGTGGCCGACCTGGCCCACACGCCGATGGCGCAATTGCGTGACGCGGCGCTGTTCATGCTGCTTTATGGCTGCGGGCTGCGTATTTCCGAGGCCCTGGCGCTGGATGTGCGCGATCTCGATCAGGCGGCGGCGCTGGGGGATGCGACGGCGGGCGATGGCGTCATGCGTATCCGGGGCAAGGGCGGCAAGGAACGCATGGTGCCGGTTCTGCCGCAGGTGATGCAGGGCCTGCGGCGCTGGTGTCGCGCCCATCCGCTTCCGCAGCCTGACGCGCCGCTGTTCGTGGGTGTGCGCGGGGGCCGCCTCCAGGCCGGGATCGCCCAGCGCGCCATGCGCGCATGGCGGCACATGGCCGGGCTGCCCGACCATGCAACCCCGCACGCGCTGCGGCATTCATTCGCCACCCATCTGATGGAGGGCGGGGCCGACCTGCGTGTGATACAGGACCTGCTGGGCCATGCCAGCCTGTCCACCACGCAGCGTTACACCCTTACGGACGAGGCCCGCCTGATGGATGTCTGGACACGCGCCCATCCCCATGCCACCGATACGGCCAGTTGAACAGGAATGCCCATGCCAGAACGGTTAGCCTACCCCCCGATAGACCCCTACGACCATGGCTGGCTCGATACGGGTGAAGGGCACCGGATTTACTGGGAACTATGCGGCAATCCCGCCGGGATTCCGGTCGTGTTCGTGCATGGTGGTCCCGGCGGGGGGTGTTCGGCCTTCCAGCGGCGGATGTTCGATCCCGCGCGCTACCGCATTCTCCTGTTCGACCAGCGCGGCTGTGGGCGCTCGACGCCCCATGCCGGTCTCGAGAACAATACCACATGGCACCTGGTGGCCGACATGGAGCGCCTGCGCACCATGACGGGGGCTGAAAAATGGATGGTGTTCGGCGGCTCATGGGGGTCGGCGCTGGCGCTGGCTTACGCGCAGGCGCATCCGGAGCGTGTCAGCGCGCTGGTCATGCGCGGCATCTTCACCCTGCGCCGGGCGGAACTGCTGTGGTACTATCAGGAAGGCGCGTCATGGCTGTTTCCCGACCTGTGGGAACAGTTCATGGCCCCCATTCCCCCCGCCGAGCGCACGGACCTGATGGCGGCCTACCACCGGCGGCTGACCGGCGCGGACGAGGCGGTGCGCATGCAGGCGGCCATAGCATGGAGCGTGTGGGAAGGGCGGACCATCACCCTGCGCCCCGCGCCCCAGACCATGGTCCAGCATGCCGACCCGCGCTACGCGCTGGCTTTCTCACGCATAGAAAACCACTATTTCGTCCATGCCGGATGGCTGGAAGAAGGCCAGTTGATCCGGGATGTGGACCGGATCCGGCACATTCCCGCCGTGATCGTTCAGGGCCGCTACGACGTGGCGACCCCCATGCGCACGGCATGGGATCTGCACCGCGCATGGCCGGAGGCGGATTTTCAGGTCATTGACGTCGCGGGCCACGCCATGACCGAGTCCGGTATCCAGGCCGCCCTGCTCGATGCGACCGACGCCCTGGCGGAGCGCCTGGCGTAGTGGCAGGCGCGCGTACCCGCCTTGCGGCCTGCCTGCTGGGTGCGGCCATGGCCTGCGGCCTGTCGGGAGGGACCGCCCGGGCGCAGGATGTCGCGCGCCTGTGCAACCATGAACGCGTGGCCCAGGTGCCGCTGCGCGATGACGGGGGGTATCTGTCCATTGTCATCAGCATCGCGGGGTATGAACTGAGCGCTCTGGTCGATACGGGTTCGGATGGCGGGCTGCTGACACCGGACATGGTGGGCTACCTGCGCCTGCGGCTGGACCCCGACCATGAAACCATCGTCCACGGCACGGGCGGGGTGGCGCAGGCCACGCCCAACGCCATCGTGCCGGACCTGCGGGTTGGCGGCGTGGATTTTGGCGCGCGGTCCGTGCCGGTGGGGGAACTGCCGGGCAAGCCCATGATCCGCCCCCCCGTGGCGGGGCTGCTGGGCGGGGATATCCTGTCGCGCTTCGATCTGGACATGGATGTGCCCGGCGGCACGCTGACATTGTGGAACATCCGGCACGGGGCCCTGGCCTGCGCGCCGCCGCCGGTATGGGACGGGCCGTATGAAACCCTGCCCCTGACCCGGCAGGACAACCGCTTCCTGCTACAGGTCGGGCTGGATGGCAGGCCGGTCACGGCGCTGCTGGACAGCGGGGCGCGTTCACGCATCGTCTCGCCAGAGGTCGTCCATCGCGCCGGTGTCAGCCAGTCGCGGCTGGAGCGCGATCCCGGCGGGGTGACGGCAAGCGTGGACGGGCATCAGGACATCTATCACTGGCACCGTTTCGACAGTCTCCAGGTGGGTCATGAACTGGAGCGCAACGTCACGCTGACCGTGGCGCCACTGCGTGAACACCTGGAAATGCTGCTGGGGTCGGACTGGTTCGCCAGCCACCGCGTATGGATATCCTACGCCACCAACCAGGCCTTCGTCCGCCCCGCGCGGCGGCCGGGCGGGTAAGGGCGCGTACCGGCCGGAACATTCAGGAACTGGGGGCGGTCCGTCAGGCCGGACCGCCGGCTGGTCAGCCTTTCAGCTTTGTATTGCACTGGCTGTAATAGCCGCCGCCATGCTGGATCCAGCGCAGCCCGCCATTGGCGTTGGTGGCTTTGTTGGCGTTGTACTGATCCAGGCAGGTGTGCATGCGGGCCTTGCCCGCCGATTCCTTGGCGTATCTGGCGGCAATGGCGTCCGGCATCACGGCGGTGGTGGATGTGGCGCCCGTCAGGGCGGGCGCGGGATGGGGCGCGGGTGTCGCGGCCACGGGTGCGGGGCTGGCGGCGGCATGTTCCCCGGCCGCCGGTGCTGCTGGTGCCGCGGGGGCGGCGGTGGTTCCGGTCGTGGCCCCGGTATCGCACTGGGCGGCCTTGAACGCCTTGTAGGTCTGGCCGTTCAGCGTGCCCGCCGTCCGGGCCGCCGTGAATTTCTCGTGGCATGCCTTGGCGGTTTCGCGCGCCTGCCCCGCCCCGGCGGACAGGGCGAGCGCCAGCATGCCCATGCCTGCGATCGTGAAACGCGATGATATCGCCATATGTATGATCCGTCCTGAAATGAGAGAGGGAAATGCCGTGTTCAGAGCGCGCTGTCACCCGTTTCGCGCGTGCGGATGCGAATGACGCCTTCCAGCGGGGAAATGAAGATCTTGCCATCCCCGATCTTGCCGGTATGCGCCGCTTCCAGGATAGTTTCCACCGCCTGATCGACCAGATCGTCGCTTACCGCGATCTCGATCTTGATCTTGGGCAGGAAGCTTACGTGGTATTCCGCCCCGCGATAGATTTCGGTCTGCCCCTTCTGGCGGCCGAAACCCTTGACTTCCGATACCGTCAGCCCCTGTATCCCCAGTGGGGTCAGGGCCTCACGCACATCGTCGAGCTTGAAAGGCTTGATGATGGCTGTGACAAGCTTCATCTCACCATGTCTCCATATTTCTGTCCGGTCCGGGCTGACCGTGGGTGAAGGATAATGTAACCGCTCCGTCTATACGCCGATTGGGTGATGCATGTCATCCGCCTTCGTATGCGCGGTATGGTAAGCGCGCTTGTGCGCTCCCCGCCGGGGGGAGTAAATCCCATGGGCTTGCCGCCCCGCCGGCGGGGCCAGAACAGGAAACGAAATGACCGCGAACACGACCCCCAGCACCGCGCCCGAGGCCCTAGAGGCGGATGTCTGCATTGTCGGCGCCGGGCCGGTCGGGGTGACGCTTGCCTGCCGCCTGGCCCAGCATGGCATGAAAATCGCCATTATCGACCGCGCGGACCTGCCGCCCCTGGAACGCCCCGGCTTTGATGGGCGGGCCTATGCCATAAGTGCTGGTTCGCGCCACCTGCTGGAGGATGCGGGCATCTGGGCCCATCTGCCCATGCAAGCGTGCGATATCCGCGAAATCCGCGTGACCGATGGCCGCCCCGGCCGCCCGCCCTCGCGCCTGTTCCTGGAATTCGGACCGGAGGACGCGGATGAGCCTTTCGGCGCGATGATCGAGGCGCGCGCCCTGCGTGTCGCCCTGAACGCGGCGCTGTACGCCACGCCGGGCGTGCGGGTTTTCGCCCCCGATGAGGCCCGCGTGACCCGCCATGCCGATGGCGCGGTGATCCACACCGCCAGCGGGCGGGTGATCAACGCCCGGCTCGTCATCGCGGCGGAGGGGCGGCGCAGCCCGCTGCGCGAGCAGGCCCGCATTCCCGTAACCCGCCTGCCCTACAACCAGTGCGGGATCATATGCGCCGTGGCCCATGAACGCCCGCATGAAGGGCGGGCGCTGGAACATTTCCTGCCCGCCGGTCCGTTCGCGCAGCTTCCCATGGCCCCCACCCCGGATTATCCCAACCTGTCCGCCGTGGTCTGGACCGAGAGCGAGAAGGTGGCCTACCGGCAGGCCGAGCTGCCGCACGAAGCCTTCGCCCATGAAATCCGCCGCCGCATGGGGGATGACTGGCTGGGTGCGCTCACGCCCGTGGGGCGGCGGTGGGTCTATCCGCTTTCAGCGCAGTATGCGCAGCGTTATGTTGATACGCGGCTGGCGCTGGTGGGGGATTCGGCCCACGGGATGCATCCCATCGCGGGGCAGGGGCTTAACCTGGGTTTTCGGGATATCATGGCGCTGGTCGATATCCTGGGTGACGTGCATGCCCGTGGCGGGGATGTGGGCGCGCCCGACGTGCTGCGGGCCTATCAGGCGCGCTGCCGGCCCGCCAACCTGCTGATGCTGGCGGCGACCGACATGCTCGAACGCGTGTTCGGCAACGACAACCCCGTGCTGCGGGTGGCACGCGATGTGGGGCTGGCGGCGATAAATCGCATAACGCCGCTGCGTCGCGGCTTTGCCCGGCAGGCCATGGGGTTGTAACCTGCGCGCGGATACACACGCTAACAAGGCCGCATGGCCGGAACGGAACCGTCATGTCTCACAAGCAGTCTGCTGCCATTCCCGCGAACCGGCGCGTAAAGGCCGCCCGCCCGTCAACCCTGGGTCCGGTTGACCCGGTCAGGCTGTGGGAAGAAATCGTGGATGGCGCATGCGGCTGCTGCGACCCGCTGGTCAAGGGACTGCTGGCCACGGGCATCCGCAACCATTCGTCCTTTCGCGGCGCGCTCGCCGCCCTGATCGGGCGCAAGCTGGGCGACCGTTCGGTGGCGGATGACGCGCTGGCCGAACTGGTGATGGAAGTGTTCGAGGCCGACCCCGACATCGTGCGCGCGGCGGCGGCCGATCTGGTCGCCATACGCGAACGCGACCCGGCCACGGCGGATTACGTGACGCCCTTCCTGTTCTTCAAGGGCTACCACGCCGTGCAGGGGCACCGCGTGGCCCACTGGCTGTGGCATAACCGGCGCGGCTATCTCGCGCTGCACCTGCAAAGCCGCTGCTCCGAACTGTTCGCGGTCGATATCCATCCCGCCGCCCGGCTGGGGCGGCGCATCCTGCTCGATCATGGCACCGGCATCGTCATTGGCGAGACTTCGGTGCTCGAGGATGACGTCTCGCTGCTACAGGGCGTGACCCTTGGCGGCACGGGCAAGAACATCGGCAACCGCCACCCCAAGGTGCGCCGTGGCGTGCTGATCGGGGCGGGGGCCAAGATTCTGGGTAATATCGAGATCGGGGAAGGGGCCAAGGTCGGCGCCGGATCCATTGTTCTGGAATCCGTGCCCCCCTATACCACCGTTGTCGGCAACCCGGCGCGCGTGGTGGGCACGCGACATTCCAGCCTGCCCGCCTTCACCATGGACCAGACCCTGCCCCCGATTGATTACATCATCTGATGATCGAATTCGTTTCCAGACCACATGTTGCCGTTATTGGTGGCGGCCCCGCGGGGCTGGCGGCGGCCGAGATCCTGTCCGCGCGGGGCTGTGCCGTCAGCGTGGCCGAACAGATGCCCACCATGGGCCGCAAGCTGCTCATGGCCGGGCGCGGCGGCCTCAACCTGACCCATTCCGAAACGGCCGATCTGTTCGCCGCGCGCTACGGCGCGGCGCGCCCGATGATGGAAACCGCGCTGTCCGCCTTTTCCCCGCGCGACATGGTGGAATGGGCGCAGGGGCTGGGGCAGGCCTGCTTTACCGGCAGCAGTGGCCGCGTCTTTCCCCGTGCGATGAAGGCGTCCCCCCTGCTGCGCGCGTGGCTTGCCCGGCTTGCGGGGCGCGGCGTGCGGCTGCTGACCCGTCACCGCTGGGACGGATGGGAAGAAGACGGCAGGCTGCGCGTGTCCGGCCCCGGTGGCAGCGTGTGCTGGCGGGTTGACGCCACCGTGCTGGCGCTGGGGGGCGCAAGCTGGGCGCGGCTGGGGTCCAATGGCGTATGGCGTGAACGGCTGCTGGCCTCGGGCATTGACGTCACACCCTTCGCCCCCGCCAATTGCGGGTTCGTGGCGGGATGGGGCGAAGGCTTTCGCGCGCGTTTCGCGGGCACGCCCCTGCGTGGCATCGCGGTTACGCTGGAAGATGGGGAATCGGTGCGCGGCGAGGCGATGGTGACGGATGCGGGAATCGAGGGTGGGGCGATCTACGCCCTGTCCGCCGCCATCCGCGAACGGATTGCCCGCACGGGGCGCGCGCGGATCCTGCTCGACCTGCGTCCATCACTTGGTGAAGCGGAAATCACGACCCGTATCGCCCGCGTCCGCTCGCGGGAGAGCCTGTCGAACACATTGCGCAAGGGGCTGCGACTTGCCCCCGTCGCCGCCGCCCTGCTGCGTGAAGGGGCGGGAGGGTCCCCGCCACGCGATCCGGCGGCCCTGGCCCGGCTGGTCAAGGCGGTGCCGGTGGAACTGCATGCGCCCGCCGCGCTGGATCGCGCCATTTCGGTGGCGGGGGGAATCGCGTGGTCGGCGCTGGACCGCAATTTCATGCTGCGTGCGCTGCCCGGCGTTTTCGCGGCGGGTGAGATGCTGGACTGGGAGGCCCCGACAGGCGGTTTCCTGCTGCAGGGCTGCATGGCGACGGGCCGCATGGCGGGCGAAGGCGCGTGGGAGTGGTTGCGGGACTCGCGGCATGGACTGTATCCCTCAGCGCCATGAGTGTTGCGATCACGATCGGGGAACGGCGCGGGGCCATTGCTGGGGATGCCCCGGTAACGATGGATCTGGCTGAACTGCTGTCCACCCGCCTGCTGGTGCAGGGGAATTCCGGCTCGGGCAAGTCCCACCTGCTGCGCCGCCTGCTGGAGCAGTCGGCCCGGACGGTGCAGCAGGCGATCATCGACCCGGAGGGCGATTTCGTCAGCCTGGCCGAGCGGTACGGCCATCTGGTCATTGACGCCGCCGAGCATACCGAAGCCGCGTTGCAGGCGGCGGGGGAGCGCATGCGCGTGCATCGCGCCTCGGTCGTACTGAATCTGGAGGGCGTGGACGCGGATGTGCAGATGCGCCGTGCCGCGGCCTTTCTGGGTGGTATGTTCGAAGTGCAGCGGGATTACTGGTACCCCGTGCTGGTGGTGGTGGATGAGGCCCAGCTTTTCGCCCCCGCCGCCGCGGGCGAGGTGACGGATGAAGCGCGCCGGGCCTCGCTGGGCGCCATGACCAATCTCATGTGCCGGGGGCGCAAGCGTGGCCTGGCGGGTGTGATCGCCACCCAGCGCCTGGCCAAGCTGGCCAAGAATGTCGCCGCCGAGGCCTCGAACTTCCTCATGGGGCGTACCTTTCTCGATATCGACATGCTGCGCGCGGCGGACCTGCTGGGCATGGAACGGCGGCAGGCGGAAAGTTTCCGGGATCTGGAGCGCGGCTATTTCGTGGCCCTTGGCCCGGCGGTATGCCGCAGGCCGCTCACGGTGAAGATCGGCCCGGTCGAGACCGAGAGCCGTTCGGCCGGTCCCAGCCTCATGCCGTTCGAGCCGCTGCCCGCGGGCGACGAGATGCGCGAACTCATCCTGACCCCGGTGCCCGAGCGTGAGATCCCGGCGCGGCCCGTGCGGAATTTCAGCCCGCCGCCCGATATCCTCGCTCAGCTTGCCGCCCATGCCGAAACCACGATGGCGGACCCCGTGGCCGAGGACCCGGAACCGGCCCCCGTGGACGCCGCCGCGCAGAAGCTGCGTTTTGTCGAGATCCTGACCGACATCCTGCGCGATGAAGATGCGGGCTTCCGCCCTGCCCATGTGCTGTATCAGGATTTTCTTGTCCGCTGCCGGATCGAGGGCATGGGCCGGGACGCGCTGGACATGCCGCGTTTCCGCCGCCTGCTTGCCGTGGCCAAGGCGGGGGTGGACACCCAGACGGCACAGAGTGAGCAGTGGCGGCAGGCCGAACAGATGGCCGGGGCGCTGCCCGATGACATGCAGGGTATTTTCCTGCTCATTGCGCATGCGGCGATCCAGGCCCAGCCCTGCCCGCCCGACAGCGTGATCGCCCGGACCTATGGCACCCATTCACTGGGTCGCGCCCGGCGGCAACTGGCCTATCTGGAGGAGCAGAACATGATCGTGCTGCGCCATGACGGGCTGGGGCGACGGAGTGCCGCGATCATCGGCCCCGGCTGGGAAACGGCCCCCGCCATGCCCGATGGCCCCGGAGCCTGACGGTTTTCGCTGTGCAGAAAATCCTAAGCAAATCATAAAGAAGTTTTTGGTGAAGCTTTTTTCAAAAAGCTTCAGGGAACGCCGCCCTTTTGAAAGAAGGCGGCCTCCGTTCCATCCCCTGCCGGCCGGGCTGTAAAAGACCCTCGACCGCATGGTGGCCAATAAAAAACCTGCCTTCTTGCGAAGGCAGGTTTTTTTATTTCAGCCTGTGGGGCGCGTTATCAGCGCTTCCACCAGCCGGTGCGCCGTGGTGTCGCCGGTGCGGCGTCTCCGTCACCTGACTGGGCGGGGGCTTCCGCCGTGCCTTCAGGGGCCGCCGTATCCGCCGCAGGGCTCTCGTCGTCGGCCTTGCGGCGGCGGCGGGTGCGCGTGACAGGCGTGCCGGTTGCGGCGGCGGTGGACGCCTTGCGGGTTGTGGCCCGTTTTCTGGGCGCGGGTTTTTTGGCGGCCACTTCCGGTGTTGCTTCCGGTGCGGCCTCCGCTGTTGCTTCCACAGGCGCGGTTTCGGCCGGTTCAGCCTTCTTGCGGCGCGTGGTGCGGCGCGGCTTGGGGGCTTCCTCCGTAGCAGTTGCTTCCGGTTCGGCGGCCGGAGTCGCCGTTACGGCTTCCTCCGTCGCGGCCGCCTTGCGGGTGGTGCGACGGCGGGGGGTGGCCGTCGTACCCGTTGCACGGCTTGTGGCACGCTTGCGGGCGGGCTTGGCCGGTGCCGCTTCCTCGGGGGGGGCTTCTTCCGCCACGGGGGCCTCGGCTTCAGGGGCCGGAGCTTCTTCCTGCGCGGTTTCGGCTACCTTGCGGCGCGTGGTCGTGCCACGGGTGGCGCGACGGCGGCGCGGCTTGGGCGGCGCCTCCTCGGTGGCTTCTACCACAACCGGTTCGACTTCCGGTTCCGGTGCGGGTTCGGCCACGGGGGCAGGGGCGGCTTCGGCTTCCATGACTTCAGGGGTTTCGGCCACGCTGCCTTCCACCGGCGTACGGGTGCGACGGGTGCGGCGGCGCGGACGGCGCGGTTTCGCCGCCTCTTCCTCCGTAACCTCGACCACGACGGGTTCGGGCTGCGGCACGTCCACCACTTCATCCACCACGACTTCCGCCGGGGCGGTGGTCTGCTCGATCACGTCGAAAATATCGATGATCGCATCGCCATACGGGTCAGCCGGGGTGGGGCCGCGATAGGTCTCGCGCGCGGTGACGGCAGCCGCCGGAACGGCGACTTCCGCCGAGGCCTGTTCCTGCGTCTCGGCTTCGGGCTGCGCGGGCGTGGCCTGAGCCCCGTTTGTCCCGTTGCCACCACGGCGGCGACGGCGGCGGCGACGGCGGCGATGGTCGGTGCCCGATGCGATGTCCTCGTCCTCTTCCGGTGCGCTGGCGGCTTCCGGCGTTACGCCGGCATCGGCCGCGGGCGGTTCGGTCTGGATCTGGATTTCGCGTACATGGCCGTTATCGGCAGGGGCGTGTTCGATGGCCGGGGCCTCGAAACGCGCGGTCTGCGGGCGGACGCGCTCAATGCTGCATTCCTGCGGCTGCAGGGTGGCATCGGGGGCGAAGGCGACCTGCATCCTGTGCCGCGTCTCGATTTCCGACAGCCAGGTCCGCTTGTTGTTGAGGATGTAGAACGCGACTTCCGGCGCGACCTGAACCGAAATCTCGGCGGCCTTGCGCTGCATGCCTTCTTCCTCGATCGCGCGCAGCACGTGCAGCGCCGCGCTTTCGATCCCGCGGATGATGCCGGTGCCCTGACAGTGCGGGCAGGGCATGAAGGAGGATTCGGCAATGGAGGGGCGCAGGCGCTGGCGCGACATTTCCAGCAGGCCGAAATGCGAAATCTGGCCAACCTGGATACGGGCGCGGTCGCTGCGCAGGGCGTCCTTCAGCTTGCGCTCGACCATGGCGTTGTGCTTGCGGCTTTCCATGTCGATGAAGTCGATGACGATCAGCCCGGCCAGATCGCGCAGGCGGAGCTGGCGGGCCACTTCCTCGGCGGCTTCGAGGTTGGTGCGCAGCGCCGTTTCCTCGATATTGCGCTCACGCGTGGCGCGGCCGGAGTTGACGTCGATCGCGACCAGCGCCTCGGTCTGGTTGATGACCAGATAACCACCGGACTTGAGCTGTACGGACGGCGACAGCATGGAATCCAGCAGTCCCTCCACCTGGTAGTGGGAGAACAGCGTCTGTTCGTGATCCTGCCACAGGCGCACCTTCTGCGCGTTCTGCGGCATGAGCATGCGCATGAATTCGCGCGCGGATTTCCAGCCCGGTTCGCCGTCAATCAGGATTTCACCGACCTCACGCGTGTAGATGTCGCGGATCGCGCGCTTGATCAGGCTCGCTTCCTCATAGATCAGCGCGGGGGCGACCGATTCAAGCGTATGCTGGCGGATGTCGTCCCACAGGCGCAGCAGGTATTCGCAATCCCGCATGACCTCGGCGCGGGGGCGCTGGGCGCCCGCGGTGCGCACGATCATGGCCATGCCGCGCGGGATCTGGAGTTCGGTAATGATGTCGCGCAGGCGGCGACGATCCGCGACCGAGGTGATCTTGCGCGAGACCCCGCCGCCACGCAGCGAATTGGGCATGAGCACGCAGTAGCGGCCCGCCAGCGAGATATAGGTGGTCAGCGCCGCGCCCTTGTTGCCGCGCTCTTCCTTGACCACCTGCACCAGCAGGACCTGGCGGCGGCGGATGACCTCCTGAATCTTGTAGTTGCGCAGGAAGCGCGCGATGCGGCGCTGGGCCTGGGCCTCGTCGCCGGTATCGTTCTCGCCGCCCACGGTTTCGGGTTCGTCGCCTTCCTCGTCGGTGGGGGCGTCGCCTTCCTCGGCGCGGGGGGCGGGGGCTTCGTCTTCCTCGTCATCGCGGGCGCGGCGTTCTTCTTCCGCGCGGCGTTCCTCCTCCTGTAGCGCGAGCAGCTTTTCGCGGTCGGCTACGGGGATCTGGTAATAGTCGGGATGGATTTCACTGAAGGCGAGGAAGCCGTGGCGGTTGCCGCCATAATCCACGAACGCGGCCTGAAGGCTGGGTTCAACACGGATAACCTTGGCAAGATAGATATTGCCCTTCAGCTGCTTTTTGGATGCAGCCTCGACATCGTAATCTTCAAGGTGGTTACCATCCATCACGACCACGCGGGTTTCTTCCGCGTGGGTCGTGTCGATCAGCATGCGTTTGCTCATTAATAGGCGCGCTCCGGTATGTCGCGTTCCCGCATCCGGGCTGCGCGCGCGATCCGTGGCGGCAGGAGGGAGCGGAGGAACGGACAGAAACATGATGGAAAAAAGTGCGACCGGACCCGGATGGAACACCCCCGCGCGGCGCGCGGACGGACGGCGCATGCCCACCGGCCCGATGCGGCATGGCGCCGCCCGTGGCCGGGCATGGTGTCATCGCATGTGCGCAAGAAGCCCGCGTGGTGTCCAATCCATCCTCGGTCATGACTGGGGGAGGGCGCGGCCCGGCCTGATTGCCGGGGCGGGGCCTCCGTATCGACTGGTCTGTCATCCGGTTTCCCGTCGATAGGGAACACCGGCGCGGCTGCCACAGGTCGTGCGCCGCAAGAGCCCCCACGCCGTGGCGTGGCCGGAAATGTCCGGTAAGCATCTGCCGCGCATGCATGGTGCATGCCGGATGGAGTAAATCATGCCCGCGGGCATCCCGCCGTTTCGGACATGCCCAAAAGGGGCAGCCGGATGCAGCATGGTCCATCACGGCTGGGCAGCATGACGCAATGCACGCATTCCCGCAAGGGGTCTGTGCGTTTATCCCGCTGACGCGGGTTGCGTACGGTGGTAATGACAGGAAGTTTTTCCCGCAACCGTTCAGCACGGAACCACATGCATGACCCAAGGTCGGCCGGATGGACGTAACCCATGCCCCAGCGCGCCGGTTCTCGCGCGCCGCGCGGTGGTGACGGCGCTTGGGGTCCTGGCCCCTTCCGTGGCGCTGGCCCGGGTGGTGGCGCACGGATCCGCCCCGGCCCACGCGGTGGCGCATCATGCGGCCCCCCACGGCGCGCGCGCGCCGCTGCATGCGCCCGGCATTATCGGGCAGGCCAGGCCGCCCAGGCCGCTGGTCATGCTCGACCCCGGCCATGGCGGCAAGGACCCCGGCGCGATCGGCGTTTCCGGCACGTATGAAAAACATGTGGCGGAGGCGGCGGCTTCCGAACTCCAGCGCCAGCTTGTGGCCAGTGGCCGTTACCGCGTGGCCATGACCCGCGCCGATGACCGCTTCATTCCGCTGGAGGGGCGGGTGGACATCGCCCACAGCCACAAGGCGTCGCTGTTCATATCCATGCATGCCGACGCCCTGCTTGACCGCGCGGTGCGCGGGGCCAGTGTCTATACCCTGGCCGCCAGGGCGTCGGACCGGCAGACGGCCATGCTGGCCCAGACGGAAAACAGCGCCGACCGCTATGGCGGCCCGCAGGTGCACGCGACCTCGCCCGAGGTACAGGAAATCCTCGCCAGCCTCGTAACGGAGGAAACGCGCCACGGCGCGGCCCACATGGCCAGCACCATCGTCAGCGCATTCCGCCCGCGCGTGGGGCTGTTGCAGCATCCCTCCCGCCATGCCTCGTTCGTGGTGCTGAAATCGGCCGATATCCCCTCCGTGCTGGTGGAGATGGGGTTCATGTCCAACCATATGGATGAAGCCGCCCTGCGGCAGGCCGCCCATCGCGCCGTGGTGGCGGGCGCGATGGTGCAGGCGATCGACCATTATTTCGCCACCGACAGCATGGTCACGCATGCGACTGGCTGAAGGCGGGCGGACGCGCGGCATTCATGCGCCCGCGCGTTTTACGGTTGCAATCACTCACCCCCGCTGTATTGTGCGCGCCATGGTAACGACAACGCACATCGCGGGAACCGGGTCGGGCGCATGCGCGCGCCTGTCCGCGCGCGCCTGTGCCGGTGCCGGGCTTCTTCGTCTTCGACTTATCCGCCCCTGAGCGACCACGGCCGGCCTGCGCCGGTGCGCCCAGGGGACTGATCGGACCGGCTGGCCGGTTCACGAACACGAATTGAACAAGATGGGGCACGCCGCCGTGTCACCCGCCCGTTCCACATCCGGATATGTCCGAGGTAGTACCATGAGCATCAATCACCCCTCCTTTGGCCGCATGGACGCGAACCGCGTCATCATTTTCGACACCACCCTGCGTGATGGCGAACAGTCTCCCGGCTTTTCCATGAACCTGGCCGAAAAGCTGCGCATGGCCGAGGCGCTGGAGGAACTGGGCGTCGATGTGATGGAGGCGGGCTTTCCCGTCGCGTCGAAGGGGGATTTCGACAGCGTCCACCAGATCGCGCAGAAGATGAAGGATACGGTGGTGTGCGCGCTGGCGCGCAGCGGTGGCAAAAACGATATCGCCAGCGCGGGCGAGGCGATCCGCCCGGCGAAGCGCGGGCGGATCCACAACTTCATCTCCACCTCGCCGCTGCACATGAAGTACAAGCTGCGCATGGAGCCCGAAACGGTGCTGGAGGTGATCGAGGCGGGCAACCGCGCCGCGCGCCAGTTTACCGATGACGTGGAATGGTCGGCCGAGGACGGCTCCCGCACCGAACCCGATTTCCTGTGCCGCTGTGTCGAGACCGCGATTCGCGCCGGGGCCACGACCATCAACATTCCCGATACCGTCGGCTATTCCACGCCCGAGGACATGGCCCGCATTTTCGCGGATCTGCGCGCCCGCGTGCCCGGCGCGGACGGGGTGATCTTTTCCACGCACAACCATAACGACCTGGGGCTGGGCGTGGCCAACACCATCGCGGCGCTGAAGGCGGGCGCGCGGCAGGTGGAATGCACCATCAACGGCATTGGCGAGCGCGCGGGCAACGCGGCGCTGGAGGAAATCATCATGGTGCTGCGCACGCGCCATGACGTGCTGCCCTATACCACCGGCATCCATACCGAGCGCCTGCTGCGCACCTCGCGCATGCTGGCCACCATCACCGGCTTCGACGTGCAGCCGAACAAGGCCATCGTGGGCCGCAACGCGTTTGCGCATGAAAGCGGCATCCATCAGGACGGAATCCTGAAAAACGCGGCCACCTACGAAATCATGACGCCCGAAAGCGTGGGCTGGACCCGTTCGTCACTGGTGCTGGGCAAGCATTCCGGTCGCGCCGCCTTCCGCGACAAGCTCCAGGCCATGGGGTATGACGGGCTGGAGGAAGCGCAGTTCAACGAGGCGTTCACCCGCTTCAAGGATCTGGCCGACCGCAAGAAGGTCATCTACGACGAGGATCTGGCCGCCCTGGTCGATGACGAGGTGCGCGACCATGCCCGCATCCGCTTCGTCGCGCTGGATGTGACCGCCGGTTCCCGCCGCCCCGCCACCGCCGATCTGGTGCTGGAAGTGGATGGCGAGAAGCGCGAGGCGCAGGCGCAGGGGCAGGGGCCGGTCGATGCCGCCTTCAACGCCATCCGCGCCATCGTGGCCCATGACGCGAGCCTGCAGCTCTATTCCGTCGGCGCGGTGACGGAGGGCAGCGACGCGCAGGCCCGCACCACCGTCCGGCTGGAGGAAGGCGGCAAGCTGGTGGACGGGCAGGGCGCGGATGCCGATACGCTGGTCTCCGCCGTGCGGGCCTATGTCCATGCGCTGAACAAGCTGCTGGTCAAGCGCGATCGCGCCGAACCCGCTGCACTGGATGCCTGAACCAACCCGCCACCCCGCCGCGACGTACTGCGGCGAGGTGGCCCCGTGACCGGGCGCGCCCGGGCGTCAGTAACCGTATCTCAGTAACCGTCTCCCTCACCCTGCGGGTAGTTCTGCTGCCCGTAACCGTAGGGCTGTGAATAGCCACCCTGCTGCGGCTGCGGCTGGCCATAGTAACCGCCCTGTCCGTACCCCTGCTGCGGGTAGCTGGGCTGGGCGTAGCCCTGCTGGGGCATGGGCTGGCCGGCGCCGGGCGCGTTCGGCGGTGGCGCGCCGGGGGGTGGCGGGCAGCTTTGCGGCGGGTAGCCCGGCGGCAGCACGCGCCCGTCAGGGCACATGACGGAGGGCGGTTGCGCCACCGGGTGGCGGCGTGGCGTCGTGGCCGCCCCGATGGCGGCCCCCCCGCCAGCCCCGGCCAGCGCCCCGATGGCCGCCCCGGTCCCCCCCCCGCCAGCCCGCCGATCAGCGCCCCGCCGCCCGCGCCGATCAGCCCGCCGCCAATGGCGCGTTCACCCGGGTCGCGGGTGTTCTCGCATGCGCCAAGCCCCAGACACAGCCCGGCGGCCAGCAGCACGGCGGGGCGGAAGGTCACGGGGCGAGAAGAAATGTTCATATATGTTTTCCCGGTATCGCGCGTCGGGTGGCACGATGACACCCGGACCGCGGTAAGATGTAAATGGTATGCCAGTAATGGTCTGACCATGTCCAAAGCAGGGCGTTTTGTAACAATCAGCGGCGGAGGGGCGGAATTTAACAAATTAAAATCATCTGGCCCCTTGCCCGCGCCTGCCTGCCCCGGTAATCCCTCGTACCGATCCAGACGGTTTTCGACGGAAAGCGCAGGCATGTCGCGATGGCATGGATTGCCAGTCCGGGCGTGGGACGGTCCTGTCTGGTGTGGATGTCGGGAGTTCTGGATGTTTGCTCGTGTACTGGGTCTGCTTTCCGCTGACATGGCGATCGACCTCGGCACGGCGAATACGCTGGTTTACGTCAAGGGGCGGGGTGTCGTCCTGAACGAACCTTCGGTCGTCGCGCTGGCAGAGGTACGGGGCAAGAAACAGGTTCTTGCCGTGGGCGAGGAAGCCAAGCAGATGGTTGGCCGCACGCCCGGCAACATTACCGCCATCCGCCCGCTGCGTGACGGTGTGATCGCGGATTTCGAGGTGGCGGAGGAAATGATCAAGCATTTCATCCGCAAGGTGCATAACCGGCGCATGTTCGCCAGCCCGCTCATTATCGTATGCGTGCCCTCCGGCTCGACCGCCGTCGAGCGCCGCGCGATTCAGGAAAGCGCGGAAAGTGCCGGCGCGCGCAAGGTTTTCCTGATCGAGGAACCGATGGCCGCCGCCATCGGCGCGGGCCTGCCGGTGACCGAGCCTTCGGGCAGCATGATCGTCGATATCGGCGGCGGCACGACCGAAGTGGCCGTGATCTCGCTTGGCGGCATCGTCTATGCCCGTTCCGTGCGGGTGGGCGGCGACAAGATGGATGAGGCGATCATTTCCTACATCCGCCGCAACCATAACCTGCTGATTGGTGAAAGCTCGGCCGAGCAGATCAAGATCCACCTCGGCTCCGCCATGCCGCCCGATGACCCGGATGATCCGGGGCCGTGGCGTGAGGTCAAGGGACGTGACCTGATCAATGGCGTCCCGCGTGAGGTCGTGGTGTCGCAGGCGCAGATTGCCGAGAGCCTGGCCGAGCCTGTCAGCCAGATCGTGGACGCGGTGACCACGGCGCTGGAAAACACGCCGCCCGAACTTGCCGCCGATATCGTGGACAAGGGCATTGTCCTGACCGGCGGCGGCGCGCTGCTCTACCGTCTGGATGAAGTGTTGCGACGCGCGACCGGCCTGCCCGTTACGGTGGGTGAGGATGCGCTGTCCTGCGTGGCGATGGGCACCGGGCGGGCGCTGGAGGAAATGAAGCGCCTGCGCAATGTACTGACAAGCATGTACTGACGAACGGGACGGTACGCCGCCAGCCAGGGTTTGAAGGCCGGCGTGCCGATAGGGGAGACGCAGGACGATGCAGGTCCGGCGATCAGGCACGGTAGGACAACCCGGCAGGCACGACGGCACCGTCGCGCGTGAAGGGGCTGGCTGATGCCCGTCTCCATCCAGTTCCGCCAGGCGCTGGGCAAGCTGGTCCTGCCCGCGCTGATTCTCGTGGCCTGCGGGGTGATCCTGCTGGGCAAGGCGGATCGCGCGCTTGTTGAAAGACTGCGCATGCGCACCGCCGACCTGCTTTCCCCCGCCTATGCGCTGGTGGAGTGGCCGCAGGAAAAGCTGCGCTGGCTTTCGGGCAACCTGCAGGACATCCGGAATCTGGAGGCGGAAAACATCCGCCTGCGCGCCGAAAACGCCTCCCTCCGGCACTGGTACGACGTGGCGGCGGCGCTGGCCGATGAAAACGCGACGCTGAAGGCCAACCTGCACTGGATTCCCGATAACGCGCCCAGCTTCGTCACCGGGCGGGTGGTGCGTGACACCAGCGGGCTGTACGCGCGCGCGGTGCTGCTGGCGGTCAATCCCGAAACCGCGCTGGCCAAGGGGGGCATCGCCCTTGATGGCGCGGGTCTGGTCGGGCGGGTGACGGAAGTGGGCAGGCGCTCGGCGCGGGTGCTGCTGATCACCGATTCGTCCAGCAGGCTCCCGGTCACGCTGGAAGCCAGCCACGCGGCCGCCATCATGGCGGGGGACAATTCGCCCATGCCGCGCATCATCTTCTACCCGCAGGACAATGTCCCGATCGAAGGTGAGCGCGTGGTGACCAATGGCGAAATCGAGAACCTGCCCGCGGGCCTGCCCGTGGGGCATGTGCATTACCTGCGCCCCGGCCTGCCGGTCGTGGTGCCGGCGGCGGCGCTGGACCATGTCGATACGCTGCGCATCTTCAATTATGAAGACAGCATAGCCCCCCCCGACGCGCCGGGTCGCGTGCCGCTGCCCGCCGTTGGCCGCACCATGGTCCTGCCGTCGCAGTTCCAGATCAACCAGGACCGGGGGCTGCACGGATGAAGGCCTTCACCCCCCCGCCGATCCGCCCGGGAATCCACCCCCGTTCCGGCCTGGGCAACAGGGTGGACCAGGGCATGCGGCGCAGCGTGCCCTGCCTCATGGTGTTTTTCGTGACGCTGGTGCTGTCCGCGCCGCTGAACCTGCCGGGGCAGGTGGAACTCATGCCCGCCATCGTCATGGCGCTGGTGTTCCTGTGGTCGGTGTTCATGCCCGCGGTCATGCCCTCGCTGGCGGTGTTCGCGCTGGGCCTTTGGGCGGATATCCTCAGCTTCGGCCCGGTCGGGGTGCTGCTGCTCATGATGCTGATCGTGCACGGGGTGGCGCTGTCGGGACGCTACACGCTGGCACGGACCAATTTTTTTATGCTCTGGCTTGTGTTTGGCGTGGTGATGGCGGGGGTTACGGCGCTACAATGGGTGCTGTGTTCCGCGCTGGCCCTGCATGTTGTGGAGTTTCTGCCTTTTGTTTTCGAGACAGTTCTGTCCTTCGGCAGTTTTCCTGTCCTGTATGCAGGGTTTGTCTGGACTTACCGTTTTGTCGTCAATAACGCGGACCACTCCTGAAACGGGTGGAATGGCCTGTCCGTGCCGGATGAGTGAATGACGTTTCGTAAGAAGAAGTCCGGCAACCGGCTCATGTCCCGCCCCGAGGAAGGCCGCAATCCCTCCCGTGGCGTGTTCACGCGCCGCGCCCTGCTGCTCATGGCCACGCAGGGGGCCATACTGGGCGCATTGGGTGAACGCCTGTACGGGCTTCAGGTTCGCGAGGGAAGTCATTATGCGAAACTTGCGGAAAACAACCGCCTGAGCAAACGCTTCTTCGCCCCGCCGCGCGGGCGCATTACCGACCGCTTCGGCATTGCGGTCGCGTCCAACCGCATCAACTGGCGCGCCCTGCTTCTGGCCGAGGAAACCAGTGACATTCCCGGCACGCTGGCGCGTTTTGCCCAGATCGTGCCGCTGGAGCAGCGCGACACGGTGCGCATCGAGCATGAACTGCGTCACAAGCGGCGGTTCATCCCGATCATGCTGCGTGATTTCCTGTCGTGGGATGACATGGCGCGGCTGGAACTCAACATGCCCTCGCTGCCCGGTGTGCTGATTGATGTGGGCACCACGCGCGTCTACCCGTTCGGGCCGCTTCTGGCGCATGTGGTGGGCTATGTCGCGCCCCCGGCGGAAAAGGACGTGGTGCATAACGCCGAACTCGCGCTGCCCGGCATGCGCGTGGGGCGCGCCGGCATCGAGCAGACGCAGGATCTGAACCTGCGCGGGCAGGTCGGCTCGGTGGAGATGGAGGTCAACGCCGTGGGCCGCGTGATGGCCGAGCTTGACCGTGACGAGGGACTGACGGGCGACGAGATCGCCCTTACGATCGACAGCGGCCTCCAGCAGCAGGTGCTTGCCCGCATTGGCGAACAGTCGGCCAGTGCCGTGGTCATGGACTGTCGCAATGGTGAGGTGCTGGCCATGGTCAGCAACCCGTCCTTCGATCCCTCCCTGTTCGATAGCGGGGTGACGCAGGCGCAGTGGATCGAGTGGACCAACAACAGCCAGACCCCGCTTATCAACAAGGCGGTGTCGGGGCTGTATCCGCCCGGTTCCACCTTCAAGCCCGCCGTGGCCATGGCGGCGCTGCGCGCGGGCACGCTCTCGCCGTCCGACCGGATCAACTGCCCCGGATACATCGATGTGGGCGGCACGCGCTTTCACTGCTGGTCGCGCTATGGCCATGGTTCGATCAACCTGCGGCAGGGACTGAAATATTCCTGCGACGTCTTTTTTTACGAAGTCGCCCGCCGCACCGGCATGGACACCATCGCCGCGACATCCGAACTGTTCGGGCTGGGTGCGAAACTGTCCGAAATCGAGCTGCCGCATGTGCGTCAGGGCCTGATCCCCACGCCCACATGGCGGCGCGCGCATGGCCATCACTGGAACGGGGGCGATACGATCGTGAGCGGCATCGGGCAGGGCTTCGTGCAGGTGACGCCGCTGCAACTGGCCACCTATGCCTCGCGCATCGCCACGGGGCGCAACGTGCAGCCGCACCTGATCCGCTCGGTTGCCGGGCGCATGGGGCAACTGACCGATCTGGGCCATGCGCCCGACATGACCATGCCCGAACATTTCTTCGAGGACATCCGCGCGGGCATGTTCGCCGTGGTGAACGAGGAAGGCGGCACCGCGCCCAAGGCCCGGCTGGATATTCCCGGTGTACAGATGGCGGGCAAGACCGGCTCGGCGCAGGTGCGGCGCGTCTCACGCGCGATGCGTGAAAGCGGGCATTTCAATTCCGCCAGCCTGCCGTGGGAGTACCGGCCCCATGCGCTGTTCATATGCTATGCCCCCTATGACGCGCCGCGCTATGCTACGGCGGTGGTGATCGAGCATGGCAATGCGGGCGCGGACGTCGCGGCCCCCCTTGCGCGTGACATCATGACCGATACCCTGCACCGCGATCCGGTCAATCACCGCGAACCGCCGGGGCAGGAAGTGGCGCAGGCCGACGTGGACTGATCCACGCGCCTGTCCCCTTGTCGGGGGTGCGCCATGCCCTGCCTGTTGTGGAGGACGCCATGAAATTCCAGAAGCGCCTGCTGCGCGCCGAACCCAATTTCCAGATCCTGACCAAGCTGTGGCAGGTCAACTGGCTGTATGTGCTGCTGATCTGCGCGCTGGCCGTGGTGGGGTATGGGGCGCTTTATTCCGCGGGTGGGGGCACGCCGCGCCCGTTCGCGGGGCCGCAATCCATCCGCTTCTGCTTCGGGCTGGTCATGATGCTGGGCCTTGCGCTGATGAGCCCGGGCATTCTGGTGCGCATGGCATGGCCGCTCTATATTTTCTCGATCATGCTGCTGGTGGCCGTGCTGCGCATGGGGCATGTGGGCAAGGGGGCGGAGCGGTGGATCATGCTGGGCGGCATACAGGTCCAGCCCTCGGAACTGGCCAAGATCGCGCTGGTGCTCATGCTGGCAAGCTGGTTTCACAAGATCAGCTACCGCAGGATGGGCAATCCGCTGCTGCTTCTCCCGCCAGCACTCATGGTGCTGCTGCCCGTCGCCCTGGTGCTGAAGGAGCCCAACCTGGGCACCGCCGTCATCATCGGCACGGTGGGGGCGAGCATGTTCTTCGGCGCGGGCATGCGGCTGTGGCAGATCGCCCTTGTGGTGCTGCCGGTGCCTTTTCTGGCCCGCATCGCCTACGGCCACCTCCATGATTACCAGAAGGCGCGGGTCACCACTTTCCTCCATCCCGAAAGCGACCCGCTGGGGGCGGGCTACAACATCATCCAGTCAAAGATCGCGCTGGGGTCGGGCGGCATGTGGGGGCAGGGCTACCTGCAGGGCACGCAGGGGCAGCTCAACTTCCTGCCGGAAAAGCAGACCGACTTCATCTTCACCATGATTGCCGAGGAATGGGGCTTTGTCGGCGGGATCATCGTCATCGGCATGCTGCTGCTGCTGGTGTTCGGCGGCATGCTGATCGCCATGCGCAGCCGCAACCAGTTCGGGCGGCTGCTGGGGCTGGGCATTTCCATGAACTTCTTCCTCTACTGCGCGGTCAACCTGTCCATGGTGATGGGCGCGATCCCGGTGGGGGGCGTGCCGCTGCCGCTCATTTCCTATGGGGGGTCGGCCATGCTTATGGTGATGTTCGGCTTCGGGCTGCTCATGTCCGCATGGGTGCACCGCAACGCGACCTTTGGCGAGACGGTGGGGGAAGACGCCTGATGGCGGGCATCGTGCCGCCCACGCCCGCCGTGCACCGTTCCTACCGGCTCAGCACCTATCATGCGCCGGGGCTGCCGGTTATCCGCATCGGGCACCGGCCGCGCTGGCATGGCCGCGCGCCGAAGGGCGACATCGTGCTGCTGAGCGCGTGCAACCCCGGTGGCAGGCTGTACGCACCGGGCTGGAACCGGCGGATGATGCCGCATCTGGCGCGGCGTCTGCGCGGTCTGGATCATACCCTGGGGGAGGGGCGGCTGGGCCGCTGGTCCGAGCCACTTTATGCGGTGCGGGTGCCGCTTGCGCGCGGGCTGGTGCTTGCGCGCGCGTTCCGGCAGAACGCGGTGGTGGTCGTGCATGGCGACCGGCCCGCGCGGCTGGTCTATCTGGCCTGACACCTGTCGGGGTATCAGGCCAGCGCCGGGATCAGCCCTCGATCTGGCTGAAATCGGCAATCAGCACCGTCATGCGGCGCAGTTCGGACAGCAGGCGCAGGCGGTTGGCGCGTACGGCGGGGTCATCGTCATTGACCGTCACGGCTTCGAAAAAGCGGTCAAGGGCGGGACGCAGGCTGGCCACGTCGCGCATGGCGTCCGCATAGCGTTCCTGTCCGATGGCCTGTTCCACGGCGGGAATGGTTTTTTCCAGTTCGCCCGCCAGCGCCGTCTCCTCCGGCTGGGTATAGAGCGCCGGATTGGGCGCGCCCTCATGCGGGCCGTCCCTGCGGTCCTCGATGCGCAGGATGTTGGCCGCGCGCTTGGTGGCGGCCAGCATGTTGCGTCCGTCCTCGGTCGCCAGCATGTCGGCTATGGCGGTGGCGCGGGCCAGCAGGCGCACGATGTCGGTATCGGTATTGCCAACCGACACGGCGGCCAGAATGTCATGCCGCGCCCCTTCGCCGCGCAACTGCACGCGCAGGCGGTCCGCCACGAATTCCGGCAGCGTGTCCAGATCGGGGGCCAGCCGCAGTTCCTCCGGCAGGCCCTGCGCCGCTTCCCAGAACACGCGGGCCAGATCGAGCCGCAGCCCGTTTTCACGGATGATGCGGATCACGCCCAGCGCCGCCCGGCGCAGCGCGTACGGATCGCCCGAGCCACCGGGTTTTTCACCCACGGCAAAGAAGGCCACCAGCATGTCGATCTTGTCAGCCAGCGCGACAGCGACCGATACCGGGGCGCGCGGCACGTCATCCTGCGGGCCACGCGGCATGTAATGCGCGCCGATGGCTTCGGCCACGGCATCATCTTCATGGTCATGGCGGGCGTAATAGGCGCCCATGATGCCCTGCAACTCGGGGAATTCACCAACCATGCCGGTGGTCAGGTCCGCCTTGCACAGCAGGGCCGCGCGTTCGGCCTGCGCCGTGTCCGCGCCCGTAAGCCCGGCCAGGATACCGGCCAGGCGCACGATACGCCGCACCCGCGCGCCCTGGCTGCCCAGCGCCGCGTGGAACACGATCCGCTCCAGCGCGGGCACCCGGCTTTCCAGCGTATGGGCGCGGTCCAGATCCCAGAAATGGCGGGCATCGGCAAAGCGGGCGCGCAGGACGCGCTCGTTACCGGCAATGGTCAGCGCGCCGCCATCGCGCGGCAGGAGATTGGCCACAAAGGCGAAGCGGGGCGCTGCCGACCCATCCGCGTTGCGCAGTGCGAAATAGCGCTGGTTCACGCGCATGGAAACCTGCATCACCTCGGGCGGCAGGTCCATGAATTCGTCATCGATGCGGCCAAGGAAGGGAACAGGCCATTCGGTCAGGCCCGCCACTTCATCGATCAGGCCGGGATCGGCCACGACATTCAGCCCTTCCTCACCAGCCAGGCGGGCCACGCCTTCGGCGATGAGGGTGCGGCGGGCGGCGGCGTCGGGCTCCACCTCATGCGCGCGCAATCCGTCCAGCCATGTCTGGACGCTGGTGACGGCGAACGCGCCGGGCGCGGTAAAGCGGTGGCCTTCGGTCAGGTTGCCCGAGCGCAGGCCGTGACCATCATCATCGCCTTCCGCCAGCGTGAAATCGACGGTCTTTCCATCAAGGATACAGACAATCCGGCGCAGCGGGCGCACCCATGTAAAGGCGCTGCCTTCGCCCCAGCGCATGGATTTCGGCCATGGGAAGCGGCGCAGCAGGCCGGGCAGCACGGTCGCGACCTGCTGGGCCGCGGCAACGGGCGGCACGCTGCGGCGCAGCAGCCAGAATCCGTTTTCCAGCACCAGCGCGTCACGTTCCACCCCATGCTTGCGCATGAAACCGGCCAGCGCCTTTTCGGGCGCGCTTTCACGCGGGCCGCGTTCCTCCACCATGGCGCCGGGCACGGTGCCCTCCACGGCAAGAGACAGGGCGATGCGGCGCGGCCCGGCGAAGGACGTGGCCGCGCGCGGCTTCAGCGCGGCCAGCGCCTCGCACACGAGACGTTCGAGATCCTGCGCCGCACGCGCCTGCATGCGGGCGGGGATTTCCTCGGAAAAGAGTTCGATCAGAAGTTCGGGCATGATCTCTTATTCCTCGCCCGCCAGCCACGCTTCACAGCAGCGCCTGGCCAGCGTGCGTACGCGGCCAATATAGGATGCGCGCTCGCTCACGCTAATGACGCCGCGCGCATCGAGCAGGTTGAACAGGTGGCTGGCCTTCAGGCACTGGTCATAGGCGGGCTGGGCCAGCCCGGCTTCGGCCAGCGTGGTGGACTCACGTTCCGCGTCGATGAAGTGGCGGTGCAGCATCTCCACATCCGCCAGTTCGAAATTATGGCGCGAGTAATCGCGCTCGGCGCGCAGGAACACATCGCCATATTTCAGGCCCTGGCCGTTGAAGTCGAGGTCATAGACATTCTCGACCCCCTGCACGTACATCGCCAGCCGTTCCAGCCCGTAGGTCAGTTCGGTCGAGGGGACGACGGTGGGAATCCCCCCCACCTGCTGGAAATAGGTGAACTGCGTCACCTCCATCCCGTCGCACCAGACTTCCCACCCAAGGCCCCATGCGCCGATGGTGGGGTTTTCCCAGTCATCCTCGACAAAGCGGATGTCGTGCTCCAGCGGGTCGATGCCGATGGCGCGGTAGCTGTCGAGCAGCAGCTTCTGGCTTTCATCGGGCGTGGGCTTGAGCAGCACCTGGTACTGGTAATAGTGCTGGAGACGATTCGGGTTCTCGCCATAGCGCCCGTCCGACGGGCGGCGGCAGGGCTGCACGTAGGCCGCTTTCCACGGGCGCGATCCCAGCGCGCGCAGGGTCGTGTGGGGTGACAGCGTGCCGGCGCCCACCTCCGTATCATAGGGCTGGAGGATGGCGCAGCCCTGTTCAGACCAGAACTGGTGCAGCTTCAGGATCAGCCCCTGGAACGACAGCGGGCGGGAAGACGTGGGTGATCGGGGCACTGGGGCCGGGTCCATGAACGAGATGCTCCGGTAAACGGGGACAGGTATGCACCATCTGGCGCAAAAACGCGGGGCAGCATACCGTCATGCCGCCCGTACCGGAAGGTCGCGCGTGCCCCCGGCCCAGACGCGCCGCGCATGGCGGCCCCGGTCTTGCACATTGCATCGGTACGGACCACATCTGCGCAGTACGGTTTCCCAGCCCAAGGCAGGACAGACAGGATGAATGACCAGGAACGTGATCTGATCACACAGTTTTTCGCCCGCATAGGTGGCGCCACGACAGGCAGCGTGCCGCAGACGACATCGTCCCTCCCACCGATCGACCCGCAGGCCGATCAGTATATCGGGCAGATGTTCCAGAAATATCCTGAAGCGCCCTACCGCGTGACCCAGATGGCCGTGGTGCAGGAAGCGGCGCTGGCCGAGGCGCAGAACCGGATTCGCCAGCTCCAGTGGCAGCTCCAGCAGGCGCAGCAGCAGCTCCAGCAGCAGCAGGCCGCGCCCCCGCCCTCGGGTGGCGGCGGGTTCCTCAGCGGTATGTTCGGGGGTGGGCAGCGCGCGCAGGCCGCCCCGCCGCCGGGCTGGGGGAATGCGCCTTCCGCCCCCCCGCCGCAGCCGGTTTACCCGCCGGGCATGCAGCCGGGCATGTTCCCTTCGCGCGGTTCGGGCTTTCTGGGTTCGGCGCTGACCACGGCCGCTGGCGTGGCGGGCGGCATGATGGTGGGCAATGCGCTGACCGACCTGTTCAGCGGGCATCATGACGCGGGCGGCTTCGCCGGTGGCATGCCGCAGCCGGGCGAGACCATCATCAACAATAATTATGGTGACAATGGCGCTGGCGCGGATCCGTTTGCCGGTGGTGGCGCGAGCGCCGATTCGGGCTTTGACGCCGGGGGTGATTCCGGTGGATTCGACGATGGCGGTTTTGACGCGGGCGACGATAACAGTTTCTGACACGCGGCAGGCCAGTGCAGGAAAGGGGCATCCGGTTCGGGTGCCCTTTTTCGTTCGGGGGAGGGGAGCGTGACGCAGCAGCGTGAACTGGCGCTTGATCCATGCCCGCCCATGGCCATGCGCCCCGAATGGCTTGATGACGGAGCCGTGATCCTGCGCGGCCATGCGACGGCCCATGCGGCGCGGATGATCGCGGAGATACGGCGGATCGCCTGTCTCGCGCCCTTCCGGCGCATGACGACACCGGGCGGTGGCGTGATGTCCGTCGCCATGACCTGCTGTGGCGCGCGGGGCTGGTGCAGCGATGCGCGCGGCTATCGTTACGTGGCGGTGGACCCGCGTACGGGCCAGCCATGGCCCGCCATGCCCGAAACATGGCGGGGGCTGGCCATCACTGCCGCGCGGGCGGCGGGGTATGACGGGTTTGAACCCGATTCGTGCCTGATCAACGGCTACAGGCCCGGCGCGCGCATGGGGCTGCATCAGGACCGTGACGAACGCTCCGACGCGCCGGTGGTCTCCGTATCCTTCGGCCTGCCCGCCATTTTCCAGTGGGGTGGGGTACGGCGTACGGACCCGTTACGACGCATCCCCCTGCTGCATGGGGATGTGGTGATATGGGGCGGGGCGTCGCGTTACGTCTTTCACGGCATTGCCCCGCTGCGCGCGGGCGCGCATGCGGTGACGGGTTCGTGCCGCTATAATCTTACATTCCGGCGCACGTTGTAAGCATTTGATGGAACACAATAAAAGTTTTTGGGTGCCGCCTTTTTTCCAAAAGGCGGCGTTCCCTGAAGCCTTTTGAAAAAAGCGTCACCCAAAACCTTTTTGAGGATTTACGGAATGTCCTGTCAGCCCTTCAGGGCCGCGGCCTGCCGGGCGCGCTGGGTAATCGCGGCCTGATCCGGCGTGCCAGCCGGGACCAGCCATGATCCACCCACGCACAGCACGGAGGGCAGGGCCAGCCACTCGGGCGCCGTTTCCTGCTTGATGCCGCCGGTGGGGCAGAAGCGTACCTGACCGAACGGGGCGGACAGCGCCTTGAGCGCGGGGATGCCGCCCGCCGCCGTGGCGGGAAAGAACTTGAAATGTGTCAGCCCAAGGTCGAGCCCGCGCATGATGTCGCTGGCGTTCGCCGTGCCGGGCAGCAGCGGCACTTCGGCGGCGCGCGCGGCCTGCACCACGCCCGTCGTCAGGCCGGGGCTGACAATAAAGCGCGCGCCCACATCGACCGCGCTTTTCAGGTCATCGCCATTCAGCACGGTTCCGGCACCGACAACGGCCCCTTCCACCTTGGCCATTTCCGCAATCACCTCCAGCGCGCATTCGGTGCGCAGCGTCACCTCCAGCGCGCGCAGGCCACCGGCCACCAGCGCTTCCGCTATGGGGCGCGCCTGCGCGGGGTCGTGAATGACCAGAACCGGAATAACCGGGGCGATTGTCATGATGTCCTGAATCTGGGCCATGGGCTGGCCTCCTTTCATATCGGTTCGCGACCGGACAGGCCGCGCTTACGCGTTCTCTTGTGCGGCCATGCGGTCCATGGAGGCAAGGATGGCGGACGCCCCGCGTTCGGGGCTGTCCACGTTCCCGCGCATGAGCGCGAACAGTTCCCGCCCGGTGCCGGACTGCGGCGCGGGGGGGCGTGCGGGCGTGCGGTCGCTCCATTGCGCTTCGGGCACCAGCATTTCAATGCGGCCCGTGCGGGCGCAGACGCGCACCATGTCCCCATCGCGCAGCAGCGACAGCGGGCCGCCGACATAGGCTTCCGGCCCGATATGGATGGCGGCGGGCACCTTGCCGCTGGCGCCCGACATGCGGCCATCGGTCACAAGGGCGACCTTGTGCCCCCGGTCCTGCAATACGGCAAGCGTGGGGGTCAGCTTGTGCAGTTCGGGCATGCCGTTGGCCGCCGGCCCCTGGAAGCGCACCACGACGACCACATCACGGTCCAGTTTCCCGTCACGGAAGGCGCGCAGCACGTCTTCCTGATGGTCGAAAACCGCCGCCGGGGCCTCGATCGTCCAGCGTTCGGGGGCGACGGAGCTGGTCTTGTAAATGCCACGCCCCAGGTTGCCCTCCATCAGCCGCATGCCGCCATCGGCGCGGAAGGGGTTGGCGGGCGCGCGCAGGATGCTCTCATCGGTCGAGGGACCGGCCTCTTCCCATACCAGCGTGTCATCGCGCATGCGCGGCGTGGTGCGGTAGGCGGCAAAGCCCCCGTTCGCCACGCTCAGGATATCGGGATGCAGCAGGCCCGCATCCAGCAGGGAGCCGATCAGGCTGGGCATGCCGCCCACCGCGTGGAAGGCGTTCACATCTTCCGACCCGTTGGGATAGACGCGGGTAAGCTGCGGCACGATGGAGGAAAGCCGGTCCAGATCGCTCCAGTCGATCACGATTCCCGCCGCCCGCGCGATGGCGGGCAGGTGGATGGCGAGGTTGGTGGACCCGCCCGTGGCCAGCAGCCCGACAGCCGCGTTGACAATGGCGCGTTCATCCACGCACAGGCCCAGCGGGCGGTAATCATTGCCACGCGCGCCGATCTCGCTCAGGCGGTGGATGGCGGCGCGGGTCAGTTCCTGCCGCAGCCTGGTGTTGGGCGGCACGAAGGACGAACCGGGCAGGTGCAGCCCCATGACCTCCATGAGCATCTGGTTGGTGTTGGCCGTGCCGTAGAAGGTGCAGGTGCCGGCGGCGTGATAGGATCCCGATTCCGCATCCATCAGGCGGTCCTTGCCCACCTTGCCTTCGGCATAAAGCTGGCGAATGCGCTGCTTCTCGCTGTTGGGCAGGCCCGATGGCATGGGGCCGGAGGGGATCAGGATGGCGGGCAGGTGGCCAAAGCGCAGCGCGCCGATCAGCAGGCCGGGAACGATCTTGTCGCAGATGCCCAGCATCGCGACCCCTTCATACATGCCATGGCTCAGCCCCACCGCCGTCGAAAGGGCGATGACATCGCGGCTGAACAGCGAGATTTCCATGCCCGGCAGGCCCTGCGTCACGCCATCGCACATGGCGGGCGTGCCACCGGCCACCTGCGCGGTGCCCCCCACCTCACGCGCGAACAGCTTGATCTGTTCGGGGTAGCGGCCATAGGGCTGATGGGCGGAAAGCATGTCGTTATACGACGTGATGATGCCCACATTCATGCCCTGCGCCGCGCGCAGGCCCGATTTGTCATCTCCCGCCGCGGCAATGGCATGGGCCAGGTTGCCACAGGCCAGGCGGGGGCGGCTTATGCCGTTCTCACGCTCACGCGCGATCAGATCCAGATAGGCGCGGCGGGTGCCAGCCGAACGGGCGATGACCCGTTCGGTCACGGCGGTCAGGACAGGGTGCAGGCTCATGGATACTCACAGACATTGATGGACCTGCCCGCGCATGCATGGGCAGGTTCGCCATCCATTGCACCAGCAACGATAGCGGGTTTGAAAGCGACCGGAATGTGCGAATATCCCATGGCCGCGTAGCATGAGGTCATCTATTTTAAAAAACACCCCTAGATCAAGACATAAAATTATAAAATACATCATAAAATGACAACTTAATTATGAAAGCGAATGAAACAGGGTCTGAAAGCGAACATCTGGCCCGGTGAAAATGTTGCCTTTCGGGCAGGCCGCATCACGCCCATGCCATGACGGGACAGGCATGGCTTCTATAAAACCGTTATATTTCAGTATATTGAGGCTTAATCTCCCGTTCGTTCCCGCCCGCTGGAGCGAACATGCGTATTGATCCGCATGGGCGCGCGAAACGACAGGCCCGGCAGCGGGCCATGACACGATCCGGAAAGGGGAAGGGGGCAGGGAATGGTGAGCCGGGTGGGATTCGAACCCACGACCATTCGATTAAAAGTCGAATGCTCTACCGACTGAGCTACCGGCTCACAGCGCCTGCGTGGCAGGCGGATACACGGTAAAAACCGCGATAAGCTGCCTTGCGCAGGTCTCTAAACATCCTGGGCGGGGGTGTCAACCTGTGCATGTCCGCCAACGGGCGGCGTGAACAGGGAAAATACCGTTGCGCGTGACTGTACGGGCCAGCTTCCGTCAATCCGGCGGGTAATGGCCACTCCGGCCACGCCGCCGGGGGCTGTTCGCCCCCCGCCAGCGCGTGTTTTTCACCGCCAGCCGCCAAAAGTGGTCGCTCCGGCTGGCGGCGGTTCACCGGGCGTGGATGGCCCGGTGGGCCGGATCAGCCTTCGGCGTCGGCGGGACGCATGCGGATGATGCGGTCAGGATCCTGCACCATGCCGCTCTGGCCCGCGCCGCGCTTGATCTGGTCGATATGGTCCATGCCTTCGATCACCTGCCCCACGATGGTGTACTGGCCATCGAGATGCGGGGAAGGCTCAAACATGATGAAGAACTGGCTGTTGGCGCTGTCCGGGTTCATGGTGCGGGCCATGCCCACCGTGCCGCGCTCGAACTTCGCCTCCCGCGTGAACTCGGCCTTCAGGTCCGGCAGCTTGCTGCCCGACGTGCCGGTGCCCGTCGGGTCGCCGCCCTGCGCCATGAAGCCATGGATCACGCGGTGGAAGGGGGTGTTGTCGTAAAAACCTTCCGCCGCCAGCGTGCGGATACGCTCGGCCGCAAGCGGGGCGATATCGGGGCGCAGGCGGATCACCACCGGCCCTGTCTTGAGTTCGACGTTGATCAGGTCGGACTTGTTTTCTGTAGCAGACATCGTGATCCGTTTCGTAAATGAAGATGTGGGAAAGCCGGGCCACGCCTGCGACCCGGCCTCTGTCAGCCGCGCAGGCGGGTGAGGATGTGCCTGCGCGTAAAGGGTGGGACGAAGGCGGAAATGTCCCCATCCAGCCGGGCTATTTCCTTCACCAGCCGGGAGGAGATGTACTGGTGCCCCTCCCGCGCCATAAGGAACACCGTGTCAATGTCGGGCGCGAGATGCTGGTTCATACCAAACATCTGGTTCTCGTATTCGAAATCCGCAACCGCCCGCAGCCCGCGAATGATTGCATGCGCCCCATGCGTACGCGCCGCATGCACCACCAGCCCGGTAAAACCCACCACGGTAATGGGCGTGGCGCGCCCGGCATTGAGGGGGGCGATATCGGTGCGCAGGCACAAAAGCCGCTCCTCCAGCGGGAGGAGGGGGTGCTTGTCGCGGTTTTCCGCCACGCCGACCACCAGCCGGTCCATCAGTCCCGCCGCACGTTCGATAATATCCATATGCCCGCTGGTGACGGGATCGAACGTGCCGGGATAGAAGCCGGTACGCGAAGCCGGGGCCTCAGTCATCCTGTCGCGCATCGGCCACGGGTGGGGTGCTGTCACCGTCGGTCGGGGCGTCATCCTCCCCTTCCTCATCACCGTCATCCATGACGGGGAAGACGCTGGTGACTTCCTCGGTATCGTTCAGGCGGAACAGGGTCACGCCGCTGGCCTGGCGCGACATGACGCGCACCTGGTCTATGGGCAGGCGGATCAGGCGGCCCGCATCCGTCACCAGCATGACATCCGTGCCGTCCAGTACCGGCAGCGTCGCCACCACGGCGTTGCCGCGCTTGTTGGCGGAGAAGGTCATGTTGTTGATGCCCTGCCCGCCGCGTCCGCTCACCCGGTAGTCATAGGCGGAGGACCGGCGGCCAAAGCCCGCGTTGCTGACGATGAGCAGCACTTCCTCCGCCGCTTCCAGTTCAGTGAAGCGTTCGGGGGACAGGGGCAGGTCTTCGGCGGTTTCGCTGTCGTCATGCGCCATGACCTCCTCGGCGTCCTCCTCACCGGCGGCGGCTTCGGCGCGGCGGCGGGCGTTGGCCATGCGCAGGTAGGCGGCGCGTTCCTCCACCGATGCCTCGACGTGGTTCAGCACGCACAGGCTGTTCACGCTGTCGCCTTCCGCCAGCTTGATGCCGCGCACGCCCGAACTGCCGCGCCCGGCAAAGACACGCAGCGTATCGTCCGTGATCTGGAAGCGGATGCAGCGCGCGTTGCGCGTGCCTAGGAACACGTCCTGCCCCTCGCGGCAGGTGGCGACGCCGATCAGCCGGTCATTGTCATCAAGCTTCATCGCGATCAGGCCCGATGAGCGGATGTTGCGGAAATCGCTCAGCCGGTTGCGGCGCACGCTGCCCGATGCCGTGGCGAAGACAAGGTGCAGGTTCTCCCACAGCTCTTCATCCTGCGGCAGGGGCAGTACGGCGGTGATCGTGTCGCTGCCCAGGTCGGGCAGCAGGTTGACCAGCGCGCGGCCCTTGGCGGTGGGGCTGGCCTCGGGCAGGCGCCACACCTTTTCCCGATACGCCTTCCCGCCCGAGGAGAAGAACAGCACCCACTGGTGCGTATGCGCGTTGAAGGAACGCACGATGATGTCGTCGCCCCGGCGGCCCGCCGCCGTGCGGCCACGCCCGCCCCGGTTCTGCGCGCGGAAGATGTCCAGCGGCGTACGCTTGATGAAGCCTTCACGCGTGATGGTGACAACCATCTGCCCCGGCTCGATCAGGCTTTCATCGGTCTGGTCGCCCGCGTAATCCGCGATGTCGGTCGCGCGCGGGGTGGCCAGTTCGGCGCGGATGGTGGCCAGTTCCGTGCACATGACCTCCATGCGGCGCGGGCGGCTGGCGATGATGTCCAGCAGGTCGTTGATGCGGACCGCGACTTCGGAGAGTTCCTGCTGGATCTTGTCGCGCTCCAGCCCGGTCAGGCGTTGCAGGCGCAGCTCAAGGATGCCGCGCGCCTGTGCCTCCGTCAGGTGGACCGTGCCATCGACGATGACGTTGCCTTCGTCATGGATCAGTTCCAGCAGCGGGGCCACGTCGGCTGCGTCCCATGCCCGCGCCATGAGTGCAGCGCGCGCGGCGGCCGTGTCCGGGGCCGCGCGGATCAGGGCGATCACCGCGTCGATATTGGCCACCGCGATGACCAGGCCCACCAGCAGGTGCGCCCGGTCACGCGCCTTGTTCAGGTCAAAGCGCGCGCGGCGCAGGATGACTTCCTCACGGAAGCGGATGAACGCCTCCAGCACGTCCTTCAGCCCCATGAGGCGCGGCTGGCCACCATCGAGCGCCAGCATGTTCACGCCGAACGAGGTCTGGAGCTGCGTGAAGCGGTAGAGCTGGTTCAGCACCACTTCCGGCGTGGCCTCGCGCTTGATCTCGATGACGATGCGCATGCCCGAACGGTCGCTCTCGTCACGGATGTCGGAAATGCCTTCGACCTGCTTGGTGCGCACCAGATCCGCGATGCGCTCCTGCAGCGTGGCCTTGTTCACCTGGTACGGGATTTCGGTGACGATGATGGCCTTGCGGTCCTTGCGGATCTCCTCGATCTCGGCCTTGGCGCGGATGATGACCGAGCCGCGCCCCGTCTCGAACGCGCTGCGGATGCCCGCGCGGCCAAGGATGGTGCCGCCGGTGGGAAAGTCCGGGCCGGGCACGTAGTCCAGCAGGTCGTCCAGCGTCATGTCCGGGCGCGCGATCAGCGCCAGCGTGGCGTCGATGATCTCACCGGGGTTGTGCGGCGGGATGTTGGTGGCCATGCCGACGGCGATGCCCGAGGCGCCGTTGACCAGCAGGTTGGGGAAGGCGGCGGGCAGGATCTGGGGTTCCTGCTCGCTTTCATCGTAGTTGGGCTGGAAATCGACCGTATCGCGGTCGATGTCGTCCAGCAGGAAGGACGCGGCCTTGGCCAGGCGGGCTTCGGTATAACGCATGGCGGCGGGGGAATCGCCATCCACCGAGCCGAAATTGCCCTGCCCGTCGATCAGTTTCACCCGCATCGACCATGACTGCGCCATACGCACCATGGCGTCGTAGATGGAGGAGTCGCCATGCGGGTGGTACTTACCCATCACGTCACCGACCGCGCGGGCCGACTTGCGATAGGGCTTGTCGTGGGTGAACCCGCTTTCGCGCATGGAATACAGGATGCGGCGATGGACCGGCTTCAGCCCGTCACGCACGTCCGGCAGGGCGCGGCTGACGATGACGGACATCGCATAGGCCAGATAGGAGGAACGCATTTCCTCCTCGATCGTGACCGGCAGCATGGCGGACGGGGGCAGGGGATCGTCGGGTATCTCGGTCAAGGCAGTTCCGTCATGTCAGGGTTATCCCGCCCGTCGCGGCCGCGCGGGCGCAAGGGCGGGACAGAAGGCAGGCATGGCCCACCGCGCGGCGGCCATCATGTCCCTGCGTGCATATAGCATGGCCAGCGGCCCGGCGCGAAGCGCCGCGCGGGGCCTAGAACGGGATTTCATCATCCAGGTCGCTGCCGCCGGCGGGCGCGTCCCAGCCACCACCGCCACCGCCGCCACCCGCCGGGCGGTCGTTGTTCCGCTGGGGCTGGCTGCGGGCTGGCGCGCTATAGCCACCGCCACCGCCGCCATAGCTTCCGCCGCCGTAACCGCCGCCCGCGTCATCGCCGCCGCCTTCGCCGCCACGGTTGCTGTCCAGCAGCACCAGGTCGCCACGGAAGCGGTCCACCACCACTTCGGTCGTGTAACGGTCCTGCCCGCTCTGGTCGGTCCATTTGCGGGTCTGGAGCGAGCCTTCCAGATAGACCTTGCGGCCCTTGCGCAGGAAGCGCTCGGCCACGTCGCCGATGCGTTCGTTGAATATGACCACCCGGTGCCATTCGGTCCGCTCGCGGCGTTCGCCCGATGCGCGGTCATTCCATGTGTCGCTGGTCGCCAGTGTGAGCGAGACGATCTTCGCCCCGTTCTGGCTGGTGCGGACCTCCGGGTCCTTGCCCAGATTGCCCACGAGAATGACCTTGTTGACGCTGCCCGCCATATGCTGTCCTGCTGCAGTTCGAGTATCGGGACCGGCAGATACGGGCCGGAGCCCCTGCCGGGAGCCGCCCGGGCCGCCTGCTGGCGACCGTCGCGGAATATGCGCGGCGATCCTACAGGAAACTCCCGCTCATTGCGAGTGCGCGCGCGGGGTATGGCCCACGGGCCTTGTCGCGGCGGGCGGGGGAAGCCAGATATGGGACCAGCCGGCATGCGATGCCGGGCGGCATCCGGTTCCCCGCGGGGAGCGGAACAGGGAGAGTTCATGAGCATTTCTTCACGCCCGGCGCGGGTTCCGGCGGGCCAGCATGTCAGCCAGCAGTCAATCCGCGTGCGCGGCGCGCGGGCGCATAACCTGAAAAACGTGGATGTCGACATTCCCCGTGACGCGCTGACGGTCATGACCGGGCTTTCGGGGTCGGGCAAGTCCTCGCTCGCCTTCGACACCATCTATGCCGAGGGGCAGCGCCGTTACGTGGAAAGCCTCTCGGCCTATGCGCGGCAGTTCCTTGAGCTCATGGGCAAGCCCGATGTCGATTCGATCGAGGGCCTGTCCCCCGCCATTTCCATCGAGCAGAAGACCACATCCAAGAATCCCCGCTCCACCGTCGGCACGGTGACGGAGGTGCATGACTACATGCGCCTGCTCTGGGCGCGCGCGGGCGTACCCTATTCCCCCGCCACCGGCCTGCCGATCGAGGCGCAGACGATCAGCCAGATGGTGGACCGTGTCATGGCCATGGCGGAGGGCACGCGCCTCATGCTGCTGGCCCCGGTGCTGCGCGACCGCAAGGGCGAGTGCAGGAAGGAACTGGCGGAACTCCAGCGCAAGGGCTTCACGCGCGTCAAGGTGGACGGCACGCTGTACACCATCGAGGAGGTGCCGGATCTCAACCGCCGCCTGCGCCACACGGTGGAGGCCGTGGTGGACCGCGTGGTGGTGAAGGAAGGAATCGAAAGCCGCCTGGCCGACAGTTTCGAGACCGCGCTCGGCCTGTCCGACGGGCTGGTCTATGCCGAGGAGGTGGTGAAGAACGCGCCCGAGGGCAGCGAACCCCCGCGCACGGTCTTCTCCTCCCGCTTCGCCTGCCCCGTCAGCGGTTTCACGCTGGAGGAGGTCGAGCCCCGCCTGTTCTCCTTCAACGCGCCGCAGGGGGCCTGCCCCGCCTGTGACGGAATCGGGCAGGAAACATTCTTCGATCCCCGCCTGATCGTGCCCGACGAATCGCTCTCGCTCGGCGCGGGGGCGATCGCCCCGTGGCGCAACAGCCAGAGCCCGTACTACACCCAGACCCTGGCCGCCATCGCCGCGCATTACGGGGTGTCGATGGAGACCCCGTGGGAAGACCTGCCCGAAGGCGTGCGCGATGTGATCCTTGAGGGCGGGAAAGACCCGATCGAGTTCACTTACCGTGATGAACGGCGCAGCTACAGCCTGACCAAGCCATTCGAGGGCGTCGTGACCAACCTGCGCCGCCGCATGGCGGAGACCGACAGCGCATGGGTGCGTGAGGAACTGTCGCGCTACCAGTCCGAAAAGCCCTGCCATGTCTGTGACGGCGCGCGCCTGCGGCCCGAGGCCCTGTCCGTGCGGGTAGCGGGCATGAACATCGCGCAGGCGTCGGATATGCCGATCAGCCGGGCGCTGGAATGGTTCGGCACGGTGGAGGCCACGCTCACGCCCCAGCGCGCCGAGATCGCGCACCGCATATTGCGCGAAATCCTCGACCGCCTGCGTTTTCTGGATGATGTGGGGCTGGATTACCTGACACTTTCACGCGGCTCGGCCACGCTTTCGGGCGGGGAGAGCCAGCGCATCCGGCTGGCCAGCCAGATCGGCTCCGGGCTGACCGGGGTGCTGTACGTGCTGGATGAACCCTCCATCGGCCTGCACCAGCGCGATAACGAGCGCCTGCTGGGCACGCTGGACCGGCTCAAGAAACTGGGCAACACGCTCATCGTGGTCGAGCATGACGAGGATGCGATCCGTGCCGCCGACTGGCTGATCGACATGGGGCCGGGGGCCGGGGTGAATGGCGGCCATATCGTGGCTGCGGGCACCCCGGCGGAAGTCGCGGCCAACCCCGCCAGCCTGACGGGGGATTACCTGTCGGGCCGCCGGTGCATTCCCGTGCCCGCCCGGCGCCGCACGGCGGCCGAAGGGCGCGAACTGGTGCTGCGCGGGGCCACGGGCAACAACCTCAAGGACGTGACGGCGCATTTCCCGCTGGGCACGTTTACATGCGTGACCGGCGTGTCCGGCGGCGGCAAGTCCACGCTGGTGATCGATACGCTGTACAAGGCCCTGTCGCGGCGGCTGATGGGATCGGGCCAGAACCCGGCCCCCTATGAAGCCATCGACGGGCTGGACCAGCTCGACAAGATCATCGACATCGACCAGTCCCCCATCGGGCGCACGCCGCGCTCGAACCCGGCCACCTATACCGACCTGTTCGGCCCGATCCGTGACTGGTTTGCCGAACTGCCTGAAAGCAAGGCGCGCGGCTACAAGGCGGGCCGCTTCTCCTTCAACGTCAAGGGCGGGCGGTGCGAGGCCTGCCAGGGCGACGGCGTGCTCAAGATCGAGATGCACTTCCTGCCCGACGTGTTCGTCACCTGCGATACCTGCAAGGGCGCGCGCTACAACCGCGAGACGCTGGAGGTGAAATTCCGGGGCAAGTCCATTGCCGATGTGCTGGCCATGTCGGTGGATGAGGCGCTGCCCTATTTCTCCGCCGTGCCACGCATCCATGACCGGCTGGCCATATTGCAGAAGGTGGGGCTGGGCTACGTCGCCCTGGGCCAGCAGGCCACCACGCTTTCGGGGGGGGAGGCGCAGCGCGTCAAGCTGTCCAAGGAACTGGCGCGCAGGGCCACGGGGCGCACGCTCTACATCCTTGATGAACCGACCACCGGCCTGCATACGGAAGATGTGCGCAAGCTGCTCGAAGTGCTGCACGCGCTGGTCGATCAGGGCAATACGGTGGTGGTGATCGAGCATAACCTCGAAGTCATCAAGACAGCCGACTGGGTGATCGACATGGGCCCGGAGGGCGGTGACGGGGGCGGCCGGATCGTGGCCAGCGGCACGCCCGAACAGATCGCGGCCTGCGCCGCCAGCCATACCGGGCGATTCCTCAAGCCCCTGCTGGGTGACAGGCCGGAGGCGCCGGTCGCGCCGCCGCCCGCCACAAAGGGGCGCGGCAAAAAAGCCACACTGGCCAAAGCGCCCGAGAATGTAAAAAAGAAGGCAAAACCGGCAAAAGCCGGGCGCAAAACGGCAAAGTAAGCCCGGCTCCGCGCCATGGATGGGGCGGTGGAGATAAAAAAACCGGGCCGATGGTGCGAAAAACACTTGCATCGCACCATCGGCTGGCCCTATCAGCGCCTCTCTTGGCCCAAGGGGGCAATCTTGCCCAACAGGCTATCTACTGGTTTTGGGGTACGTGATGAACGCACTTGCTCAACTGGGGATGGTCTCGGAACACCCGAGCGATAACCAGATTTCTTCAGCGCCGTTTTCGTCCGAGGACGACCGGAAGGACTATTTCGTCGAGAAAGACGGAATGAAGTTTGCGGGAACGCACCTTCTTGTTGATCTTTGGGACGCCCGGAATCTAGACGATCCGGAGCAGATCGACCGTACCCTGTGCGAGGCCGCCGTAACGGCCGGGGCCACGATCCTGCACAGCCACTTCCACCACTTCACGCCCAATGGCGGCGTGTCGGGCGTGGTGGTCCTGGCGGAAAGCCACATCTCCATCCACACATGGCCCGAGCGGAATTTCGCCGCCGTGGATATTTTCATGTGTGGGGCGTGCGATCCGCACCTTGCCATTCCGGTCATGCAGCGCCTGTTCCAGGCCGGCCGGATCGAGGTGGACGAGCAGCGCCGTGGGCGCGTCTCGCTCTAGCGCCTGGGGCCGGGGTGGTCTTGCCATGCCCGGCCTGCCTTCAGCAAAAATCAGGTATCGGGCCGGATGCATGTCCGGCCCGTGCTTTTTCATGTGTATTGATTAGGACGGAAGGGGAACCGCAATGTCCCGTGAGTGGATCAGCGAGGGCCTGTACGAAGGCTGGCGGCAGGAACTGCGTGTGGACCGGCTGCTGGCGCGGACAAAAAGCGCGTTTCAGGATATCGTCGTGTTCGAGAATGTCGATCTCGGCCGCGTCCTGATGCTTGACGGCGTGGTCCAGATCACCGAGCGGGATGAGTTCGTCTATCAGGAAATGCTGACCCACGTTCCCCTGCTGGAACATGGTGATGCGAAGCGCGTGCTGATCATCGGCGCGGGTGACGGCGGGGTGCTGCGCCGCGTGCTTGAGCACGGCACGGTGGAAAAGGCCGTGATGGTCGAGATCGATGGCGACGTGATCGAGCTGTCCAAGACGTTCCTGCCCTCCATCGCGGGTGATGCCTGGACCGATCCGCGCGCCGAGGTGATCGTGGGCGACGGGATCGAATACGTCACCAACGCCGCCGATGGCGCGTTTGACGTCATCATCGTGGACAGCACCGACCCGATCGGCGTGGGCGAGGTGCTGTTTACCGATTCGTTCTACAGACACTGCGCGCGTATCCTCAGCGCCAACGGCATTATCGTGAACCAGTGCGGCGTGCCGTTCATGCAGGCCGATGAACTGCGGGACACCAGCGCGCGGCGGGCGCAGTTCTTCGCCCATGTCTCGGCCTATGTGGCGGCGGTGCCGACCTATGTGGGCGGGTTCATGACGCTGGGTGTCGCGGCCAAGGGCGCCGTTCCGGGCCAGCATTCAGCCGATGTGATCCGCGCGCGCGCGCAAAAGGCCGGGATCGGCGCGGACTGCCGTTACTGGACGCCGGAGATGCATGCCGCCTCCTTCATCCTGCCGCCCTATATCGCGAAGAACCTGCCGCGCTGAACGGATCGCGTCCCCCCGGGTTTTCCCTGGGGGATGGACGTTTCCGGGTGCCGCCTTTTTTGAAAAAAAGGCGGCATAAGGGCCCGTTCAGGCCCTTGGCGCATGGCGCGCGGCCTTGCGCACGCTGATTTCCTTTACACCAAGTTCCTTCACCCCATCGGCGAAGACCTTGAAATGCGGCGTGGCGAGATGGGTCTCGAAGGCGGCTTCATCGTCATAGACCTCAAGCAGGATGACGGTCCGCGGGTCATCGAGGGGGGTTACGGCCTCAAAGCGCAGGCAACCCTTCTCATCCGCGACCGAGCGTTCGCTGTCATAGGCGCAGAGTTCGAGAAACCGCGCGCGGCTTTCGGCGGGAACGTCGAATTCCGCCACGATGGTCAACGGGCTTGTGGTCATGGCCGGGCTCTCCTTATTCATGTCTCGGTTCCACGATATACGCATGGGCGCGCAGGTGGTGGCCACCCGTATCATGCCGATTTTCATGGATTGACTTGGCGCATCCTGTCATGTCAAGTCAGTGCTGTCGACACGGGAGAGACCGGCCATGCGCCGGCGCCGAAGGAGCAACCGCCCCGGAAACTCTCAGGCCAAAGGACCGGTCGGCCGAGACTTCTGGAAAGAGGTATCCCCTGGTGGATACCCGCCGACGGGATAGCGATCTCAGGCACATGCGACAGAAGGGGCACGTAGAATCCACCCGGATTCGACAGGAGTGCCGCCATGTCCATCCCGTTGCCCGCCCGTGTTCCCGCCCGTTCCCCGTTTTCCATTTTCCGTTCCGCTGGCGCGTATCGTGCCGCCCTGCCCGCATGCGCGCGTGGGCGGGCCCGCGCGCATGCGGATATGCACAAGGCCCAGCCCGCATGAACCAGCCCCTGCTGCGCACCCCGCTTTACGATCTTCATCTTGAACTCGGTGCCCGCATGGTGCCGTTCGCCGGTTACGAAATGCCGGTGCAGTATCCCGCGGGCGTCATGGCCGAACACCTGCATACCCGTGGGCAGGCCGGGCTGTTCGATGTCTCCCATATGGGGCAGGTGCGGATCCGCCCCCATTCCGGGCAGGTGGCGGACGCCGCTCGCGCGCTGGAAGCACTGGTGCCCGCCGATCTCGTGGCGCTGCGCCCCGGCCGCCAGCGTTACGCCCTGTTCATGACGCCCGATGGCGGCATCAGCGACGATCTCATGGTCACGAATATGGGGGAGTGGCTGCTGCTGGTGGTCAACGCGGCGTGCAAGGCGGCGGATTTCGCGCATGTGCATAAAGCTCTGGGCGATACCTGCACGGTCGAGATGCTGTCCACGCGCGCGCTGCTTGCCGTGCAGGGGCCTGCGGCGGAGGCGGCGCTGGCCAGCCTGAACCCGGCGGCGGCCGGGATGCGCTTCATGGATGTGGCGGAGATGGACCTGGCGGGCGTGCCCTGCATCGTTTCGCGCTCCGGCTATACGGGTGAGGACGGATATGAAATCGGCATGGCGGACGGGGATGCGCTTACGGTGGCGCGCGCCCTGCTGGCGCAGCCGGGCGTGGCCCCCGCCGGTCTGGGCGCGCGTGACAGCCTGCGGCTTGAAGCCGGGCTGTGCCTGTACGGAACCGATATCGACCTGACCACCACGCCGGTCGAGGCCGCGCTGGAATGGTCCATCCAGAAAAGCCGCAGGCCCGGCGGCGCGCGCGCGGGTGGCTATCCGGGGGCGAAGATCGTGGCGGACCAGTTGGCCGATGGCGCGTCGCGCCGCCGCGTGGGCCTGCGTGCCGAAGGGCGCGCGCCGGTGCGCGGCGGCGCCGAACTGTTTGCCGATGCGGCAGGCGCCACCCCGGCGGGCCGCGTCACCTCCGGCGCGTTCGGCCCCAGCGTCAATGCCCCCGTGGCCATGGGTTACGTGGCGAATGACCTGTCAGCCCCCGGCACGCGTCTTTTCGCCGCGGTGCGCGGGCGGCTGCTGCCGGTGCAGGTTACGGCGCTGCCTTTTGTCGCGCCGACATTCCGCCGCTAGGTCCCGCGTATTTTCACAGAACTTCCAGATCAATGGAGCATGAGCATGACGGTCTATTACACGAAAGAGCATGAATGGCTGCGCGTTGAGGGCAATGTCGCGGTGATCGGCATCACGCCCCATGCGGCGAACGAACTGGGCGAACTGGTCTTTGCCGAGGCGCGCGACCCCGGCACCACCGTCGAGCAGGGTGACAGCGTGGCCGTCGTGGAATCGGTCAAGGCGGCATCGGACATCTATGCCCCGATCACGGGGGATGTGCTGTCGTTCAACGATGCGCTGACCGATGACGCCTCCCTCGTCAACCGCGACCCGGAGGGGGAAGGCTGGATCGTGCGCATGAACATGGCCGACCCCGCCCAGCTTGACGGCCTGCTGGACGCCGCCGCCTACGCCGCGCTGGTTGGCTGATCTCATCCCCCCTTTCATCTGACGGAGTATGCTGGCCGTGACGTCTCCCTCCTGCGGTTCTTCTTCCCTGTGGCATGGTCTGGGCGATGACACCGGTGCGTTCTGCGCCCGGCATGTCGGCCCGGACGCGCAAGACGTGGCCGGGATGCTGCGCGTGGTGGGGGCTGACACGCTTGACAGCCTGATGGCGCAGACCGTGCCGGACAGCATCCGCCTCCATGGCGGGATGGGTCTGGGCGCAGGCGTGTCCGAGCCCGTGGCGCTGGCCCGCCTGCGCGCCATCGCGGCGGAAAACCGGGTCCTGACATCGCTGATCGGCCAAGGCTATTACGATACGTTCCTGCCCGGTGTGATCCAGCGCAACGTGCTGGAAAACCCGGCCTGGTACACGGCCTATACCCCCTACCAGCCCGAAATCAGCCAGGGTCGTCTCGAAGCACTGCTCAATTTCCAGACGCTGGTCATCGAACTGACCGGTCTGGACGTGGCCAATGCGTCCCTGCTGGATGAAGGCACGGCGGCGGCCGAGGCCATGGCCATGGCCCGCCGCGTGGCCAAGAGCAGGGCCACGGCCTTTTTTGTCGATGCCGACTGCCACCCGCAGACCATCGCCGTGCTGCGCACCCGTGCCGAGCCGATGGGCTGGCAGCTCGTGCTGGGCGATCCCGCAACCGATCTGGACCCCCAGGCGGTGTTCGGCGCGCTGTTCCAGTATCCCGGCTCGACTGGTGAACTGCGCGACCCGCGCCCGTGGATCGAGGGCCTGCATGCGGCGGGCGCCATCGCCGCGGTCTGCGCGGACCCGATGGCGCTCATGCTGGTGGAAAGCCCCGGCGCGCTGGGGGCGGACATCGCGGTGGGAACCATGCAGCGTTATGGCATGCCGATGGGGGCCGGTGGCCCGCACGCGGCCTACATGGCGGTGCGTGACGCGTTGCGCCGGAACATTCCGGGGCGGATCGTGGGTGTGTCCATCGATGCGCGCGGCAAGCCCGCCTACCGTCTGGCGCTCCAGACGCGCGAACAGCACATCCGCCGTGAAAAGGCGACATCCAACATCTGCACGGCGCAGGCGCTGCCCGCCATCATCTCGTCCATGTATGCGCTGTATCATGGGCCGGCGGGGCTTAGGGCCATTGCCGGGCGCATCCACCGCCTGACCGCCATCGCGGCGGCGGGGCTGCGCGCGCTGGGCTGCACGGTCGTCACGCAGGCGTTCTTTGACACGCTGAAGGTGAAAACCGGCGCACAGACCGATGCGGTCATCGCCCGCGCGCTGGATGCGGGCATGAACCTGCGCCGCGTGGATGACGCCCATATCGCTCTCAGCCTTGATGAAACCTCAACCCCCGGGACCGTGCGCGCCGTATGGCGCAGCGTGGGCGGGGACGGCGGGCCGGTGGCGGAGATCGAAGCCGGTCTGGGCGCGGTGGGCGACACCATCCCGGCGGGTCTTGCGCGCGGGGGTGAATTCCTGACCCAGCCGATCTTCTCCGCCTGCCGCTCGGAAACCGACATGCTGCGCTACCTGCGCCGTCTGGCGGACCGTGATCTCGCGCTTGACCGTTCCATGATCCCGCTTGGCTCATGCACCATGAAGCTGAACGCCACGGCGGAAATGCTGCCCATCACCTGGCCGGAATTCTGCAATATCCATCCCTTCGCCCCGGCCGATCAGATGCGGGGTTACGCGCGCCTGTTCACCGACCTTGAGCGCATGCTGTGCCAGATCAGTGGCTACAGCGCGGTGTCGCTCCAGCCCAATTCCGGCGCGCAGGGCGAATTCGCGGGGCTCATGGCCATTCGCGGCTACCACCATGCCCGTGGTGACGCGGGGCGTGACGTATGCCTGATCCCGGCATCTGCCCATGGGACCAACCCCGCCTCCGCCCAGATGGCGGGCATGCGGGTCGTGGTGGTGGCGTGCGACGGGCAGGGCAATGTCGATATCGCGGACCTGAAGGCAAGGATCGCGCAACATGCGGACCAACTGGCCGCCATCATGATCACCTATCCCTCCACCCATGGGGTGTTTGAGGAAAACGTGCGCGAGATCTGTGATCAGGTGCATGCGGCGGGTGGTCAGGTCTATGTGGATGGCGCGAACCTGAACGCGCAGGTGGGACTGGCGCAGCCGGGTGTGTATGGCGGTGATGTCAGCCATTTCAACCTGCACAAGACCTTCTGCATTCCCCATGGCGGGGGTGGTCCCGGCATGGGGCCGATTGGCGTGGGCGCGCATCTGGCCCCCTACCTGCCCGGCGCGCCGCAACGGGGGGAGGCCAATGCCATTTCGGCCGCGCCGTTCGGCTCGGCCGATGTGCTGCCCATTTCATGGATGTACATGGTCATGATGGGTGATGCGGGGCTGAAGCGCGCGACCGGGGTCGCGATCCTGAATTCCAACTACATCGCGACCCGCCTGTCCGGGCATTACCCAGTGCTGTACCGGGGCGCGCAGGGGCGGGTTGCGCATGAATGCATCATCGACCTGCGTCCGCTCAAGGATGAGACCGGCGTTACGGTGGATGACATCGCCAAACGCCTGATCGACCATGGTTTCCATGCGCCCACGGTCAGCTTTCCCGTGGCGGGCACGTTCATGATCGAACCGACCGAATCCGAAAGCCGGGCGGAGCTGGACCGTTTCTGTGACGCGATGATCGCCATCCGCGCGGAAATCAGCGCCGTGGCGGATGGAAAGCTGACGATTGAACACAGCCCCCTGCGCCACGCCCCGCATACCGTGCGCGACCTGACCGACCCGGAGTGGAACCGCCCGTACGACCGCGCCGCCGCCTGCCTGCCCGGCGCGGTGGCGGCCGCGAGCAAATACTGGTCGCCCGTCAACCGGCTGGATAATGCCTATGGCGACCGTAACCTGGTGTGTTCCTGCCCCGATACGGGAAGCTACATGGACTAGGAACGGATTGCGTCGTTCCGGTTCGGGTATATATTCGCAAGAATATAATTCTCGCGACCGGATCGGGGGCAGGGGCATGAACTGGGGCAGAAGGGGTATGATCGCCGGGGTGGTGGCGGGGAGCATGGTGCTTGGCGCATCCGTTCCGCCGCCCGCCATGGCGCGCGACATTACGGATATGGCGGGCAACGCCGTGTCCGTGCCCGATCACCCCACCCGCATTGCCGACCTGTGGTTCGCCCATAATGAACTGGTGCTGATGCTTGGCGGCGCGCGACAGGTGGTCATGACCGTGGACCGCCCGCAGGCGCGGCCATGGATGTACCGGGTCTTCCCCGCCCTGTATGACGCGCAGGCGGTCAATGGCCCGCAGGTCAATGCCGAGACCCTGCTGCGTGAGCGGATCGATCTCGTATTCGTGCCGGAGGCGTCGGCCACCATCGCGGCGTTCCGCGCGGTGGGGGTGCCTGTTCTCGTCTCCTCCTTTCAGGACACGGACGGGCTTTTGCGCGCGGTGGACATGACGGCCACCGCACTGGGCACGGACGATGCGCGTGCGACGGCGGCCCAGTACCGCACCATGATGCGGCAGACCGTAAATGATGTGCGTGCGCACCTGTCCGGCCTGACCGATGCCGCGCGCCCGCGTGTCCTGCATGTGCAGTCGCTGCATCCGTTGCGGGTGGATGGGGGGCACAGTATCGTTGATGAATGGATCACCCTTGCGGGCGGCCGCAATGCGGCCACGGAGCTGGCAGGCAACCTGAAAGCAGTCTCGGCCGAGCAGGTCGCGGCGTGGGATCCCGATGTGGTGATCCTCGGCCCCGGTAGCGGCCCGCTGGATCTGGGGGCGGATGGCGGCATGTGGAGCAGGCTGCGCGCGGTGCGCACGGGCCGCGTCTATCAGAATCCCGATGGTGTTTTCCCCTGGGACCGATATGGCAGCGAACTGCCACTCCAGATCCGCTGGGCCGCGAAGACCCTGCATCCCGACCGCTTTGCCGATACGGACCCCGTGGGCATGACGCGCGATTTCTACCGTACCTATTTCCACTATGACCTCAGCACTGCCGATGCGCAGCGTATCCTCGCGGGGCAGCCCCCCCAGCCCGCCACGGATCAGGCGCAGTGAGCCTGCCGCGCCTGCGCGCGCCGGTTGTGGGGTTCGTGTGTATCGCAGCGCTGGTGGTTCTGGCGGGGGGGTCGGCCTGTGTCGGCCGGTTTCCGCTCCGGCCGGAGCAGGTGCTCGGGGCGCTGCTTGCGGCAGCGGGCCTGACGCCCCGCGTGCCGCCGGTGGATGCGGATCTGGTGCATACCATCCTGTTTGGCGCGCGCCTGCCGCGTATTGGCGGGGCGATGTGCGTGGGGGCGGCACTTTCGGTCGCGGGCGCGGCGTATCAGGCCGTGTTCCGTAATCCGCTGGTCTCACCCGGCCTGCTGGGGGTGCTGGCGGGGGCGGGAACCGGGGCCGCGCTGGGCATTGTATGGGGGCTGGGTACGCCGGGTGTCGCGGCGCTGTCCTTTGTGGGCGGTCTCGCGGCGGTGGGTTTCGGGGTGGGGGTGGCGCATATGTTCGATGCGGCTTCCATGATGATGCTGGTCTTTGGCGGCCTGATCAGTTCGGCGCTGTTCACCGCGCTGCTTTCATTGCTGAAATATATCGCGGATCCGCAGAACCAGTTGCCGGACATCGTATTCTGGCTGCTGGGCAGCCTGACGCAGGTGAGTGCGCAGGCGCTGGGCGTGCTGGTGCTGCCGGTTGTGGTCGGCATCGTGCTGCTTTCGGCCTGCGGGCGCATGCTCGATGGTCTGGCGATGGGGGATGAGGAAGCCCGCACGCTCGGCATTCCCGTCATGGCGCTGCGCTATGGGGTGATTGGCGCGGCGACGGTGCTGGCGGCGATGACGGTATCGGTCGCGGGCATGATCGGCTGGGTCGGGCTGGTGGTGCCGCATGTGGCGCGGCTGCTGGTGGGGCCGTGCAATATGCGGGTGCTGCCGGTCAGCGCATGTATCGGGGCCATGTTCCTGCTGGTCTGTGATGATCTGGCGCGCACCCTTTCGGTGGAGGAAATACCCGTTGGCCTGATTGCCGACCTGCTGGGGGTTGTGGTGTTCGTGGCGGTGCTGCCGCTGCTGCGGCGCGGGTGGCGGGCATGAGCAACGATATGCCCGTCCTGTGCATGGACCATGTGGGGTTCCGCCGCGGCAGGCGCATGGTGCTGCATGACCTTTCCTTCGGCATAAGGGCGGGAGAGACCACGGCGCTGCTGGGGCCCAATGGCGCGGGCAAGACCACGCTGCTGCGGCTGCTGCTTGGTCTTGTACAACCCCATACGGGGCAGGTCCTGCTGGACGGGCGGCCCATGTCGCACTGGTCACGGCGCGAGGTGGCCCGGCGCATCGCCTATGTGCCGCAGGGGCATGTGCCGCTGTTTCCCTATAGCGTGCGTGATATCGTCGGCATGGGGCGGCTGGCGGAAACGCCTTTCGCACCCGCCCTGCGCGCAACGGATAAGGACGCGGTCGATCGCGCCCTTGCGGAACTGGCCATTACCCGTCTGGCCAGCCGCCCCTATACCGACCTTTCCGGGGGGGAGCGGCAGGCGGTGCTGCTGGCGCGCGCGCTGGCGCAGGGCGCGCGCACCCTTATTCTGGATGAGCCGGAAACGGGGCTGGACCATGGCCAGAAGCAGCGCCTGTACGCCCTGCTGCGCCGGCTGGCGGCACAGGGGCATGCCGTGGTGGCCACGACGCATGACCCGCTTCAGGCGGCGTGCATGTTTGATCGCGCGGTGCTGTTGCGCCATGGGCGGATCGTGGGTGATGGCATGGCCGCCGATGTACTCTCCGCCGATATGGTGGAGCAGCTTTATGCGCCAGCCGACACTCTGGAGACTGTTTGAAAATAACTGTCTGATAAATAAGGGAAGTTTTTGGATACTACCTTTTTTCAAAAAGGTGGCGTTTCCAGAAACCGCTTCCTGGCCGCACAGGGGGGATGTCAGCGGGGCGGATTGGTATCCACGCGCACGGCCTTGCCGGTGCGGTCGTAATACAGGATGGCGCCCCCGCGCCGTTCGGCATAGCCATCGGGTTCGCCGCTTTTGGTCCAGAACAGCAGGCGGTTCATGTCCGGCTGTTCCTTTATCTTGTCACCATCGGGGATGTAGCGGTACTGGCCATAATCCATATGCAGCCGGGGCAGGGGCGGCTTCTTGGAGAGCTGGTGCATGGAAAAATGGCGCTGCGAGGCCTCACCGGGGTCTTCGTTACCGGCATCGGTATGTCCGCTTTCCGCCATGGCCAGCCCCGGTGCGAGAGCCGCGCAAAGCCATGCTGAAAGCACCACGTGCCGTAACCTGATTGACATGAATGCTGGCCCTTCCACCCTGTGCCGGTCGGGGGCAACATCCTCCTTTTCCATGGCGGACGCAATATCCGCCACGAAAGCGGCCGTTACTGGAAGGGCAGGTAGCGGAAATCGAAGAAGATTTCGCTCAGGCTTGTGGTTGGCGCGCCGCCCATGCCCGCCCATGTATGCACGCGCGAATAGGCAAGCTGCGTGCCCGCCTGCACGGTGCCGTACTTGCCATGGATGAAGCGGTACCACGCCCCGATGGTAAATTCCTCCACCGAGCGGATGTTCGCGGTGCAGCCGCCAAGGCCGGTATTGATGTCCGAGCCCTCAACGCCGCAGCCGGTATTGTCGGACATGGGGTTGCCATAGCCATAGGCCTGTCCGTTATCGTCAAAGTAGCTGCGGCCCGCGCGCTGCATGCCAAAATAGCCGTACACATCCAGCAGCTTGTTGGGGTGGGAGATGATGCCCGCCGTCGCCTGCGCGCTGGACAGCAGGGCGGGCGCGCCATTGGCCCGCAATGTGGCATCAGGCAGCAGCACGGAGCCGTAGCGCCCGATTCCCTTGCCCGCCAGCCCCGCCAGCCGCACTTCCAGCCGGTGGGGAATGACCGGCAGGATCATCGACCCACCCGCGCCCCATGCAATGGCGGTATGGTTCTCGCCCACGCCGTTTATGACCGAGCGGTCATGCGGGAAGTGCAGCAGGCCCTCGATTTCGTAATGGCCCCAGGTGGGATCCCACGCGACCTTGCCGATGATGTCGGGTGCGATTTCGTTGGAATAGTTGGTGGTGGCGCTGCTCAGCCCCACGCCGTTGGATCCCACCTTGGCGTAATTGCTGTTGCTGCCGGGCAGGCGGTACTCCCCGTTGCCCACGTCATCACCAAAGCCGGTGGTGTCATAGATCGTGGCCGGGTTCTCGATCGAAAAGCCGGTCCACAGCCGGTGCTTGAGGAAGTCCTTGACGATCCGCACCTGCCATTGCCGTGACCATGTCTGCCCCGCGAGGATGGAGGATTCGATCGTTTCCGGCAGGCTCTCCTGCCGGGGGACGATACCCACGCGGTCCGGGGTCAGCATGGTCCATGCCTGACCGATCAGGAAATGCATGTTGGCGCGCGAATCGTCCAGCGTCAGGTAAGCCTGCCGCAGGCGGGGCACGTAGGAATTGCTCTCGTACGGATTGGTGGTTTCGGCGCTGGCGCCAAAATCCGTTTCCACGAACCCCGCCACCGTCAGGTGCGGATTGAGCTGCCCCCGCGCCATGAGCGAGAAACGCGAATAGCGGGCGTCGCCATTGAAGTTGGTGGTGTGGAAATTCGAGCTGTCGCGAAACGGAATGGCGTTCCAGTAATTGAAGATGCCCGATGAAACCTGGCGGTTCTCCACCAGCGCCGCCGCATCGAAGAAGCCACCCAGAATGATCGAGACCGGGCCAAGATGGAACACCTTGTTACCCAGCGCGCCAGCGGACTGCGCGCCCGCCGTTTCACGGTTATGCGGGCCGACATTGTTGTTGGCCATATGGGCGATCAGGTCTTCTTCCCGGTGCGCCACGACGGATTCATAGGTCGGCTGGTCGCCCAGCGCGCTCAGCGGGTCGGAATGGCCGCCAATATGCGGCTGGCCCGCGATCTCCGCCCCCGTCGCCATGCGGGTTGCCGCGCCGCCGGCTTCCACCGGTGTCCATCCGCCATGGACATGCCCGCCCGATCCGGTCACCTGCAGGGGGTGGGCGCCATTGCCCGCCGACCCGCCGGCATGCACGCGGTGCTGCGCGATCTGCTGGCGCATGGCCGCAAGCTCGTTCTGGAGGGACATCTGCTGCTGTTGCAGATGTTCCATCTGGCGTTCCATGATATCCAGTGATTCAGGGTCGTCATCACCCCACGCGAGCGGGATCGGGGCCAGAACTGAACACAGCATCAGCAGCCCGGTAAAGCGGGCATGCCGGTTTCTGGAAAAGGACGGAATCCGCATTTCGCGTCAGGAGGCCCCGGGTCAGGTTTCAGATAATATTTTTCAAAACATTTCCAGCTACGCAGGTAAATGATAATTTCTTTTAACATGCACCAAAACTGGCGGGCCGTGCGTTTTTTGCCACCCGTCCGCGCCGGGCAAGCCCGTATTACCGGCCAATGTTACAAATTGTCAGGACGCCGCGCGGTCATGGCGTGCACGGCGTCATGCCAGAACATATCCTCCGGCGCGGGGGTGACGTTGCCATTGTCAACCGGCCCGAACCCCGCGCGCTGGAGTATGATGCCCAGCATGCGGCGGCGGTCGCCTTCATCAAGGGCCTGCCACAGGGCCGTGGCCTTCTGGGGGATGAAGCGTGAGCCAAAGGTCATGATGATCAGGCCACCGGGTTGCAGCACCCGCGCGATTTCCCGGAAGACGCGCACCGGCTGGCGTAGATAGGGCACCACGTCGCACAGGCAGGCGGCGTCCATGCTTTCATCGGCCAGCGGCAGGTCCGGGGTTTCGTTTATGTCCTCGACCACGCGGTCCGTCAGGCGCGGGTTGGCGTCAAGCGCCTGCGCGTTGACGCCAATGCCGATCACGCTGTCAAACGCCATGTCCGGCGGCAGGTGGCTGTCGGGCCCGGCCATGAGGTCGAGGATATTGCCATCTTCAGGCAGGAGCGTGCGGTACAGCGCGGTCACCGCCCTCTGCGCGCCCTGGTCCAGCAGGGGGCCGGCGGGGCGGCGGGAATAGAAGACCGCATCGGACTGGTCGGATGCGGTAGTAAAGGAATGCGGGTGGAACCCGTGCAGGTCGTTCATGAATATGCCAGACAGTACGGAAGTAACAATGCCATATGCGGCGGTCGTATCATGCGCCATGCCGCGTGGAACAGGAGAACAGCATGATGGCCCGTATGATCCATTCCATGATCCGTGTGCGCGATGAGGCCGCGAGCATTGCGTTTTATGACACGGCTTTCGGCCTGAAGGTAGCCGACCGGCTTGTTTTTGACAGTTTCACCCTTATCTACCTGTCCAATGCCGAACAGACGTTCGAACTGGAACTGACCGTCAACCACGACCGCGCGCGGCCCTATGACCTTGGGGACGGGTACGGTCACCTTGCCGTGTCGGTCGCGGATGTGGACGCGGAACATGCCCGCCTTGCGGCCGCGGGCCTGTCGCCGCTGGCGGTCAAGGACATGGCGTGCGGGGCGCGGTTCGTTGGTAGGTTCTTTTTCATCACCGACCCCGATGGGTACCGGATCGAGGTGCTGCAGCGCGGCGCGCCGGGGCGTTTTGTCTGATCGGGCTTGCAACGGAGCGCGCGCGGTGCCATCCCGCTCGGCAGGGTGGCGGGTAGCCTCTATACAGGGTGGATGATGACCGGTTTTTTCAAGATGCACGGGTTGGGCAACGATTTCGTGGTGGTGGATGAACGCGCCCACCGTCACGATCTGACCCCCGCGCGGATCGCGGCCCTGTGTGACCGGCACAAGGGCATCGGCTGCGACCAGTTCGTCATCCTGCGCCCCGCCTGCGTGGACGGGGCGGATGTGTTCGTACGCTTTTTCAACGCGGATGGCACGGAATCCGGCGCGTGCGGCAATGCCTCGCGCTGCGTGGCCGATCTGCTGGCGCGTGAGACGGGGCGGGACAGTATCGGGTTGCAGACCCGCGCGGGCGTGCTGCGTGCGACCATCGTGCGGCCCGGCCTGGTCACGGTGGATATGGGCATACCCCGGCAGGGCTGGGCGGAGGTGCCGCTGGCCCATGCGTGCGATACGCTGCGCCTGCCCATGGCGGGCGACCCGGCGGCGGTCTCCATGGGCAACCCGCACGCCACGTTTTTCCTGTCCACGCCCGACGCCATGGCGCCGGAGGCGGCCGGGCCGGAACTGGAACATCACCCCCTGTTTCCCGAACGCGCGAATATCGGCTTCGCCCATGTCACGGCGCGTGATGCGATGCGGCTGCGGGTATGGGAACGTGGCAGCGGGCTGACGCTGGCCTGTGGTTCGGGCGCATGCGCCGCCGTGGTCAACGCCGTGCGGCGCGGGCTGGTGGAGCGCACCTGCACGGTCGTAATGGATGGTGGCGAACTGGGCATTACGTGGCGTGAAAGCGATGGGCATGTGCTCATGACCGGCCCGGCGGTCACCAGCTTCACGGGCACGTTCAACCCGGAAGATTACCCCCGATGAAGAAGCCGGAAATCCTGACCTTCGGCTGTCGCCTCAATACCTATGAGAGCGAGGTCATGCGCACCCACGCCGCGGGGCTGGACAACGTGGTGATCGTCAATACCTGCGCGGTCACCGGCGAGGCCGAACGGCAGGCCCGCCAGGCGGTGCGCCGCGCCCATCGCGAGCGGCCCGACGCGCGCATCGTGGTGACGGGCTGCGCCGCGCAGATCGACCCCGAACGCTGGGCGGCCCTGCCGGGCGTGACCCGCGTGCTGGGCAACCGCGAAAAGCTGGAGGCCGCAAGCTGGAGCGAGATGGCGCTGGGTGAAGGCGACGCCGTGTCCGACATCATGGCGGCGAAGGAGACCGTGCCGCATCTGGTGACCGAATTCGCGGGCCGCACCCGCGCGTTTGTGGAGGTGCAGCAGGGCTGCGATCACCGTTGCACCTTCTGCATCATTCCCTTCGGGCGCGGGCCGTCGCGTTCCGTGCCGGTAGGGGCCGTGGTGGAGCAGGTGCGCGCACTGGTGGGCGCGGGCTACCGGGAAGTGGTGCTGACGGGGGTGGACATTACCTCATGGGGCGGGGATCTGCCGGGCAGGCCGTTACTGGGGCAGTTGTGCCGCAGGCTGCTCGCGCTGGTGCCCGAACTGGAGCGGCTGCGCCTGTCCTCGGTCGATCCGGTCGAGATCGATGCGGATATATGGAAGCTGCTGGAAAGCGAGCCACGCTTCATGCCCTATCTGCACCTTTCGCTTCAGGCGGGGTGTGATGTCATCCTCAAGCGCATGAAGCGCCGGCATCTGGCGGCGGATGTCGCCGCCGTGGTGGCGCGCGCGCGCGCGTTGCGGCCCGACATCGGCATCGGGGCGGACATCATCGCCGGTTTCCCGACCGAGGATGAAGAACTGTTTGCCCAGACACTCGAATTCGTGCGTGCGAATGCGCTGCCCTATCTGCATGTTTTCCCCTATAGTGAGCGCCCCGGCACGCCCGCCGCGCGCATGCCCGCCGTCGCGGTGGCGGAACGCAAGGCCCGCGCGCTCCGGCTGCGCGGGGCGGGCGCACAGGCGGCGCATGATTTCCATACCCGCCTGATCGGGAAGCCCCTGCGGGTCCTAATGGAAACGGACACGGCCGGACATTCCGAGGAATTCGCCCCGGTAAGGCTGGTGGACGGCGCGGTATCCACGGCGGGGCGGATCGAGACGGTGCGCCCGGTGGCGGTTGACGATAACGGACTGGTTGCGGAAATTCTCTGATATGGCTCTTGGTTTCTTCTCACGCCTCAAAGCGGGGCTGTCGCGCTCCACGCAGAAACTCAGCGGTGGCATCGCCGCCGTGTTCACCCGGCGCAAACTCGATGACCAGGCGCTGGAGGAACTGGAGGATCTGCTGATCTCCGCCGATCTGGGCCCCAGCGTGGCGGAAAAGGTGATTGAGTCCTTCCGCCGCTCCAAATTCGGCAAGGAAGTGACGGATGAGGAAGTGCGCGCCGCACTGGCGGAAGAAATCGCGACCATCCTGCAACCCGTCGCCATTCCCTTCGAACCCGACCCCGCGCACAAGCCGCATGTGGTGCTGGTGGTGGGGGTGAACGGCACCGGCAAGACCACGACCATCGGCAAGATGGCCCGCTTTTATGGTGAGCAGGGCAAGAAGATCATGATGGTGGCGGGCGATACCTTCCGCGCCGCCGCCGTGGAGCAGTTGCAGGTCTGGGGGGAGCGCGTGGGCGCCCCCGTCATTTCCGGCAAGCCCAACGCGGATGCGGCGGGACTGGCGTTCGAGGCGCTCAAGCGGGGCCGGGCGGAAGGGGTTGACCTGCTGCTGGTCGATACGGCGGGCCGCCTGCACAACAAGAGCGCGCTGATGGAGGAACTGGCCAAGATCATCCGCGTCATGCGCAAGTTCGATGAGACGGCGCCCCATTCCGTCCTGCTGGTGCTGGACGCCACCACCGGGCAGAACGCGATGGAACAGGTGCGCGTGTTCAAGGAACTGGTCAATGTGACGGGGCTGGTCGTGACCAAGCTTGATGGTTCGGCGCGCGGCGGCATCGTGGTGGCGCTGGCCGATGCGTTCGGCCTGCCGGTGCATCTGGTGGGCGTGGGCGAACAGGCGGAAGACCTGCGCCCCTTCTCGGCGGAAGCCTTCGCCAGGGGACTGGTGGGTGATTCGATCAAGGTCATCGACCGCGAGGAAGAAACGCCGGAAGGCGAAACCGAAAAGGATCAGGCCCCCCAGCCGGAACATGACGCGCAGGCGGGCTGACCCCAAAAGTAAAGCTTCAGGTGCCGACATGGGGCGCGGCCATGAAAAAAAGGGACCATCCCGCGATGGTCCCTTTTTTCAGGTCAACGCCCGGTCCCGATCAGATCGGCATGGCGCGTTCAAACACGTTTTCCAGCGCCATGATGCCGGGCAGCGTCTTGCCTTCCAGCCATTCAAGGAACGCGCCACCCGCGCTTGAGATGTAGGAGATATGCTTCTCCACCCCCGCGTGGCGCAGGGCGGATACCGTATCCCCACCCCCGGCGATGCTTTTCAGCACGCCCGCATCGGTCAGCCTGGCCACTTCCGCCGCCACCGCGTTGGTCGCGGCGTCGAAGGGCGGGATCTCGAACGCGCCCAGCGGGCCGTTCCAGACCAGGGTTTTCAGCGTTGCGATCTTCTGGCTGATCAGCTTCACCGTTTCCGGCCCCACATCCAGCATCATCGCATCCGCCGGGATGGCGTCGATGGGCACCGTGCGGGTGGGCACGTTGGCCTGGAAGTCGGTCGCGGTCACGGCATCGACCGGCAGCACGATCTCGCAGCCCTTTTCCTTCGCCTTGTCCATGATCGCGCGCGCGGTGTCGTGCATCTCCGCTTCCTGCAACGACCGGCCCACGTTCACGCCCCGCGCGGCCAGGAACGTGTTGGCCATGGCCCCGCCGATGATCAGCATTTCCACCTTTTCAAGCAGGTTGCCGATCAGGTCGAGCTTGGTGGAGATCTTGGCCCCCCCCACGATCGCGCCAACCGGGCGTTCGGGGTTTTCCAGCGCGATGTTCAGCGCGTTGAGTTCCGTCTCCATAAGCCGCCCGGCAAAGGAGGGCAGCAGGCGCGCCACCCCTTCGGTCGAGGCATGGGCGCGGTGCGCGGCCGAGAACGCGTCATTGACGTAGTAATCGGCCAGCGCCGCGAACGCCTTGGCCAGTTCGGGGTCGTTCTGTTCCTCGCCGGGGTAGAAGCGGGTGTTTTCCAGCACCACCACGTCGCCATCCTGCATGGCGTCAACGGCCTGCTGCGCCACCGGGCCGATACAGTCTTCCACGAACGTGACCGGGCGGCCCAGCGCGTCACCCAGCGCATCGGCGATCGGGCCGAGCGACATGGCGGCCACGCGCTGGCCCTTGGGGCGGTCGAAGTGACTGACCACAATCACCCTGGCCCCTTTCTGCGCCAGTTCCTCGATGGTGGGCAGCAGGCGCAGGATGCGCGTTGCATCGGTAATCTGCCTGTCCCGCACCGGGACGTTCAGATCGGCACGCAGGAGCACCTTTTTGCCCTTGGCATCAAGCTGGTCCAGCGTCTTGAAATTGGCAGCGGCCATTTACAATGCTCCGAATACGGCAGCGGTGTCAGCCATGCGGTTGGAGAAGCCCCATTCATTGTCATACCAGCTACAGATGCGCACCAGCTTGCCGCCGTCGATCACGGCGGTCTGGGTCGCGTCGAAGGTGGATGAGGCGGGGGAGTGGTTGAAATCCGTGCTGACCAGCGGCGCGGTGTTGTAGGCGAGGATACCCTTCAGCGGGCCGCACTCGGCGGCCTTGCGCATGGCCTCGTTCACTTCCTCGACCGAGGCCGGGGCCTTTTTGGGCACGAAGTCCAGCGATACGAGCGAGACATTGGGGGTCGGCACGCGAATCGCGGTGCCGTCGAGCCGGCCCTTCAGGTGCGGCAGCACCAGCCCCACGGCGCGCGCCGCCCCGGTGGAGGTCGGGATCATGTTGAGTGCCGCGCCACGCGCGCGGCGCAGGTCCTTGTGCAGGGTATCCACCGTGCGCTGGTCGCCGGTGTAGGAATGGATGGTGACCATGTAGCCACATTCGATCCCGAACGTGTCATCGAGCACCTTGGCCACCGGGGCCAGGCAGTTGGTGGTGCATGACGCGTTGGAGATGACCGTCATGTCGTGGGTCAGGATGTTCTGGTTCACGCCGAACACGATGGTGGCGTCCACGCCCGACGCCGGGGCGGAGACGATCACCTTGCGCGCGCCCGCGGTGATGAGCTGGGCGGCCTTGGTCTTGTCGGTAAAGCGGCCGGTGCATTCCAGCGCCACGTCCACGCCGTGGAAGGGGACCTTGGTCGGGTCGGCCTCGGCCGAGACGGTGATCGGGTCGTAGGTGCGGCCATTGGCGGTGATGATGATCTTGTCGTCATCCACCTTCACCTCAGCGGGGAAGCGGCCATGTACGCTGTCATAGGACAGCAGGTGCGCGTTGTCCGCCACGCTGCCAAGGTCATTGATGGCAACCGGCACGACATCGGTACGGCCACTTTCGATAATGCCGCGCAGAACCAGGCGACCGATGCGACCGAAACCGTTTATTGCGACTTTGACAGCCATTTTCTTATTTTCTCCGTAAGGGGTCAGACATGTTCATACGCTGGCATCGACCGATGCCATTCCGGGCGGGGCCGCTTCAGTGTTCCCTCCCGCGGTCTGGATCGGGGCGCCAGCCAAAACAGGGCGGAGCAGCCGCATCGCATCGCGGCAGATCCGCTCCGGCGTGATGTCAGCCGGGCTGTCGGGCCGGTCCGGGCCGGTTGCGGCCCCAAATCCGTCTATACCAACAAACAGCCCGTCCGGCCCAAGCCAGCGTTCCCATCCGAAACCCGATGCGGCCTCTATCCCGATCCGGGGTGCCGTTCCCAGCACGCCATCACGATACGTCATTTTTTGCGCGGCGAACAGTTCCCAGCATGGCAGGGACACCACGGCCGCCGCAATTCCCTCGTCCCTGAGCAGCCTGCGGGCGGCCAGCGCCACGATCGCTTCCTGCCCCGTGGCGACCAGCGTGACCTGCCGGGGGCCTTCGGCCTCGGCCAGCACATAGCCGCCACGCGCGCACAGGTTGGTGAGGCCGTGCTGCTCGCGCTCGGGCAGGGGGGTGGACAGGGAGAAGGTGGATTCCAGCGTCAGCAGGCTGGGCCCGTCGGTGCGCCGCAGGGCCAGTTCCATGCACTCCATGGTTTCCCGGTGGTCGGCGGGGCGGAACACCACCATGTTGGGCATGGCGCGCAGGCTGGCCAGCTGTTCCACCGGCTGCCACCCGCCAGCGCTTTCGCCCCGGTGCATGTCATCATCGGTCAGGAGATAGATGACCTGCTGGCCGGTCATGGCGGCGTAGCGCAGGGCGGGACGCATGCGGTCCACCGCGATGATGGTCGAAGCCCCGCAGGCCAGCAGCCCGCCATGGATCGCGATGCCGTTGAGCAGCGCCCCCATGCCATTGACCTGCGTGCCACAGGACAGGTCCTGCTCGCCGCCCGCGCGGCGGATGGTGGAAAGATCGGCCATCATCCCCTGGCGCGAGCGCAGGCAGGTCAGTTCGGGCAGCAGTTCATGCAGGGTCTCGAGTCCCAGCCGCGCCGCGAACGGCGGCGCGGCCCGGCTGGCCGTGGCCCCGTGCTCACGCCATGACCGCTGCCAGTCCGGCTGCCAGAAGGCGGGGCGCTGGTTGCGCGCCATGCGTTCGAAATCGGCTTTCTGCCGGTCCTTGAGCAGCCTGCGCAGCCACGAACGCCGCGCGCTGGCCCCACGCCGCGCGGCCCCCGCCCACAGGCCGGGATCATCGACCACGGGGGGGGCTGGCGTGGTGTCGGGCGTGGCGATGCAGGCGATCAGGCAGGGTTTGTGTGTGCGTTGCAGCGATGCGATGGCGGTTGCGATCTGTTCGGCATTCCCGGCGTCCACCTTGCGCACCGACCAGCCCGATGCGCTGTAGCGCGGCAGGATGGCGTCCACCTGCGCGCGTTCGCCCTGCCACAGCCCGACCACCAGCGTTACGCGGTCGAGCCCCATCTCGCCCGCCAGCGCGGCGCTTTCCAGCGCCACCCCGGTGGAGAGTTCCGTCCAGCAGCCCAGCGCCCAGACGCGATGGTTGACGAGCGAGCGGCCAAAGCGGGCCGCCAGCGTCTGTTCCGCCAGCGCCATGCCGATGGCCGCCCCCAGCCCCTGTCCGCTGGGGCCATAGGCCTGCCGCCCGGTCCCGGCGGCGCGCGCATCGGGGGTGGGGGGCGGGGGAAGCTGCCCCGACAGTTCGGCCATGATGCGGGGAAGGACGCGGTAGAGCGGTGATGACACGATGAAGCGGTCCCGGTCCGGCCAGTCCGGGCTGGCGGGGTCGAAGCGCAGGAAGCGACTCCACAGCACCGCGCAGAACCCGGCCATGACGCGCGCCTGAAGCGCGTGGCGGCTGTCGGGTTCATGAATGCCGATGGCGTGGCGGATCGCCGTCGCCAGCCGTTCAGGCATGCTTGGCGCGGGTGGCCCGGCATCGGCCCGGGTGATGGAAACCTGGTCTTCTGGCATTCGGCGTCGTCCATGTGCGCGGCAGGAACGGTGGGTGCCGCGGTCCCATGACTACCGTCGCATGCCCGTGGCGGCAATATTGCGCGCCCGTGGCCCCTATGCCGCGCGGGGGGGATCCTGTATCGGTTGGGGGCCATGTTCGCTCTGTCACGCCCCTTTGTCCGCCGTGCCGCCCTTGTCGCCGCCATGTGCCTGCCGGTGGTGACGGGGTGCAGGCTGGTCAGCCAGAAAACGTTCGACCGCCATGCGGGCGACCCGCCAATCCTGCCTGAAACCCCGCCGCCGCCCGTTCCCGGCAGTGACCTGCCCGCCCTTGTCACGATCGTGGCGGGAACGCCGGAGGCACAGTGGAAACCGGCCGTCAGGGCCGCCGTGGCGCAGGCGCTTGCCCGTCGGCCCAATGCGCTGTTCACGGTGGTGGTGGAAGTCCCCTCCGGCCCTGATGGCGCGGAGCCGGACATGCGCCACGCCGTGGAGGCGAATGGCCAGCCCGTGCTGCAGGCCGTGATGGACGCGGGCGCCGGCGCCGCCCAGACGGAACTGGACGCCCACACCGTCTCCCCCACAGGCGCAACCCAGACCTGCATTTACGTGCAGTAGCCCAATGCGGTTTTGCAATTCCTGCTTCCGTCATGCCATAAAGGGTACCGCGATGGTGGTTAACCGCCAGCAATGACGCCGTAAGCCCGAACGCAGCGCGCCCCGCATGGGCCACCCGGACGGTGATCGTAATAAATTAAAGGCCCCGGAATGCAGCAAGCCGGGCTGTGCATGGAGAAAAGCAGCAGTGTCCAGTAAGCATGTGGATGGACATCCGTTCTTCCGGTTCTGCCGGACGGCGCTGGAGGGCATCCGCGCACAGGGTCGATACCGGCAGTTCACGCCACTGGCGCGCCAGGCCGAGCGTTATCCCCTGTATGACCAGCCGGAAACCGTCGCCACGCCTTCAACCCCCGCCTGCCCGCAGGACCGGGAGGTCGTGGTCTGGTCATCCAACGACTATCTGGGCATGGGTGTGGACCCCGTGGTGGTGGAGGCCGCCATCCAGGCCATTCATGAACATGGCGCGGGCGCGGGCGGCACGCGCAACATCGCGGGCACCAGCCCCCTGCATACGGCCATCGAGGCCGAACTGGCCGACCTGCATGGCAAGGAAGCGGGGCTTCTGTTCGTGTCCGGCTACGTGTCCAACCAGGCCACGCTCCAGACCATCCTGACCTCCATGCCCGGCTGGATCTGCTTTTCCGACCGGCTGAACCATGCCTCCATGATCGCGGGGATCAAGGGCGCGCGTGGCTCCAGCACCGTCATTTTCGAACATAACGACCTGGCCGACCTCGAAGCCAAGCTGGCCGCCGCCCCCAAGGACGCGCCCAAGCTGATCGCGTTCGAGAGCGTGTATTCCATGGATGGCGATGTGTCGGACATCGCGGGCACCTGCGCGCTGGCGCGCAAATACGGCGCCATGACCTATCTGGACGAAGTCCACGCCGTGGGCCTGTATGGCGAGGAAGGCGGCGGCGTATCGCAGCGCGATGGCGTGGCCGACCAGGTCGATATCATCGAAGGGACGCTGGCCAAGGGTTTTGGCGTGCATGGCGGCTACATCACCGCGTCGAGCGATATTGTGGAATACCTGCGGCTTTCGGCCTCGGGCTTCATCTTCACCACCTCGCTGCCGCCCGCGGTCGTGGCCGCGGCGCTGGCCAGCGTGCGGCTGGTGCGCAAGGATGGCTGGCGGCGCGAGCGCATGTTCGAGCGCGTCAACACCTTCCGTGAAAAGCTGCGCAGGGCCAATGTGCCCTTTACCATGACGGCAAGCCACATCGTGCCGATCCCGGTGGGCGATGCGAAGCGCTGCCGCGAACTGAGCGACCGGCTGCTCAGTGATTACGGGATCTACGCCACGCCCATCAATTATCCCACCGTGCCGCGCGGGACCGAGCGCCTGCGCCTGACGCCGGGGCCGTTCCACACGGATGCGATGATGGATGACATGGTGGCCGCCCTGACCCACCTGCTGCGCCTGAACGACCTCAAGACGCAGCCGGTGCCCGCCATGGCCTGAACCGCGCCCGCCCGCCTGCCTGTCGCGACAGAGGGCGGGCGGGAATGGTCTAGCGGTTCTGGGCGATGGCTTTTTTCAGCGTGTCATAATCCGCCGCGCCGGGAATGATCTGGCGGGCGTTGAAGACGAAGGTCGGCGTGCCGTCCAGCCCGATGGCGCGCGCCAGATCCATGTTCGCCTCCAGGATGGCGGTCACCTTCGGGCTGCTCATGTCGGTCGCGAGCTGGGTCGCGTTCAGGCCGGACTGACCGGCCAGCGCGCGCATGCGCTCGACCGTGGGGGTGGTGGAATCATTCATGACCGCGTGCTGCATGCGGAAATAGGCGTCCTGCCCCCCCTGTACAAACGCCGCCACCAGCGCCTGCGAGGCGATGAGGCTGCCCTGCCCCAGAACGGGGATGACCTTTTCGACAATCCGTACATCCGTGTCCTCCCGCGTCAGGCGGTCGAGGTCGGGCAGCACCTTGCGGCAGTAGGGGCAGCGTGGGTCGTAGAATTCCACCACCGTCGCATGGGCCGCGGCATTGCCCAGTACGCCATCACTCGCCGCCGGGGCCAGCAGTTCGGCGCGGTGGCCATCCAGCGCGGTGCGCGCGGCGTTCTGCTGGGCGGTCGTGGCGGAGGTGCGCAGGGCGGCGATGGCGTCGGACAGGATGGTGGGGTCCGTCTTCAGCGCCTCGCGCACGATGCTGACGATTTCCTGCCGCTGGGCGGGGGTGAAGCTGCCGGCGGTATCGGCGGCGGTGGCCAGGGGGGCTGCAACCGGCCCGGCCACGCTCATTGCCCCGGCGGCCAGCAGGACGTGCAGCAGGCGCGGACGCCGGCATGGGGAAATGAAGGTCACGGGTTTGCTCCGTTATCATGTCGGGATAGGGTGTCTGTAACGGATCGGGCTGCGGAAAGGAATGGCCATGCTGGCCGCAGGGGGGCATGGCGGTTGCCGGGGGGCCATAAGGCCGCTAAGTCGTGATGGGCCTGTCACGATCGCGCGGGGCCGCGCACGGGCAGCCTATGAACAAAGCCGACCTGCCCATGGAGAAGCGTGCGTGCCTGAGCATTCGATCATACCTCTTGCCCGTCGGTATATGCGTACGGCGGTTACGGCTGTCCTGGCCATTTCGGTTGCCGGTTGCTCCCTGCATCGCTATTCGCCCGTGCGGCTGGTGTCGCACATGTTCGGCCCTTCGCCCGGCCCGCTGATCGGCATGGTCTCGGCCGATGAGCCCCAGGCCACGCTGGTCGGGCGCGACATTCTCCAGCGCGGCGGCAACGCGGCGGACGCGGCGGCGGCCATGGGCATGGCGCTGGCGGTCACGCTGCCTTCACGCGCCTCGCTTGGCGCGGGCGGGGCGTGCCTGGCCTACAGGCCGGGCGACCAGAATGGCGGGCGCGCCTTCATGTTCCTGCCCGTCGCGGGCACGGTCACGGATCCCGCCATGCCGCGCGCGGACCGTCCGGCCTCGGTGCCCATGCTGGCGCGCGGGCTTTATCTCATGCATCTGCAATATGGCTCGGCGGCCTTTTCGGATCTGCTGCCCGATGCGATCACGCTGGCCGCGAACGGCATCAATGTCAGCCGCCAGCTTGCCACCGATCTTGCCGCCGTGCAGGTTCCGCTACTGGCCGATCCGGGGGTGCGGGTCGTGTTCAGTCGTTCGGATGGCAAGGCGCTGGCCGAAGGTGATGCGCTGGTGCAGACGCATCTGTCCGGCGCGCTGGACCAGATTCGCGGCATGGGCGTGGGCGACCTGTATAACGGCGCGCTGGGGCAGTCCTTTGTCGCGGGCAGTCAGGCGGCGGGCGGTGGATTGCAGATGAGCGACCTGCGGCAGGCCATTCCATCCGAACGCCTGCCGCTGGTGGTCAGAAGCGGTGAAACGCAGGTCGCCTTCCTGCCGCCGCCCGCCGATGGGGGGCTGGGCAGCGCGCTGGCGTTCCGCGCCGCCTCCACTTCCGACGCCACGCAGCGCGCGCAGGCCAGTGTTGCGGCATGGCGCGCCCAGAATGGCAACCGCCAGACCGGAACGGGGGATGACATGACCGCCCGCGCGCAGGCCATCGTCAATGCCGGTGGCGGGGCGACTGGCGGCCTGCTGCCAGCACTTCCGGCCTCGACCTCGTTCACGGTGGTTGACCATGGTGGCATGGCGGTCGCCTGTAGCGTGAGCATGGACAACCTGTTCGGTACCGGGCGCATGGCGGGCAATACCGGCATTGTTCTGGGCGCGTCGCCCGCGCGGGTGCCGCAACCGTTGCTGACGGCGGCCGTCGCCTCTCAGGGGCGCGCCTTGCGGGCGGTCGCCGCCGGTTCGGGCCAGAATGACGCCGCCGCCGCCGTAGGGATCGCGATGCGCCAGATCATGGCCGGGCAGACGCCCGACGCCCACCCGGTGACGGCGCAGGGCCGTGTCAACGCCATATCCTGCCCGCAGGGCCTGCCGGGGGATGCGTCAACCTGCGTCGCCGCCACCGATCCGCGTGGCGCGGGGCTGGCGCTCGGGCCGCGCTAGGGCATTACTTGCGGGAAGTGATGAACGGGGCATTGTAAATGATCCTGTTTTGTTCCATATTGAACGGCATGACGCATCGCCTTGGTAATCTGGCGGCGCAGGGCAGGGTGCCCGCTCTCGGTTTCATCTTCTCAAGCACCAGGTAGGCAGGCTATGGCACAGGCTCCGGGTATGGATAAAAGCAAGGCCCTGGAAGGGGCATTGAGCCAGATCGAGCGCGCGTTCGGCAAGGGTTCGATCATGCGCATGGGCGAACGCCCCACCCAGGAGGTGGCGGTGATCTCCTCCGGCTCGCTCGGGCTGGATATCGCGCTGGGCATTGGCGGCCTGCCGCGTGGCCGCATTGTCGAGATTTATGGCCCGGAAAGCTCGGGCAAGACCACGCTCGCGCTGCACGCCATTGCCGAGGCCCAGCGCAAGGGCGGCACCTGCGCCTTCATCGACGCCGAACACGCCCTTGACCCTGGCTATGCCCGCAAGCTGGGCGTGGATGTGGACAACCTGCTGATCAGCCAGCCCGATGCGGGTGAGCAGGCGCTTGAAATCGCCGATACGCTGGTCCGCTCCGGCGCGATCGACGTACTGGTTGTCGATAGCGTGGCCGCCCTCGTACCGCGCGCGGAACTGGAGGGCGATATGGGCGACAGCCATGTCGGCCTGCATGCGCGGCTTATGAGCCAGGCGCTGCGCAAGCTGACCGGCTCGGTCTCGCGTTCCAACACCATGATGATTTTCCTGAACCAGATCCGCCTGAAGATCGGCGTGATGTTCGGCAGCCCGGAAACGACCACGGGCGGCAACGCGCTGAAGTTCTATGCTTCCGTGCGCATGGATATCCGCCGTATCGGCTCGATCAAGGACAAGGACGAGGTCACGGGTAACCAGACGCGCGTGAAGGTGGTCAAGAACAAGATGGCCCCCCCCTTCCGGCAGGTCGAATTCGACATCATGTATGGCGAAGGGATCAGCAAGGTGGGTGAGCTGATCGACCTGGGCGTCAAGGCGGGCATTGTCGAGAAATCCGGTGCATGGTTCTCCTGCGACAGCCAGCGTATCGGGCAGGGACGCGAGAACGCCAAGCAGTACCTGCGCGACCACCCGGAAATGGCGGCCGACATCGAACGCCGCGTGCGTGAGCAGGCGGGCGTTGTGGCCGAAGCCATGCTGGTCGATGAGGCGGGTGAGGATAGCGGCGAGGACTGATCGCCCTTGGCCTGGGCCGTTGTGGCAGGCTATCGTTTTCCCGTGGGCCCCATCCGTTCGGGGGCCATGCGGGATATGAAGCGGGGTAAGGCTGTTGAAATGAGACCGCGTCTTGCAATGATCGGATTGCTGGCCTGTCTTGCTTCCTGTAGCGGGGGGCACGACGACAATAATGATCCGGTCGATGTGGATGAGGCCCCGCCCCCCGCCGGCGCCGCCGGGCGACAGCTCGCCCGCGCGCGTGAGGCGCTGCGCCCGCTTTCGACAAAGCACCTGCCCCCCCCGGCTGACCCGGCCGATGACACGGCGACGGAAGCCTACCACGCGCCGCCCGATGCGGCGGCGATGCAGATGATCTCCTCCGGTTACGACCCCAATCAGGCCGGTGATGATGATGGCGGCAGCGAGGACGGCAAGCATTTTGTCGTGCCGGACACGCAGGTCAGTTACGGGCGGCAGGGCAAGCCCGCGAATTAGGGCCTGCCAGGTAATGTGCGGGTTGCTCCCCGGGCAGGTTTTTCAGGCCGATCCTAAAGCACCAGCACGGCACGGATATCATTGACGTTGGTGAGTGTCGGGCCGGTAATGATCAGATCCCCGGTCTGCCGGAACACGCTGTAGCTGTCATGCGCGCGCAGGTGGTGGCGCGGGTCGCAGCCCAGCGCACGGGCGCGGGGCAGGGTATCGGGGGCGATGAGGGCGCCCGCGGCGTCTTCCGTGCCGTCAATCCCGTCGCTATCCGCCGCTATGGCCCATATACCGGGCTGTTCATGCAGGGCCGTGGCCATGGCGAGCAGGAATTCCGTATTCCGCCCGCCACGCCCCGGCGCCGGGGCGGCGGGGTTGATCGTAACCGTCGTCTCACCGCCCGAAAGCAGCACGGCAGGCCCGGCCACAGGCAGGCCATGCAGGCGGGCGGACAGGGCGATCCCGGCCATGAGGGTGCCCGCGTCGCGGCTTTCCCCCTCCAGCGCATCGCCCAGGATCATGGCGGTCAACCCATGTTCGCGTGCCGCGACGGCCGCGGCCTGAAGCGCCATGAGGGGGGTGGAGATCAGCCTGAAATCGCCCCGTGGCGCGTGACTGCCGGACGGGGCCTGCATCAGCACGGTTCTGATCGCATCGGGAATGGTGATGCCATAATGGGTGAGGATGGACAGCGCATCGGCCGGTGTGGTCGGGTCCGCCACCGTGGGGCCGCTGGCTATGGTCAGCGGGTCATCGCCCGGCACGTCGCTTATGGCCAGCGTCACCACCCGCGCGGGGGCGGCGGCCTGGGCCAGTCCGCCCCCCTTGATGGTGGACAGGTGGCGGCGGACGACATTCATGTCCCGTATGCTCGCCCCCGAATGAAGCAGGGCGCGGTTGATCGCGCGGATATCATCCAGGCTTACACCGGGCTTTGGCAGTTCCAGCAGCGCGGACCCGCCACCGGAAATCAGGGCGATGACCAGATCATCCGGCCCCAGGCCCGCCACGGCCGCCAGCATGGCGCGGGCGGCGTCCTCGCTCCGGCTGTCGGGCACCGGATGGGCGGCTTCCATGACACGGATGCGGCGGGTGGGCGTGGTATGGCCATCGCGCGTGACCACGCAGCCCGTCAGCTCCACATCCGGCCATGCCGCCTCCAGCGCCGCCGCCATGGAGGCGGCGGCCTTGCCCGCGCCCACCACCACGCATTTCCCCCGTGGGCGGGGCGGCAGGTAGCGGGCCAGCACCACGGCGGGCATGGCGCTGCGGATGGCGGCGTCCAGCATGGCGCGCAGGGCGGCGCGGGCGCGCGCGTCCGTCCACTGCGTGGCGGGTAAGGGGGATATGGTCGTATCGTTCATTGCACTGTCCTGGTCATGTGGCACGGCCCGTGGGGCCAGTTCATGCCATGCGGGCGGGGGTGGGAGGTGTGTCACAATTGTCACGTCTGTGTCAGGATACCCGGAATGGGGCGATGGCCAGCGGGTGTACACGCTAATTTGGGCGGGCCTTGTCTGGATTGGCGGGGGCGATGGTGATACGCGGCAGATGGTCTGCGCGCAGGGGCAGGCGCCACAGCAGAAAGGACAAGGGCATGGAGAAGTGTGTGCTGGACGGCGGTCCTGTCATCTCCACGCATCCTGCCCACGGCACGGTGCAGCCTTACATGATCTTTCCCCGCCCGGAATGGGCGGCCCTGCGCGCCAATGTGCCGCAATCGCTGGGGGAGGCGGACATCGCCTCGCTGCGCGGGTATAACGAGCCGGTCTCGCTGGAAGACATAACCGAGATTTACCTGCCGCTTTCGCGCCTGCTCAACCTGCATGTCATGGCGACGCGCAGCCTGAACAACATGGTCAAGAGCGCCTTTATCGGCGCACCGATGGCGCGGATGCCGTTTGTGATCGGGATCGCGGGCAGCGTGGGGGTGGGCAAGAGCACGTTTGCGCGCCTGCTGCAGGCGGTGCTGTCGCGCTGGCCTGATCACCCCAATGTGGCGCTGGTCACGACGGATGGCTTCCTGCACCCCACGCAGGTGCTGGAGCAGCGCAACCTCATGCACCGCAAGGGCTTTCCCGAAAGTTACGACCTGCGGCAGATGATCTCCTTCCTCGCGGCGCTGAAGGCGGGCGCGCGTGAGCTGAAGGTGCCGGTCTATTCGCATGAGGCCTACGACATCGTGCCCGGCCGCTACCAGGTGATCGACCAGCCCGACATCCTGATATTCGAGGGGCTGAACGTGTTGCAGACCGTGTCCGAACAGCCGTTCATGGCGTCCGACTTCTTTGATTTCTCGATCTATCTCGATGCCGATACCGATGTGATCGCGGACTGGTACGTGCAGCGTTTCCTGCTGCTGCAACAGACCGCGTTCCGCAAGCCGACATCCTATTTCCATCACTGCGCCAATCTTTCCCCCGGCGAGGCCGAGCGCATGGCGCGCGACATCTGGCGGCGGATCAACCTGCCCAACCTGCAGCAGAACATCCTACCCACACGCGAACGCGCCCGTGTGGTCATGCATAAACAGCCGACCCATGCGGTGGACACCGTATGGATGCGCCAGATCTGAAACCGGAAAAAAATGGCCCGACGCATCGCCGGGCCACTGGAATGCCGCCTGCGGCTCAGGTGTTGAGATAGATGGTCTTGGTATCGACATAGGCTTCGAGACCGTACTGGCCATCCTCGCCGCCGATGCCACTGTCGCCATAGCCGTGGTGGAAGCCCTGCGCTGCCTCGCCGCCTTCGCGGTTGACATAGATCTCGCCAAAGTTGAGGTCGTTGGTCAGGCGCATGATGTTCGCGAGGTTCTGCGTGAACAGATAGGCTGACAGCCCATAGCGCGACTTGTTGGCCTGGGTGAGGGCATCATCGAAGTCCCGCACGCGGATCAGGGACAGGACGGGGCCGAACACTTCATTCTGCACAATGTCCATGTCCCCCGATATGTCGGTCAGCAGGGTCGGGGCGTAGAAATTGCCCTTGTCGTAAGCGCCGCCGGTCAGGCGCTTGCCACCCAGTTCGACCTTCGCCCCCTGTTCCACGGCGCGGCGCACCATGTCATCCACCTTTTCCAGTTCGGCGGTGCTGATCTTGGGGCCCATGTCGGTCTTTTCATCCAGCGGGTCGCCGGTCCGGATCTCCGCGATTTTCGCGCGCAGGCGCTCCAGGAAGGCATCATAGACGGCCGTATGCACATAAGTGCGTTCATTGGCCGTGCAGACCTGGCCGCAGTTCATGAACCGCGCGCTGACGGCGGCATTGACCGCCGCGTCCAGATCCGCGTCCTCCATCACGATGAAGGGGGCCTTGCCGCCAAGTTCCAGCCGCACTTCCTTCAGCCCTTCGGATGCGGCGGCCATGATCTTGCGGCCCGCGGGCGTGCTGCCGGTCATGGTGATGAGCTTGGTGATCGGGCTCGTGACCAGCGCATTGCCCACCGTGGCCCCGCCGCCGGTCACGACATTGACGATCCCCTTGGGGAACCCGGCCTCAACCGTCAGTTCGGCCAGCGCCAGGGTGGAGAGCGGCGTCAGTTCATGGGGCTTGATGACAAAGGTGTTCCCGGCGGCCAGCGCCGGACCCAGCTTGCGGGCGGTAAGCGCGAGCGGGAAATTCCACGCGGAAATGCCCGCGACCACGCCATGGGGTATCTTTTCGATCAGGATCTTCTCGCCCGGTCGGCTGCCGGGAATGATGTTGCCTTCCAGCCTGCGCACGTTCTCGGCCGCGAAGCGGATGAGCTGGATGGCGAAATTGACCTCGATCCGGGCTTCCTTCAGCGGCTTGCCGTTTTCGGATGTAATGATGCGGGCCAGTTTTTCCCCGTCGCGCCGGATCAGCTCGATCAGGCGGTACAGGTAATCCGCCCGGTCCGTCGCGACCTGCCGGCTCCATGCGGGAAAGGCGTCCTGCGCGGTGCACAGCGCGCGGGCGACGTCGCCTTCGCCCGCGATGGCGACATGGGCCAGCACATCGCCAGTGGCGGGGTTGCGGATGGTGTCACGTTCGGAATTGTCAGCTTTGGTCCATTCCCCGCCGATGAACAGGTCATAGGTTTTCGGCTCGGCCATTATGGAGTCTCCGTTTCGGGTGATGGGAAAAATTTCGGCGCCCCGGACGCAGTACGTAGCAATGCCCCCCGATCCCGCGGGGGCGGGACGGGGCAGGCGGGCGCGGGGTGGTACGGGTGTTGGGGGAAAGGTAACAGGCGGGGATCAGGACAGGAAGGGGTGGCCTTCATGGGCGACCAGCAGATCATGCATATCGGTTGCGTGTTCTTCTTCTTCCGCAAGGATCTTTTCGAGCATGATGCGCGTTGTGGGGTCATGATCGGCAAAGTAGCGGATCAGTTCACGGTAATGCTCGATCACCAGCCGTTCGGCCACCAGGTTCTGGCGCACCATCTCGATCAGGTTGCCGCCATGGCCGTATTCGGTGGCGGAACGGGTGGCCAGTCCCTCGGGCGAGAGATTGGGCGTGCCGCCCAGCTGGTCGATGCGGTTGGCGGCCCAGAGCATGTGGGCGCGCTCTTCCTTCGCATGGGTCGCGAACTCGCTGGCCACGCTTTCGCTGTTGATGCCCGCCACGGCAATGGAATGCATGGTATAACGCAGGACACAGACAAGTTCGGTGGCCACCACCGTCTGCAACAGCTCGATCGCGGTCTTTACGTTTCCCTGATAGGCCGGGGTCAGCGCGCCTTTCTCGATCGCCTGTTTGGCGCGTGCGCGCAATGTCTGCACATCGGTCAGGAAAGTGTTCTCGACTACATCGGACATGGTCGTCTCCTTGTCTGTTCCCGCATGGCGGGAAGCCCGCACCGGGGTGCGGGCCGTTGCCGGGGTAACGGTCGGAAAGGGGAGGGGGTTCCCCGCCGGGAGGAGGGCCGTGACGACAAAATGGTCATGAATGGCGGAAACCGCGCAAAAAAAACGGAGTTTTCGCTTTTTCAGGCGTTGCCATTCACGGTCAGATCATTATTGATCCGTATTAATAAGACCTATCAGCTTTAAGGATGACTCAACGGCATGGTATCATTCACCGCAGGCCAGTCTGAAAAGCTCCCGCGTCGCGCATTGAGCGAGGAAGCCTATGACCATGTGCGCCGCGGGCTGATCCGCAGCCGTTACCGCTCGGGGGAACGTCTGGTCCTGCGGCCCCTGGCCGCCGAGCTGGGATTGAGCCCGACCCCGGTGCGCGAGGCGCTGCTGCGCCTTGTGTCCGAACATGCGCTGGAACTGAATGATCGCAATACCGCCATCGTTCCCGCCATGACCCAGCGCAGCTTTGCCGAGATTCATGACCTGCGTTCGGATCTGGAAATGCGTCTGGCCGCCGCCGCCGCCCAGAATGCGTCCGACCATGGAATCGAGGCGCTGGTCATTTTGCAAAACCAGTTCATGGACGCCGCGCGCGCATGATGATGGCGGCATGGCCGCCTTCAACGCGGATTTCCACACCACGGTCGCGACCCTGGCCGAACTGCCGCTTACGGCCACCATCCTGCGCAACCTGTGGATGCGCATCGGGCCGATCTACGCGCTCTCGCGGCCCATGCGCCACCTGGAGCATGAGGGGCGCATCCACCCGCATGAGGAACTGATCGCGGCGCTGCGCCAGCGTGACGTGGCGGCGGCACAGGCCGCCGTGGCGCGTGATTTCGAACATGCCCGCCGCTGGATCGAACCCCGGCTGACCTGAATGGCGCGGTCCCGGTCGCGCCGGTGGCCCCTTTCGGGGCGTTCAGGGGCGTTCAGGGGCCTTGAGCTGGGGCACCTCGATGTCGATTTCCAGCATCGAGACGGAGTTGCCGCGGTCCAGCTTGACCTGCACCTTGTCCTGATCGACGGGGATATGCTTCTTGATGACTTCCAGAATCTCGGCATGCAGCTTGGACAGCAGGTCGGATTCGGATGCGTTTCCCGTGCGTTCATGGGCCAGCAGGATCTGGAGCCTGTCACGCGCGACCGGGGCGGATGTCTTGCCGCCACGGCCGAAAAAGGAGCTGAACAGGCTCATCAGTTTCTTCCCTTGAACAGCCGTGCGAACAGGCCCTTGCGCTCGGTCGGCACGGTCACTTCCAGCTTTTCGCCCTCCAGCCTGCGCGCGGCCTCGGCATAGGCGCGGGCGGGCGGGCTGTCGGGGCTGCTCAGGGTCACGGGCGCGCCAAGGTTGGACGCGCGCAGCACTTCCTCGCTTTCGGGAATGATGCCCAGCAGCGGGATGGACAGGATTTCCAGAACATCCTCGATACGCAGCATTTCGCCACGCGCGGCGCGCGCGGGGTCGTAGCGGGTCAGCAGCAGGTGCTTTTCAACCTTGCCGCCGCCCTTGGCCTTCTCGGTCGTGCTGTCGAGCATGCCGATGATCCGGTCACTGTCCCGCACGGACGATACTTCCGGGTTGGTCACGACAATGGCGTAATCCGCGTGGTACATGGCAAGCTGCGCGCCGCGCTCGATCCCGGCGGGACTGTCACAGATTACCCAGTCGAATTTTTCGCGCAGTTCCTGCATCACGCGCGCCACGCCCTCGGCGCTCAGCGCGTCCTTGTCGCGGGTCTGGGATGCGGGAAGGATGGAGAGCGTCTCGATGCGCTTGTCACGGATCAGCGCCTGCGAAAGCTTGGCGTCGCCCTGGATCACGTTGATCAGGTCGAATACGACGCGCCGCTCCGCCCCCATGACAAGGTCGAGATTGCGCAGCCCGACATCGAAATCGACCACAACGACATTCTGCCCGGTCTGTGCCAGTGCCGCGCCCAGCGCCGCGGTTGACGTCGTCTTTCCGACGCCGCCCTTGCCGGATGTGACAACCAGCACTTTTGCCATTGGGGTAGTTCCTTGTCCGCTTTTGGGGGGTGTTTTCTTGTTCATGATCTGATGGATACAGTTGTATGGGTTGGCGCGCGCAGGGCGCAATGGGAATTCAGCACGGTATTGTCAGGTTTTGCGGCCCGCGAATGCGGGCGGCACCAGCGGCTGCACGACAAGTGTGTCATTACTGAGAACGATCTGCGCGGGTTTGTGCACGTAGCGCGGATCCATCTCTTCAGCGGTAATGTAATAGCCGTCAATGGCCAGCAGCTCGGCCTGCATGGACTGGGCGAAGATGCGGGCGTCGGGCTGCCCGTTCATGCCCGCGATGGCCCGCCCGCGCAGCGCGCCATACACATGGATCGACCCGCCCGCCGTCACCTCCGCCCCCGAACCGACGGAACCGACGATGATGATGTCCCCATCGGGGTTCATGATCACCTGGCCGGAGCGGATCGGCTGCTCGATGATCATGGAGGAGCCGCGTGGCGCCTCGGGGGGTGTGGGCGCGCTGTCTTCGGGAATGTCCACCGCGCCCGAGGCGCGGCCCCCCATGAAGCCCGCCGGCCAGTCCCACTGCGCGCAGGCGGGCCATGAGGTATCGCCACCCTCGATGCCGATGATGCGGATGCCGCGCGCGCGCAGCGCGGGGTAGAGTTCGGCCAGTCCCTCGGTCTGTGCATTGAGCAGCGACAGGTCCAGAATGACCGGCTTGCCGGCGAAGAACGTGCTCGAACGCGCGATCTGCGCATCCAGCCCGGCCAGCCAGTCCGCCAGCATGGGTTCGGGGGAAAGCACCAGGGCAAGAAACGACCGCCCGCGTGCGCGGATTTTCGGTGTGGGACGCAGTTCGTCTGGCAACGTGATCCTGTCCTGTATGGTAAGTGGGCGTGTCTGTTTCCAGCTATCGCGCCATGCCGCCCCTGTCGAGGGGTGGATGGCTTTTCACCGCCTGTACGCGGCAGCTTTTCCTTTCATGCGCGTCAGGGCTTGGCGAAGGGCGGCCCAATGCAATAAAGCGGGAACATGCGCATCCTCTACCACCTTCCCCTTTCGCCCTATTCCCGCAAGGTCCGGCTTGTGCTGGGGGAAAAGCGGCTGCCGTTCGAACTCAAGATCGAGCGCGTATGGGAAAACCGCCCCGATTACCTGGACCGCAACCCAGCGGGTACCGTGCCCATGCTACAGGAAGAAAACGGCCTGTGCATTCCGCATTCATGGGTCATCTGCGAATATCTGGAAGAAGCGTATCCGGACACCCCGCTCCTGGGCCGCACGCTGGCCGAACGGGTGGAGGTGCGCAGGCTGGTGGCGTGGTTCGATGAGAAATTCGGCGGTGAAGTCTCGCGCCCCCTGCTCAATGAAAAGGTGCTGAAGCGCATTTCCAAGCGCGGCAACCCCGATGGGGCCGCGCTGCGCGCGGGGTATGCGCATATCCGCGCCCATCTTCCCTATATCGACTGGCTGGCCGAAACGCGGCAGTGGCTGGCGGGCAACATGCTGTCCATGGCGGATTTCGCCGCCGCTTCCCACCTGTCCAGCCTTGATTACCTGGGGGATGTGGACTGGGCGCGCGCCCCCGCCGCCAAGGACTGGTACGCCCGGATCAAGAGCCGCCCGTGTTTCCGCGCACTGCTGCAGGAGCGGGTGACGGGCATCAACCCGCCCGCCCATTACGCGGATCTGGATTTCTGAGTCGATGACAGGCGGGAGAGCCCCCATCCTTGATGCCATCGTCCTGGGCGCGGGGGCCGCGGGCCTTATGGCGGCGGCGACCGCGGGGCAGGCGGGCAGACAGGTGCTGGTGGTGGACCATGCGCCGCAGGCGGGGCGCAAGATCCTCATTTCCGGTGGGGGGCGGTGCAACTTCACCAACATGGATGCGGGGGCGGGGCAGTTCCTGTCCGCCAATCCGCATTTCGCCAAATCGGCGCTGGCGCGCTACACCCCGGCCGATTTCCTCTCCCTTGTCCGCCGCCACCGCATTCCCTGGCACGAAAAGGCGGCGGGCCAGCTGTTCTGTGACCGCTCGGCGCGCGACATCGTGGACATGCTGCTGCGCGAATGCGCGGCGGGGCAGGTGGACATACGCCTGTCGCACCGGATCATCGACGTGGCGCGTGACGGCGCGGGGCTGTACCGGGTCGAGACGGATCACGGGGTTTTCGTGGCGCGCGGGCTGATCGTGGCCACGGGGGGGCTGTCCATTCCCAAGCTGGGCGCCACGGGCCTTGCGCATGATCTCGCGCGCCGGTTCGGCCTGCGGGTCGTGGCGCCGGCCCCCGCACTCGTGCCGCTGACATTCGGCGCGCAGGATCTGGAATGGATGGGGGCGCTGGCCGGGCTGTCGGTCAATGTGGCGATCGGCTGCCACAGCGGGGCGGGACGGCAGGCGCGCCACGTCGTGTTCCGTGATGGCATGGTCTTTACCCACCGGGGCCTGTCCGGTCCCGCCATCCTGCAGGCGTCATCCTACTGGCAGCCGGGACAGGCGCTGGAGATCGACCTGCTGCCCGGCATCGACGCGGGGCGGCGGTTGCTGGAAATCAAGCGCGACCGCCCGCGCGCGGGCGGGGTAGCCATGCTGTCCATGCTGCTGCCGCAGCGCCTGGCCCAGCTTCTGGCGCGGTCCTGCCTGCCCGAAGGGCAGCTTGCAGGCATGCCGGACGCGGTTCTGGCCGGTGTGGCCGGCATGCTTTCGGCATGGCGGCTCAACCCCCATGGCACGGAAGGCTACGTGAAGGCCGAGGTCACGCGCGGTGGCGTGGATACGGATTGCCTCTCCTCACGCGATATGGAGGCGCGGGATGTCCCGGGCCTGTTCATGGTGGGGGAAGCCGTGGACGTGACCGGCTGGCTGGGCGGCTACAACTTCCAGTGGGCGTGGGCCAGTGGCCACGCGGCGGGGCGGGCCGTGGCGGAACGCACGGGCTGATGCTGTTTGCCTCGCAGCCTTTCCTTGTGGTGTTCCTGCCGCTGGTGCTGGGGCTGTATTACGGCGTGGCGGCGTCAAGGGCGGGACGGCAGACGGTGGTGATCGCGGCGTCGGTGCTGTTCTATGGGCTGTGGGACTGGCGGTTCGTGCCGTTCCTGCTGGCGATGGTCGGGTTCAACCAGATGGTTGCCATGGCGTGGGGGCGCTGGCGGCGGCGGGGGTGGCTGGGGTTCGGGATCGCGGCCAATCTCGCGGTGCTGTTCGGCTTCAAATACGCGGACTGGCTGGCCGGTGTGGCCATGGGGCTTGCGGGCCGGGCGCATGCGCCGTGGCCGATCATCCTGCCGCTGGGGCTGTCGTTTTTCGTGTTCCAGAAAATCTCCTATCTGGTTGACCTGGGGCGCGGGCAGGCGCGGGTGTACCGGCTGGCGGATTTCATGGAATTCGTCACCTTCTTCCCCCAGCTCGTGGCGGGGCCGATCGTGCGGCATAACGAACTGATCCCGCAGTTCGACGCCAGCCCGCGCAATGGCGCGATGTGGGAAAACCTTGGCCGGGGTGGCCTGCTGGTGCTGGTCGGGCTGGGCAAGAAGCTGGGTCTGGCCGATACGCTGGGCGCCATGGCCAACCCGGTGTTCGATGCCGCCCATGCGGGGCACCCGCCGGGTCTGGGCAGTGCGTGGCTGGCCGCGACAACCTACATGCTCCAGATCTATTTCGATTTTTCCGGCTATTCGGATATGGCCATCGGCATGGCGCTGATGATGGGCATTCGCCTGCCATTCAATTTCAACGCGCCCTATACGGCCGTGTCCGTGCGGGATTTCTGGCGGCGGTGGCACATGACGCTGTCGCGCTTCCTGCGTGATTACGTCTATATCCCGCTGGGCGGAAATCGCTGCCCCCCGGCGCGGCAGGCCGCCAATGTGGTGGCGACGATGGGGCTGGCGGGAATCTGGCATGGGGCGGGGTGGAATTTCATGCTCTGGGGCCTGCTGCATGGCGGCGCGCTGGCGCTGTCGCATGCATGGACCCGCGCGGGACGCGTGCTGCCATGCTGGGGCGGGCGGGGGCTGACGCTGTTTTTCCTGCTGCTGACATGGGTGGTGTTCCGCGCCGCCGACCTGCCCACGGCGGGACGGATGTTCATGGGGATGGCGGGGCTGGGGGGAATGGGAAAGGTGCTCCTGCCGCACCCGTTGATACTGGCTCTGGCCCTTGGCGTGGCGCTGGTCGGGCCTGCCTCGCAATCGGTCATCATGGACCGGCTGCGGCCCGCGCCATGGCTGGCGGTGGCGGCGGGCGTGGCCTTTGTGCTGCTGGTGTTCCTGGTCGGGGGCAGGCCGCCCGAGCCGTTCATCTATTTCCAGTTCTGACCGCGGCGTTCCGTCGCGAAAAAAGCGGCGCGGGGATTTCTGTTTTCCAGTTCCTTAAACTCCCGCGCGTAGGTTCCCGATGATCGGGGTTCGGGAATTCTGTATGCGAAAGGGGCGGGAACGACATGGCGGAGGGGGCCTGTATTGTTCCGCCGGGACTGGTATTGATACGCGACGCATCCCAATTTGAAGGTGACGGTCCAGCAAAGGGACCGGATACGGTACGGGCAGGAGCATATGGCAGGCAGGCGTGACAGCATGGATGACGGCCCGGGGGATCTGTTCGGGGCGTCCGGGCCGCAGGCGCAGCCGGGCCGGGGGCCGGTGCCGTTTCCACCGCGCGCCACCACGCCCGCCGCGCGCACCCAGCCGCTGGCGGACCGCCTGCGCCCCGCGACGCTGGATGATGTGGTGGGGCAGGACCATCTGCTTGGGCCCCATGGCAGCCTGCGCCAGATGCTCGCGCGCGGCTCGCTCGCCAGCCTGATCCTGTGGGGCGGCCCCGGCGTAGGCAAGACCACCATCGCGCGCCTGCTGGCCGATGCAGCGGGGTTGCGCTTCGTGCAGCTTTCGGCGGTGTTTTCCGGTGTGGCGGACCTCAAGCGCGCGTTCGAGGATGCGCGGCGCACCAGCGCGCAGGGCGGCGGAACGCTTCTGTTCGTGGACGAAATCCACCGCTTCAACCGCGCCCAGCAGGACGGGTTCCTGCCGGTGGTGGAAGATGGCACGGTGGTGCTGGTGGGCGCGACGACGGAAAATCCCTCCTTTGCGCTGAACAGCGCGCTGCTCTCGCGCTGTCAGGTGCTGGTGCTGCACCGGCTGGATGACGCGGCGATGGAGCAGCTCCTGCACCGCGCCGAAACCGCGACCGGCACGCCCCTGCCGCTCACGCCCGAAGCCCGCGCGACCCTGCGCGCCATGGCCGATGGCGACGGGCGCTACCTGCTGAACATGGTCGAGCAGCTTCTGGCCCTGCCGCCACAGGCGCGGCCGCTCGATCCCGCTGGCCTGTCCGGCCTGCTCGCCCGCCGCGCGGCCCTGTATGACAAGGACCGGGAGGAGCATTACAACCTGATCTCGGCGCTGCATAAATCCATGCGCGGCTCCGACCCCGATGCGGCGCTGTACTGGTTCGCCCGCATGCTGGAAGGGGGCGAGGATCCGCGCTACATCGCGCGCCGCCTGACCCGTTTCGCCGCCGAGGACGTGGGCATGGCCGACCCGCACGCCCTGCCGCTGGCCATCGCCGCGTGGGAGACGTTCGAACGCCTCGGCTCGCCCGAGGGGGAACTGGCCCTGGCCCAGCTTGTGGTGCATCTGGCCACCGCGCCCAAGTCCAATGCGGTGTACAAGGGCTACAACATGGCCCGCCGCGCCGCGCGCGCCACCGGCAGCCTCATGCCGCCCGCCCATATCCTGAACGCGCCGACCACGCTCATGAAGGATATCGGCTACGGCAAGGGTTACGAATACGACCATGACGCCGAAGGCGGCATATCGGGCCAGAACTACTTTCCCGACGGCATGCGCCGCCCCCGGCTTTACCAGCCGACCGACCGTGGATATGAGCGCGAAGTGGCGCGACGACTGGACAGTTGGAACAGAGTGCGCGAAAGCCGTGGGTCATGAGTGTCGTTACCCTTACCGTCAGCGATGACGAAGCCGATATCCGCCTGGACCGCTGGTTCCGCAGGCACTACCCCCACCTGACGCAGGGCGCGCTGCAAAAGCTGTGCCGCACGGGGCAGGTGCGTGTGGATGGCGGTCGCGTCACCGCCGCCACGCGCCTTGCGCCCGGCCAGGCGGTGCGCGTGCCGCCCATCCCCAACGCCAGCCGCCCGCCGCCGCTGGCGGCCCGACCGCTGGATGAGCGGCAGGTGCGCGAAATCAACAAGATGGTCCTGTATCGCGATGACCATGTGATCGTGCTGAACAAGCCCGCCGGGATCGCCGTGCAGGGCGGGCCGGGCATCACCCACCATATCGACGCGCTGCTCGATGGCCTGCGCGACAGCCCCGATGACCCGCGCCCCCGGCTCGTCCACCGCATCGACCGCGATACATCGGGCCTCCTGCTCGTGGCGCGCACGCCCGGTGTGGCGGCCAAGCTCGCGGCCGCCTTTCGCGGGCGCGACGTGCGCAAGATCTACTGGGCCGTCGTCGTGGGGCGCCCCAGCCCGGCCACGGGCATCATCGACCAGCCGCTGACCAAGCTTGGCGCGGGGGCGGGCGCCATCAGCGTCGTGGCCGAACGGGGGGATGCGGACGCGGTGCACGCCCTATCGGAATACGAGGTGCTGGACGCGGCGGCGCGCAAGCTGTCATGGCTGGCGCTGTCCCCGCTGACCGGGCGCACCCACCAGCTTCGCGTGCATTGCGAGGCGCTGGGCAACCCCATACTGGGGGATCCGAAATATGGCGGTGACATAGCTCATGTCGCAGGGTTCGTGGACAGGTTACACCTGCATGCCCGCAGGCTGGAACTGCCGCACCCGGCAGGGGGCACGCTGGTGGTCGAGGCGGATCTGCCGCCGCATATGCGCGAGACATTCCGGCAGATCGGGTTTGTCGCCCCCCAGCCCGCGCCCTGCCGGCGTATCTAGGGCAGGGACAGCGGGATAACGGTACAGGACAGGAAGCGAGATGGCACAGAACGGAAATGCGCGACGGATACTGCTGGGTTCCGCCGTGGCCCTGGTAGTGGTGGCTGGCGGGGCGGGTCTTGCGGTCAGGTCCATGCTGGACCCCGATGCGCTGCGCAGCCGAGCCATCGCCGCGATCGAGAAGCAGACCGGCAGGCAGGTGCGCATGGGCGCGCTGGATTTCCATGTCTTCCCCTCCCTTTCGCTGTCGGTGCGTGATGTCGGCCTGTCGGACATGGCGGGCGGGGCCTATACGGACATGCTCACGGCGGACCGGCTGACGGCGCGGCTGGGCCTGATGGCGCTGCTGCACCATGAAATCCAGCTTGAGGGCCTGACGCTCGACCATCCCGTCATCCATCTCGAACGCACGGAGAAGGGGGAGGCCAACTGGCGTCTTTCCCCCACCAGCGCGCAGGCCAACGTCGCGCCGGATACGGCGACGAAACAGGCGGCGTCGGACTGGAAGGTGCAGATCGGCAGCATCCGCGTCACCAATGCCGACCTTGACTGGGATGACCGCCTTTCGGGCAGCAGGGGCAAGGTGGTCGTGGACCGCGTCAACCTGACCGATGTCAGCGGTGAGCAGCCCCGGATCGACGTGGCCGGTCATAATGAGGGCGGCGCCTTCACGCTGGCGGGCCATACCGGCCCGATCACCCTGACCTCCACCGCGCGCGTCGGCTGGCCGGTGGCGTTGCAGGCGACGTTCAGCGCGGGCGGCCAGCCGGTGGGGCAACTGGCGGTCGATGGTTCGGTGGCCGATCCCGACCACATGAAGGGCTACAACATCCGGCTTGATGGCAGTCTCACCACCCTTGCCGCGATCACGGCCGTAGCGCCGGGGCTGGACCTGCCCGATGTGCGCCGCCTGTCGTTCAAGGCCAATGTGGTGGATGGCAGCGCGCCAGACAGCGAAGGCAGCACGCCGCTGTTCAACAGTGTGCACCTGGACACGGGCGCGGTGGATGCGGGGCGGTACATCGCGGGCCTGACGTTGCAGGGCCTGTCGATTGACGCGCCGGGCCCGAAGGATGGCGTCACCATCCGCAGTCAGGGCCAGTGGCAGGGGCAGGGGCTGAAACTTTCGGGCACGCTGGGCTCGCTCCAGCAGGTGGAGACAGCGGTGCTGTCGCATCTGGCCGAGCCGCTGCCGCTCTCGTTCGACCTGTCGGGCGATCCGGGCGCGCTGCGGGTCGCGGGTACGCTGGGTGGTTCGCGCGCGGTGGTGAACGTATCGGCCACGGCGGGGCATCTCCTGTTGCCCAATGGCGCGGCGCTCGACCATCTGGAAGCGTCCTCCCATCTCGTAAGCGAGGATAACGGCGCGCATTTCCAGCTCTCGGACATCGCGGTCAAGAGCACGCAGGCTTCCTTCACCGGGGCGCTGGACCTGTCGGTTCATGGCGGGCATGACGGTGTGCCGCTGCTCAGCGGCGCGCTTGATTCGAGCTGGCTGAACGTGGACGCCCTGATGGGCCAGACGGCAAAGGCCGACGCCACGGGCGGCACCGCGCCCACGCAGGCGAAACCCGGTGATGAGCCGCTGCCTTTCGCCATGCTGCGCAGGCAGGACGTGGACCTGCGCCTGAGCGTGGCGCAGATGGAGTTCGAGGGGGATGAATACCACAACGCGCTGACCCACGTCGTCCTGCGCAACGGGCGGCTGACGATCGACCCCATTCAGGCGCTGGGCACGGGGCGCAGCCTGTCGGGCCAGTTGGAGGTCGATGCATCGGGCAGCGTGCCCACGGTTTCGGGCACGATCGGCACGTTGGTCCTGCCCGCGGGATGGGTGGAGAGCAGGGCCGGCCTGTCGAACATGGTGCAGGGCGCATTGCAGGTTGTCGGTACCCTGCGCGCGCAGGGCAATACCCGCACCGAACTGCGCAACAGCCTGACGGGCCATATGGGCGCGTCCATGGTCAACGGCACGATCAGCGGTACCGCGCTGGGTGAACTGCTGGGTGATGCGGCGCGTGGCGCGCTTGGCACGGGGCCGATCGCCCTGCGCTGCTTCGGCCTGCACATGGCCATGGCCGACGGGCGCGCCAATGTCGATACCATCGGTGTACAGACCAATGCGCTGACACTGACCGGCCACGGCACCGTGGGCATGGTCACGCAGGATCTGGACCTGCATCTGGTGCCGCAGGTCATGATCGGCGGAACCGGGGCCAGCGTGCCGCTGCGTGTGGGCGGCACATTGGCGTCGCCACGGCCCAAGATGGATGGCGGCGCGGACGGGCGTTACGCGATCGGCCTGCTGCTGGGCGGTTCGAACGGCAATGCCGTAGCCGATCCCTGCCCCGCGACGCTGAAGGCCGCGCGGGAAGGGCAGGCCGGCCCCCAGCCCACGACCGCCGCCCCCAAGGGGACGGCCTCCGCCGGGGGCGGGGTTTCCAAACTGCTGGGCAATTCCAAGGGCGCGCCTGATGTGAAGAAGGCGGCGAACCTGCTCAAGGGTCTGGGGATTCTGAAATGATGAAGGAAGGCGTGCGCGTACCCCGGGCCGAAACCCCCGGCACCCGCAAGCGGTTCTGGGCCGAGGCCACAGTCCGCCCCGTGGCCGGGGGGGGCTTCGGCGTTGAACTTGACGGGCGTGGCATCCGCCTGCCCGGCGGCACGGCGCTGTGCGTGCCCTCCGAGACCCTTGCCGGGGCCATCGCGGGGGAATGGGCGCGCGCGGGTGGAAAAAAGGGGGGCGCATTCACCCCCGATGACCTGCCGATGACGCGCATGGCCGGCAGCATGATCGAACGGATCGCGCCTGAACCCGCCGCACAGGTCGCGGCGCTGATGCAGTACGTGGATGGGGAACTGCTGTGCTACCGCGCGGAGCATCCCGCCCGGCTCTGCGCGGCCGAGCGCGAGGAATGGGATCCCCAGCTCGCCTGGCTGCGCGCGCGCCACGGGATCGACATGGCGGTCACGCACGGCATCATGCCGCTGGCGCAGTCCGGGGATGTGCATGCGGCGTGGAATGACGTGCTGGGCAGGCAGGATAACGCGACGCTGGCCGCGCTGGGCGTGATGGTGCCCGCCATGAAAAGTATCGTGCTGGGGCTTGCGGTGGTGACGGGCGCGCTGTCAGCCACCCGTGCGGCGGAGATCGCTACCGTGGGGGAACGCATCCAGATGACGATATGGGGCGAGGACGCCAAGCTGGTTGAGGCCCTGCGCCAGCTTGCGGCGGAGGTGGTTGAGGCCGACCGCTTCATGCACCTGTGTCAGGCGCAGTGAAACGACGACCGTGACGTAAAAAAACAGACGGCCCGGTCATGTGACCGGGCCGTTTTTTTCTGCCTGTTCCCAGGGCGTGGCATTCAGGGCACCAGCACCGTGGCGCTGGCCTGACTGGCGATCCCTTCCTCCCGCCCGGTAAAGCCCAGCCGTTCGGATGTCGTGGCCTTGACCGAAATCCGGTCGATATCCACCTTCAGCAGCTCGGCCAGTCGTGCGCGCATGGCCTCCGAATGCGGGCCGATCTTGGGGCGTTCGCAGATCAGCGTGACATCGGCGTTGACCAGCATGCCGCCGCGCTGGCGGATGCGCTCGCCCGCGTGGATGAGGAAGCGCGCGCTGTCGGCATCCTTCCACTGGTTCTGGCTGGGCGGGAAGTGACGGCCGATATCCCCTTCGGCCAGCGCGCCGTAAATCGCGTCGCACAGGGCGTGAATGCCCACATCCGCATCGGAATGCCCGGCAAGGCCGCGCGTGTGGGGCACGCTCACGCCGCACAGGATCAGGGGGCGGTTCTCGGCAAAGGCATGCACGTCATAGCCGATCCCGGTGCGCGGCAGCAGGGTCGGGCCGATCAGGCGTTCCAGGCGCACCAGATCCTCCTTGTAGGTCAGTTTGATATTGTCTTCCGAACCGGGAACGATGGCGACATGGTGCCCGGCCAGTTCCAGCAGGGCCGCGTCATCCGTCGCATCGGCGGCGGTGGCGGAGCGGTGCAGGTCGTGCAGTATCCCGAAGCGGAAGCCCTGCGGCGTCTGGGCGCGGAACAGGTCGGTGCGGGGCACGGTATCGGTGATGATGCCATCACGCGCGCGCTTGATGGTGTCGGCCACCGGCACGGCGGGAATGGCGCCCGCATGGTGCGCAAGGGCCGCGATCACGCCCTGTGTCACGCTGGCGGGCACGTACGGGCGCGCGCCGTCATGGATCAGCACCAGATCGGGGCGTTCGCCGGCGGGCAGGCGGTCAAGTGCTTCAAGCCCCGCGCTTACGCTGGCCTGGCGCGTATCGCCACCGGGCACGACCGGCAGGACCGCACAGGCTTCGGGGGCGAAACCCTCCAGCGCCGCGCCCAGCAGGGCCGGGTCGCCCACGGGCTGGATCATCGCTACATGAGGGGCAAGGGCATCCGCCGCGTGGCGGATGACGGGCCGGCCGCCGAGCGTGACATACTGCTTGGCGACGGGGGTCGCGGTCTGGGCGCTGTACCGGCTGCCCTGACCCGCGGCGAGAAGAATGGCTGCAACACGCATGATGCGGAGCAATGCGGCCATGTGGCCCGCGCGTCAAGCATTGTGCGGTGACAACCTGCCCGCGCCGCGGCACGAAAATGTTTCCCGAATGCACTGAAGCTGATTGCACGGGGCGGCGGGAGGGGGTATTCTGCCTAAATCATAAGCATTATTGGCGGATATTTTAGCCGGCATGCCCTTTAATGCCGCCGCGGGGGCGGCCGGGAGGCTGGCGGGGAAGCGGGGTTCATGTCGTCTCAACTGCTGTCGCCCATTGACCTGGGGGGTGGGGTCGTCCTGCGGGCGCCGGTCATCCTGGCGCCCATGGCCGGGGTGACCGACCTGCCGTTCCGCAGGCTGGCGCGCAGGCTGGGGGCCGGGCTGGTCGTGTCGGAAATGATCGCGTCCTGGGCCATGGTGCGGGAGAACGAGAACACCCTGCGCATGGCCGAGGTGGCGGATGACGGCCCCAATTCCGTCCAGCTTGCCGGTTGCGACCCCGACGCCATGGGGCAGGCCGCGCGGATCGCGGTCGATCGCGGGGCGGATATCATCGACATCAATTTCGGCTGTCCGGTCAAGAAAGTGGCGGTGGGCCAGCTTGCCGGGTCCGCCCTCATGCGTGATGAAGTCCAGGCCGCGCGCCTGCTCGAAGGGGTGGTCCGCGCCGTTGACGTGCCGGTCACGCTCAAGATGCGCATGGGCTGGGACCATGACAGCCTCAACGCCCCCGCCCTTGCCCGGATTGCACAGGAATCGGGCATCCGGATGGTGACGGTGCACGGGCGCACCCGCCAGCAGTTCTATAACGGCACGGCGGACTGGCATTTCGTGCGCAGGGTGGTCGATGCGGTGTCGCTGCCGGTCATCGTCAATGGGGATATCCTTACGGTGGCGGATGCGCGCGTGGCGCTGGAGCGTTCGGGCGCGCAGGGTGTCATGATCGGCCGTGGCTGCTACGGCCGCCCGTGGTTTCTGGCGCAGGTGGCGCAGGCGCTCATGGAGGGCACGGAGGTGGCCGAGCCCGACCTCGCGGCGGAAAAGGCCATCGTGCTGGAACATTACGGCATGATGATCGACCATTTCGGCGCCCATCCCGGCCTTCGGCTCGCGCGCAAGCATGTCTCATGGTATTCGGCGGGGCTGCCGGGTTCGGCGGGTTTCCGCGCCGCGGTCAACCGGGTCGATACGGTGGACGCCGCCATCGCCATGATCCATGAATTCTACGACCGCCAGATCGCCGCGGGCACCGTGCGCGGCCCGCGCCCTTCGACCGTGGAGGCGGAAAAGGCCGCGGCGCAGGCGGCATGAGGGACAGCCCCATCCCCCCATCGGCCCATGTACCGTGCGCGCCGGACAACGTGACGGGCAATGGCCGGGTCATACTCGATTCGCTGGCGCTGCCGGTCATGGTCGTGCGGGCGGATAACAGCATTGGCTACGTGAACAGCGCGGCGGAACCCTTTTTCGGCATGTCGCGCGCGCATCTGGCGCAGTCGCGGCTGACCGGCATCCTGCCGGAGGACAATCCGCTTTTCCTGCTGATGGAGCAGGTGCGCGCGCAGGACCACACCGTGGTCGAGCATGAGGTCACGCTGGAAAGCCCCCGGCTGTACCGCACCGGTGTTACCGTGCAGGGCGCGCCCGTGCCGGAGGAGCCGGGATCGGTTGTCCTGACATTCCATGATTTTTCAGCCGTGCGGGTGCTGGACCGGCAGCTCACCTTCCGTTCGGCGGCGCGCAGCGTGGCGGGCATGGCGGCCATCCTGGCGCATGAGGTCAAGAACCCGCTTTCGGGCATTCGCGGGGCGGCGCAGCTTCTGGAAACATCGGTGGGCGAGTCCGATCGTGAACTGGCCGTGCTGATTCAGGACGAGGTCAACCGCATCCGCGACCTGGTGGACCGGATGGACATGTTCAGCGACCGCCCGATAGAGCGCAGGCCGGTCAACATCCACCGGGTGCTGGAGCATGTGCGCATGCTCGCGCAGCAGGGGTTCGCGGCGGATATCCGCTTTCACGAAGTCTATGACCCGTCATTGCCGCCGGTATGGGGCAATCGCGACCAGCTGGTGCAGGTGCTGCTCAATCTTGTAAAGAACGCGGCGGAAGCCCTGCACGGCCATGTGGACGGCGCGGCCCCGCCCGAAATCACGCTGACAACCGGCTACCGCCCCGGCATATGGGTATCCACCGGCGGCGGGCAGCGCGTGCAGTTGCCGCTGCTGGTGTCGGTGCGTGACAACGGGCCGGGTATTGCGGAAAACATCCGCCCGCATCTGTTCGAACCCTTCCTTACGACCAAGGCCACGGGCAGCGGGCTGGGGCTGGCGCTTGCGGGCAAGATCGTGGGAGACCACGGCGGCGTGATCGAGGTGGAAAGCCAGCCCGGCTGTACCGAAGTGCTGCTTCACCTGCCTGTTGTGACTGAGGAGTGGGGCGCGTCGTGAACCGCCCCGTGCCGGATCTGAGAGATTTATAGCGTATGTCGCTACCGACCATTCTTGTCGCGGATGATGACCGTTCCATCCGCACGGTACTGAGCCAGGCGCTGGGGCGCGGGGGCTATCAGGTGCGCGCCACCGCGCAGGCCGCCACCCTGTGGCAATGGATAGAGGAAGGCGAGGGCGACCTCGTGATTACCGATGTCGTGATGCCCGATGAAAACGGGCTGGACCTGATCCCGCGCATCCGGCGTATCCGCCCCGACCTGCGGGTCGTGGTCATGAGCGCGCAGTCCACGCTCATGACGGCGGTGAAGGCGACCCAGCGCGGCGCGTTCGAATACCTGCCCAAGCCCTTTGACCTCAAGGAAGTGCTGGCGCTGGTGGCCCGCGCGCTGGCCACGCCCGCCACCCCCGTCACCCCCATGGCGGCCCCCGCGCCCGACGAGCAGATGTCGCTGATCGGGCGTTCGGTCGTGATGCAGGACATCTACCGCATCATCGCCCGGCTCACGACATCGGACCTGACCGTCATGATCGGGGGCGAGAGCGGAACCGGCAAGGAACTGGTGGCGCGCGCCCTGCATGAATACGGGCGCAGGCGCACGGGGCCGTTTGTCGCGATCAACATGGCGGCCATTCCGCGCAACCTGATCGAGAGCGAACTGTTCGGCCATGAGCGCGGCGCCTTCAGCGGGGCGACCAACCGTGTCGCGGGCCGTTTCGAGCAGGCGGCGGGCGGCACGCTGTTCCTTGATGAGATCGGGGACATGCCGCCCGAGGCCCAGACCCGGCTGCTGCGCGTGCTGCAGGATGGCGAATTCACGACAGTAGGCGGCACCACGCCCATCCGCGCCAATGTGCGCATCATCGCCGCCACCCATCGCGACCTGCGGCAGGCCATCCGCGCGGGCACCTTCCGCGAGGACCTGTACTACCGCCTGAACGTGGTGCCCATGCGCCTGCCCCCCCTGCGTGAGCGGGTGGAGGACATCCCCCTCCTGGCGCGTCATTTCCTGAACATGAACGCCCATGACAGCGGCATGATCCGCGTGCTGGACGAGGAGGCGGTGACCCGCCTGCAGGGCTATCGCTGGCCGGGAAACGTGCGTGAGCTTGAAAACCTCATGTGCCGGATCATCGCGCTGCATCCGCAGGAACATATCGGCGCGGACATCATTGACGCCGAACTGAACGAATCCGGCGGCGCGCTGGCCGGGGCGGAGGGCGAAGGCGGCGGGGCGGGCGAGACCCTGTCCGAAGCCGTGACCCGCCACCTGCGGCGCTTCCTGTCTTCCGGGCAGGACGGGATGCCCATGAGCGATATTTACGACAAGGTCATCGCCGAGGTCGAACGCCCGCTGATTTCCATGACCCTGTCCGCCACGCGCGGCAACCAGATCCGCGCCGCCGCCATGCTGGGGCTGAACCGCAACACGTTGCGCAAGAAGATACGGGATCTGGACATCCCGGTGGTGCGCGGCGGCGCATGAGCGCAGGGGACACACCGCGCCCCGGTCCCGCCTACCGGCTGGCGCGGCGCATGCTGGACATGCTGGTGCGCCGCAATGTGGCGCTGGTGCTGGTGCTTCTGGCGCTGGTGCTGGGGGTCGCGACCTTCGTGGTGCTGTCGGGGGGGCGTTCGCTTGCGCACCATCCGCAGATTCAGGCGCTGGTCTTTGTCCTGAACTTCCTTGTGCTGCTGCTGCTCGCGACCTCGCTGACCGAAAAGGTCGGGCGCGTGCTGGCCGAACGGCGCAGCGGGCTGGCGGGCGCGCGGCTGCATGTGCGGCTGGTGACGCTGTTCGGCATCGTGGCGGTCGCGCCGACCATCGTGGTGGGCATCTTCGCGGCCGTGTTCTTTCACTACGGCATCCAGATCTGGTTCAGCGACCGGGTCAACACCGCGCTGAACGAGGCGCTGGAAACATCGCGCGGCTACCTGCAGGAACATAACGCCAATATCCGCACGGAAGCCTTCTCGCTGGCCAACTACCTTGTCAGCGCGCAGAACGGCCTGTCCGGTTCGGGGGGGGACCTGCTGCATGATTCGGATGCGCTGTCGCAGGTGCTGGATTCGCAGGCGACCCTGCGCGGGCTGGATGTGGCGGTGGTGTACGACCCGTTCACCAACACGGTGGTCGCGTCCGGCGGGCTGATGGGGCGCACGGCCAACCTGCGCGACCTGCCGCCGCCGGCCGCGACCCTCATGGCGCGGACCAATGAAATCGCCATCCTGGATTCGGCGGATGAAAAGACCGTCCGCGCCGTGGTCACGCTGGGCGATACGCCCCCGCTCATGCTCATGATCGCACGCCCGGTCGATCCCGACATCCTCGAACACATGCACCGCACCGAGCAGGTGGTAGCCGACTACCAGCGCCTGAACGGCAACCGCGCCAAGATCCAGTTCACCTTCGTGCTGATCTTCGCCCTTGTCGCCGTGCTGGTGCTGGGGGCCGCGATCCTGATCGGGCTCATGCTCGCCAACCAGATCGTCCGCCCGCTGGGGCTGCTCATCCTGGCTTCCGAGCGGGTGAGCAAGGGCATGCTGGACAGCAACGTGCCCGAAGGCGACCGTGATGACGAGGTCTCCAGCCTGTCACGCGCCTTCAACCGCATGACCACCCAGCTTGCCACCCAGCGCGCGGAACTGGTCAACGCCACCAACCAGATCAATGAACGCCGCCGCTTTACCGAAGCCGTGCTGGCTGGCGTATCGGCGGGTGTGATCGGGCTGGACTCCCAGCGCATGATCGAACTGCCCAACCGGGCGGCCAGCGTGCTGCTGCACCGCGACATGGCCGCCAGCGTGGGCCGTCCGCTGATCGAGGTGGTGCCCGAACTGACCGGCATGCTCGACCGCATCGCCCATGACGGCGCACGTGAACTGACGGGCGAGGTGCAGGTGCTGGCGGGCGGGCGGGCCTGCACCCTGCTGGTCCGAATCGGCGCGGAAATGCAGAGCACCATGACCGGCGATTTCGCTGACGGATATGTGGTCACATTTGACGACATAACAGCCTTGCAGGTAGCGCAGCGCAAGGCCGCGTGGGCGGACGTGGCGCGGCGCATCGCCCATGAGATCAAGAACCCGCTCACCCCCATCCAGCTCGCGGCCGAACGGCTCAAGCGCCGCTTCCTGCGCGAGATCGCATCCGACCCCGATACCTTCGCCCAGTGCGTGGACACGATCATCCGCCACGTGGGCGATATCGGGCGCATGGTGGATGAATTTTCCGCCTTCGCGCGCATGCCGCAGCCGGTCATGCGTGTGGAGGACCTCTCACGCATCGTGCGCGAGGCGCTGATCCTGCAACGCAACGCCCACCCCGAAATCCGCTACGAGGTCAGCCTGCCCGACCGGGGGCCACTGGTGAACTGTGACCGCAGGCTGGTGGGCCAGGCGCTGACCAACCTGTTGCAGAACGCGGCCGACGCCATCGCCATGCGCCCCCCGCGTGAGGCGGCGGGCGGGGATGGCGTGATCGGCACGATCCGTATTACATTGAGCCATAATGGCCCGAACGTCGTGCTTGCCATCGCGGATGACGGTATCGGGCTGCCAGTCGAGGACCGCGCCCGACTGACCGAGCCGTATGTGACCCACAAGCCCAAGGGAACCGGCCTGGGCCTTGCGATCGTCAAGAAGATTCTTGAGGATCATGGCGGAAGCATCGGGCTTGAGGACCGCGCCGGAGGCAGGGGAGCTGTGTCGACGTTGATTTTGCCGATAAAGGACGACCATGGGGCATGAAATCCTGATCGTTGATGACGAGCCGGATATACGGCTTCTTATCGAGGGCATTCTGGCCGATGAGGGATACGAGACCCGGCTCGCGGCCGATTCCGATTCCGCCATCGCCGCTTTCAGGGAACGTCGGCCCGCGCTTGTCGTGCTGGACGTGTGGCTTCAGGGGTCGCGGCTTGACGGGCTGGGCATCCTCAACGTCCTGCACAAGGAGGAGCCGTCCATCCCGGTCATCATGATCTCGGGGCACGGGACGATCGAGACCGCCGTGGCCGCCCTCCAGCACGGCGCGTATGACTTTATCGAAAAACCCTTTCAGGCCGACCGGCTGCTTGTGGTGGTGCGGCGCGCGCTCGAGGCCTCGCGCCTTGCGCGTGAAAACGCGGAACTGCGCCTGCGCGTGGGCTCCAGCACGGTGCTGGAGGGCCGCAGCGTCGCCATCGCCGCCGTGCGCAACCAGATCGACCGCGTGGCGCCCACCGGCTCGCGCGTGCTGATTTCCGGCGCGGCGGGCACGGGCAAGGAAGTGGCGGCGCGGATGATCCACGCCAGTTCCCGCCGGGCGGAGGGGCCATTCATCGCCCTGAACTGCGCCACACTCGCGCCCGGCCGGTTTGAAGAAGAGCTTTTCGGCATCGAGGGCGGGGAAAACGGTGCCGGCCGGCGCACCGGCGTGCTTGAGCGCGCCCATGGCGGCACGCTCCTGCTGGATGAAGTGTCGGATATGCCGCTGGAAACGCAGGGCAAGATCGTGCGGGCGCTGCAGGACCAGACCTTCGAGAGGCTGGGCGGCGCGCGGCGGGTCAAGGTGGATGTGCGCGTGCTGGCGACCACCAACCGTGATCTCCAGTCCGAGATCGCGCTGGGGCGCTTCCGCGAGGATCTGTACTACCGGCTTGCCGTCGTGCCGCTGCGCATTCCCGGCCTGCGCGAACGGCGCGAGGACATACCCGAACTGGCGCGCATGTTCCTTGACCGCGCGGCCGAGAACGCGGGCCTGCCGCTGCGCGAACTGTCGGGCGATGCGATTGCGGCGCTGCAGAGCTATGAATGGCCCGGCAACGTGCGCGAACTGCGCAATCTCATGGAGCGGCTGCTGATCATGATGCCGGGCAACAGCTCGGATCCCATACGGGCCGACATGCTGCCCTCCACCGTGGGGGATGGCGCGCCCGCGCTGCTCAAGTTCGATTCTGACGAGGATGTGATGAGCCTTCCCCTGCGGGAAGCGCGCGACCTGTTCGAGACCCAGTACCTGCAGGCGCAGCTCCTGCGCTTTGGTGGAAATATCAGCCGGACCGCGGGATTTGTGGGGATGGAGCGCAGTGCGCTGCATCGCAAGCTCAAGCAGCTTGGCGTCACGTCCGAGGACCGCAACGCCGGATGAGCTTTTGCCCACTGCGCGCATGACTGCTACACAACGAACTGTGATACGGATGGTGGCAACGCCGTAGCATGACACGCGACTGTGCCGTGTAAGTCCGCCCAACAAGCAACAAGTAAGGCCCTGCCGTGGCAAAAGAACCTTCACAGAATGTACAGGACGTCTTTCTCAACCACGTCCGCCGGTCGAAAACGCCGGTCACCATTTTCCTCGTCAACGGTGTCAAGCTTCAGGGCATCATAACGTGGTTTGACAACTTCTCCGTCCTGCTGCGGCGCGACGGGCATACCCAGCTTGTCTACAAGCACGCGATCAGCACGGTCATGCCGGCCACGCCGGTCAGCCTGTTCGAACCCCCGGCCGAGACCGAAGACACACCGGAGCGCGCGGTGACGGATGGCAACCCGTCGTGACGGCGGGGGTGCCCCCTGCTTCGGCCACGCGCGCGGCCGTCATCCTGCCGTGGGAACGTCCTGACCGCCATGACGACGCCCGCGCCGCCGAGGCCCGGCTGGAGGAAGCGGTAGGTCTGGCCGCCTCCATCGGGCTGGTCGTGGTCTGCCAGGCGGTGCTGCTGCTGCGCGCGCGCAAGCCCGCCACCCTGCTGGGGACGGGGCAGGTCGATTCGCTCAAGGAGACGGTCAAGGCCGACAACATCACCGTCGTCATCATCGATTCCCGCCTGACCCCGGTGCAGCAGCGCAACCTTGAGCGCGCGCTGGGCTGCAAGGTGATCGACCGGACCGCGCTGATCCTTGACATCTTTGGCGAACGCGCGGCCACGCGTGAGGGCACGCTCCAGGTCGAGCTTGCGCATCTGGAATACCAGCGCAGCCGCCTTGTGCGGACATGGACGCATCTTGAACGCCAGCGCGGTGGTTTCGGCTTCCTCGGCGGCCCCGGCGAGACCCAGATCGAGGCCGACCGCCGCATGATCGGCGACCGGATCGTGCGCCTCAAGCGCGAGCTGGAGCAGGTCCGCCGCACCCGTGGCCTGCACCGGCAGGCGCGCCGCCGCGTGCCGTTCCCCATCGTCGCACTGGTGGGCTACACCAATGCGGGCAAGTCCACCCTGTTCAATGCGCTGACCGGGGCCAGCGTTTATGCGCAGGACCAGCTTTTCGCGACACTCGACCCGACCATGCGCAGCATCCAGCTTCCATCGGGGCGGCGGGTCATCCTGTCGGACACGGTGGGGTTCATCAGTGACCTGCCGACCGAACTGATCGCCGCCTTCCGCGCGACGCTGGAGGAAGTGGCGGAAGCCGACATCATCCTGCACGTGCGCGATGTCGCCCACCCCGACAGCGCATCGCAGCGCGACGACGTGATCGAGGTGCTGGAGGGCATGGCCCGCAACGGCACGATCGAGCCGGACTGGCAGTCCCGCGTGATCGAGGTGCTGAACAAGGCCGACCTGGTGGGCGGGCGCGACGCGGTGGGCGCGCGTCCGGGCAATGTAGTCATCTCGGCCATTACCGGCGACGGCCTGCCCGAACTGCTGGCCGCGATTGACGAACGCATGACGCGCACGATGGAAGTCGCCGCCTACCGCGTGCCGCTGGCGCAGGGGGCGGCCATGGCGTGGCTGTACGAGCATGGCGAAGTGACGGAGCGCACGGACGGGGAGGACGGGGCCGAGATGACCGTCCGGCTTTCCCCCGCCAATCGCGCACGTTTCGAACTCCAGTTCGGCGCCATGGTGACCTGCCTGCGCGACTGAGCACCCGGCCGCGCACTGACTGTCCTGTGACCATGGGCGGGGTGGAAAATGCGCCGCCACGGGCGCATGGAAGATGGTGGCGGAAGACGGCTTCGGCAGGCCCCCCTCCGGACGAACCCGGAGGGCCGGGCCCCGGCGGCGGACCTTTTGAAACGGTCTTCATGGGACAGTAGCGCGACGGAGGCGGCAATGACGGAACGGATCACCCTGGCGGACATGCACATGGTGGTGGCCATGATGCGGGCGGCGGCGAAGCGCCATGTCATGCCGTTCTTCCGCTGTCTCGACCGTGCCGATATCCGTAACAAGACCGGCCCGCTTGATATCGTGACCGTGGCGGACGAAGCCGCCGAGCGTGACCTGACGGAGGCCCTGCGCGCGGCATGGCCCGACGCGCTGGTGGTGGGGGAGGAAGCGGTCGCGGCCAACCCGCGTCTGCTGGATGGCCTGGCCACGGCGGCGCTGGCCTTCGTGATCGATCCGATCGACGGCACGGCGAATTTCGCCGCCGGGGTGCCGCTGTTCGGGGTCATGGTTTCGGTGGTGTCGCATGGGCAGGTTATCGGGGGCGCGATTGTCGATCCGGTATGCGACGTGGCGGTTCTGGCCGCGCGCGGCCACGGCGCGTGGCTTCAGGACACCCATGGGGCCGACCGTCGGCTGCATGTGGCCCCGGCTGTTCCGCCGCGTGAAATGTCGGGCAATGCCTCATGGCGCTACCTGCCGCCGCCGCTGCGCGAAATGGTGACGCGCAACCTGCCCAAGGTGGCGGGATCATGGGATTTCCGCTGTGCCGCGCATGAATACCTGATGCTGGTGGACGGGCGCTGCCATTTCCTGCTGTTCAACCGCACCCTGCCTTGGGACCATCTGGCCGGATGGCTGATCCATGCCGAGGCCGGGGGCTACGCCGCCCGTTTCGATGGCACGTCCTACCGCGTGACGGATCACGGCGGCGGGCTGCTTTACGCGCCGGACCGGGCAAGCTGGCAGGCGCTGCATGACCTGCTGTTCGCCACGGCCTGAAGCGCGGGGCGTTCTGGCCGGCTTCAGGTAACGGGGGCCGTGCGTTCGCGGCGTTTGACGGTCTGCCAGCCGTCTTCCATGGTTTTTACGTCCACATCCGCCAGCGCCAGGCCGCGCGCGGCCAGATCGCGCTCCATCGCGGTGAAACGGCGGGTGAATTTGGCGTTGGCCTGACGCAGGCAGGCTTCGGGGTCCATGTCCAGCTTGCGGGCCAGCGTGGCCAGCGTGAACAGTACATCGCCCAGTTCATCGAATATCTTTTCGCGGTCGCCGCTTTCCAGTTCGACCTTCAGTTCGTCGATTTCCTCATCCACCTTGGCCGCCACTTCCGCCACGGTGTCCCAGTCAAAGCCGGTGCGGGCCGCGCGGGCGGACAGCTTGCGCGCGCGCAGCAGCGCGGGCAGGCCAACCGGCACGTCATCCAGCGTGCCGCCACGGTTGCGCGCCAGACGTTCGCGCGCCTTGCCATCTTCCCACTGGCCCGCGGTGCGCTCGCCCGCGCCAAACACATGGGGGTGGCGGCGGACCATCTTGTCGCCAATCATGCGCGCGACCGTGGCGAAATCGAACAGGCCCTGCTCATCGGCCATCTGGGCGTGATAGACCACCTGCAACAGCAGGTCGCCCAGTTCATCGGGCAGGCTGTCCCAGTCCTCGCGCGCTATGGTGTCGGCCACCTCATAGGCTTCCTCGATGCTGTAGGGCGCGATGGAGGCGAAGTCCTGCTCCCGGTCCCACGGGCAGCCGGTGCGGGGGTCACGCAGGCGCGCCATGATGTCCAGCAGGCGTTGCAGGGCGGTCGCGGCATCTTGCATGGGTGTGTTTCCTGCCTGTTTGTGTTGCGGTCATGCGCAGGTTTTGTATAGATCGCCCACCGCCCGGGCGGAACGTTTTTATCAGGACATACGGAACATGCGCAGCGACGGACAGGCGACGGTCTTTATTGATGGCGAGGCAGGCACGACGGGGCTGGGCATCCGCAATCGCCTCGGGCGCCTGCCGGTCACGCTGCGCTCCATCGACCCTGAACGCCGCAAGGACCCGCAGGCCCGGCGCGAGATGATGGCGGCGGTGGATATCGTGATCCTGTGCCTGCCCGACGCGGCGGCGCGTGAAGCGGTGGCGATGGCCGACGCCATGGGGGACGACGCCCCGCGCATTCTTGACGCCAGCACCGCCTTTCGCACCGATCCGGCATGGGCTTACGGCTTTCCCGAAATGGATGCGGACCAGCCCGCCGCCATCCGCGCCGCCGCGCGCGTGTCCAATCCCGGCTGTTACCCGACGGGGCTGATCGGCCTGCTGCGCCCGCTGGTCCGCGCCGGGCTGGTCCCGGCGGATTATCCGGTCAGCATCAACGCCGTAAGCGGCTACAGCGGCGGCGGTCGCGGCATGATCGAGGCGCATGAGCGCGATGGCGGCCCCGCCTTCGAGCTGTACGGGCTGGGGCTTGGGCACAAGCACATGCCGGAGATGGCGCTCTATGCCGGGCTTGCCCGCGCGCCGGTATTCGTGCCGTCAGTGGGGCATTTTCCGCAGGGCATGATCGTGTCCGTGCCGCTGCATCTCGACCTTCTGCCCGGCCGGGTCCGCATGGCGGACCTGCATGCGGCCCTTGCCGCCCATTACCGGGGGTCCGACCGCATTACGGTGGCCGAACCCTGCGCCAAACTGGTGGCCGATGCGCTGGCGGGCACCGACCGGATGGAGCTGCGGGTGCATGGCGATGACGCGCTGGGTCAGGTCGTGCTGACCGCGCGGCTGGACAATCTGGGCAAGGGCGCGTCGGGTGCCGCGCTGCAGAATGTGGCGCTGATGCTGGGGCTGGAGCCGCCGCCGCCAGTGTGATATAGCGGGTCCGCAAGACGTCCCTGGACTGATTGCCTGTATGCGAGAGTGACGGAACGGTAGACGTAGTCGACTCAAAATCGACCGCCGAAAGGCATAGGGGTTCGAATCCCCTCTCTCGTACCACAGTCTGGCGCACCGGCGCGCGGTGTTGCCCTTCCTTGCCCGTGTCGTGAACAGGACGATGTCTCCCTTGCCTGATCCCCTTACTGCCAAGCCGTCCGCGCGGCCTGCCAATCCGTGTTTTTCTTCCGGTCCCTGCGCCAAGCGGCCCGGCTGGTCGCTCGATGCGCTGTCGGATGCGCTGGTGGGGCGCTCGCACCGTTCGACGGAAGGGCGCGCGCGCCTGAACGAGGTCATTACCCGTTCAAAGGCCATCCTCGGCATGCCGGAGGACTGGGTGCTGGGCATCGTGCCGGCGTCGGATACGGGTGCGGTGGAAATGGTGCTGTGGTCCATCCTTGGTTCCCGCCCGGTGGACGTGCTGGCGTTCGAGAGTTTCTCCGCCACATGGGCCAATGACATCATTGCCCAGCTCCAGTTGCCCGATGCCCGCGTGCTCAAGGCCGATTACGGTGAAATCCCCGATCTGGCGCAGGTGGACTGGGCGCGCGACGTGGTGCTGACATGGAACGGCACGACATCCGGCGCGCGCCTGCCTTATGACGCCGCCATTCCCACCGTGCGCGACGGGCTGGTGATCTGTGACGCGACATCCGCCGCCTTCGCCATGGACCTGCCGTGGGAGAAGCTGGATGTCGTGACCTGGTCGTGGCAGAAGGTGCTGGGGGGCGAAGCCGCCCACGGCATGCTGGCGCTGTCGCCCCGCGCGGTCGAACGGCTGGTCTCCACGCCCGCGCCGCGCGCGCTGCCCAAGATCTTCCGCCTGACGGATAAAAAGGGCCTGATCGCGGGCATCTTCCGGGGTGATACGATCAACACGCCCTCCATGCTGTGCGTGGAAGATGCGCTCGATGGCCTGAAATGGGCCGAAAGCCTTGGCGGGCTGAAGGGGCTGATCGCGCGCAGCGAAGCCAACCTCGCCACCATCGCAGAATGGGAAGCGAAGTCCGACTGGGCGCGGTTCCTTGCTCCCGATCCCCATCACCGCTCCAGCACCGCCATCTGCCTGCGTATTGTCGCGCCGTGGTTTACCGCGCTGGACCACGCGGGCCAGACGGCGGCGGCCAAGAAGATCGTCTCCCTGCTGGGCGGGGAAGGGGTGGCGATGGATGTGGGCAGTTACCGCGACGCACCGCCCGGCCTGCGGCTGTGGGGTGGGGCGACGGTGGAAGCCGCCGACCTGCGGGCCGTCCTGCCCTGGCTTGACTGGGCCTATGCACAGGTTCACCGCGAACACGCCTGAAGCGCGCCCGCTTTCCTGCCAGATCCACCCTGTTCCGGCCTGTCGGCGGCAGGGTGCAGCACAAGGCCCAGATATGACTGATGACCCGCCGTTCAATCCCGCGCTGCTGCCTGCCGGATTCGTGGACAGGCTCCCCCCCGAAGCCGAGGCCGAGGCCGCCGGTATCGCGACGCTGATGCATGTGTTCGCGGCCCATGGTTATGACCGCGTGACGCCGCCACTGCTGGAATTCGAGGAAACGCTGCTGTCCGGCGCGGGGTCCGCCGTGGCGGAACAGACCTTCCGCCTGATGGACCCGGACACACGGCGCATGATGGCGCTCCGGCCCGACATGACGCCGCAGATCGCCCGCATCGCGGCCACCAGGCTGCCCGACGTGCCGCGCCCGCTGCGCCTGGCCTATGCGGGGCCATGCATTCTCATGACCAGCAACCGGGGCGATGGTGACCGCCAGATCACGCAGGCCGGAGTGGAACTGATCGGGCCGGACCGCCCGGAAGCGGATGCGGAAATCGTCGCCATCGCGGCGGAATGTCTGGCCACGTTGCAGGTGCGGGGCGTGTCGTTCGACCTGACCATGCCCGCGCTCACCACCGCGCTGCTGGATGCGGGCGGGTTTGACGGGCATGTGCGCGGCATGCTCATGCGCGCGCTGGACCGCAAGGACGCGGCGGCGGTGGCCCGCCATGGGGGCGAACTGGCCGCCGTGCTGATCCGCCTTCTGCATGTCGCGGGCCCCGCGCAGGGCGCGCTTGCGGAACTGGCGGCGGTTGACCTGCCGCACGCCGCGCGCGTGCTGAGTGAAAGGCTGGCCGCGACCGTCGCGGCGATCGAGGCCCGCGTGCCCGGTATCCGCCTGACGGTGGACCCGGTGGAGTTCCGGGGCTGGCAGTACCATACCGGCGTGTGCGTAAGCGTGTACGCGGCCGGACAGCGCGAGGAGCTGGGCCGCGGTGGCCGCTACCTGTCCAATAATGACGAACCGGCCTGTGGCCTGACATTGCGGCCGGACATCATCCTGCGCGCGGCCCCCGCGCTGCCCAGCCGCACGCGGGTCTTCCTGCCATGGGGCACGGCGGCGGAAGTCGGCGCGGCCCTGCGCGCGGGAGGGTACGCCACCGTGGGCGCGCTGGGGCCGGATGGGGATGCGCGCGCCGAGGCCGCGCGGCTGTCCTGCCCGCTGATTGTGGTTGATGGTCAGGCCGTCGCGGTGGGCGACGCCTGATTTCGCGGTTGATTTTCTTACGAGCAAGATTTTTCCGGCTGGCCGCGCCGTGGCCACCGGGCAGCATATCAAGGAGCATGAAATGTCCAACGTCACCGTGATCGGCACCCAGTGGGGTGACGAGGGCAAGGGGAAGATCGTGGACTGGCTGGCCAGCCGGGCCGATGTGGTCGTGCGCTTCCAGGGTGGCCATAACGCGGGCCATACGCTGGTGGTGGGCGAACAGACCTACAAGCTGTCGCTGCTGCCCTCGGGTCTTGTGCGTGGCAAGACGGGCGTGATCGGCAATGGCGTGGTGGTTGACCCCGAAGCCCTGCTCAAGGAAATCGACCGCGTGACGGCGCAGGGCCTGACGGTCACGCCCGAGACGCTGAAGATCGCGGAAAACGCGCCGCTGATCCTGCCCGTGCATGGCGCGCTGGACCGTGCGCGTGAAGCCGCCCGGGGGGAGCGCAAGATCGGCACGACCGGGCGCGGCATCGGCCCCGCCTATGAGGACAAGGTGGCCCGCCGCGCCATCCGCCTGTGCGACCTGGCCGAGCCGGAAACACTGGACTGGAAGCTTGATGAACTGCTTCTGCACCATAACACGCTACTCAAGGGGCTGGGTGCGGATACCTTCACCAAGGCCGAACTGCTGGACTTCCTGAACACGGTCGCCCCGCGCGTGCTGCCCTACATGGCCCCGGTATGGGATCTGCTTGATGACAGCCGCCGCAGTGGCGCGCGCATCCTGTTCGAAGGCGCGCAGGCGGTCATGCTGGATGTGGACCATGGCACCTATCCGTTCGTGACCAGCTCCAATACGGTCGCCGCCAATGCCGGGACCGGCGCGGGTGTCGGCCCGACCAGCATCGGTTTCGTGCTGGGCATTGCCAAGGCCTACACCACCCGCGTGGGTGAGGGGCCCTTCCCCAGCGAACTGCATGACGAGATGGGGCGCATACTGGGTGAACGCGGGCATGAATTCGGCACCGTGACGGGCCGCCCGCGCCGGTGTGGCTGGTTCGATGCCGTGCTGGTGCGCCGCGCCGTGCGCGTGGGGGGCGTGAACGGTCTGGCCCTGACCAAGCTGGATGTGCTCGACGGGCTCAAGGAAATCCGCATCTGCGTCGGCTACGAGCTTGATGGCAAGACCACGAAGCATTTCCCTTCCGCCCCCGGTGCGCAGCAGCGCATCCGCCCGGTGTTCGAGACGCTGGAAGGCTGGGAAGACAGCACGCGGGGCGCGCGCTCCTGGGCTGACCTGCCGGCCCAGGCCATCAAATATGTCCGCCGGATCGAGGAACTGGTCGAAGCGCCGGTCACCCTGCTGTCCACCAGCCCCGAACGTGACGACACCATCCTGATGCGCGATCCGTTCGAGGACTGATCGCCTTCGCCATGGTGCCTGTAAATGGCCGTTCCTGAATAGGTTTCTGGGCGCCGCCTTTTTTCAAAAAGGCGGCGTTTCCTGAAGCTTTTTGAAAAAAGCTTCACCAAAAACTTCCTTAGGATTTGCGTAATACGCCCTAAAGGAAAAGCCCCGCACGCTTCTGGCGTTGCGGGGCTTTTTGCAGGGCAGGGGTGGGGCGTCAGGCAGGCGCCTGTTCGGCATGGCTGGCGCGCCGGGTGGCGACTTCCGCCTTCATTGCGGCCTGTACCTTTTCAAAGGCCCGGACCTCGATCTGGCGCACCCGCTCGCGCGAGATGTTGTACACGTGGGAGAGTTCCTCCAGCGTGGCCGGTTCGTCCTTCAGCCTGCGTTCGGTCAGGATGTGGCGCTCACGATCGTTCAGCGACTTCATGGCGTTGGCCAGAAGCGCCTGCCTGCCGGACAGTTCCTCGCTTTCGGCAAGGGTTTCTTCCTGGTTGTCGGTGTTGTCCACCAGCCAGTCCTGCCATTCCCCCTCCCCATCCAGCCGCAGGGGGGCGTTCAGGCTGTGGTCCGGGGCGGCGAGCCTGCGGTTCATGTTGACCACGTCCTGCTCCGGCACGCCGAGGGACTGCGCGATCTTGTTGACCTGCTCGGGCGGCAGGTCGCCATCATCAATGGCCTGCATCTGCCCCTTCAGGCGACGCAGGTTGAAGAACAGTTTTTTCTGCGCGGCGGTGGTGCCGATCTTGACCAGCGACCAGCTATGCAGAATATATTCCTGTATTGCCGCGCGGATCCACCACATGGCGTAGGTGGCCAGACGGAAGCCACGATCGGGGTCGAAGCGGCGCACGGCCTGCATCATCCCGATATTGCCTTCGCTGATCAGTTCGCCCACGGGCAGGCCATAGCCGCGATAGCCCATGGCGATCTTGGCGACGAGCCGCAGGTGGGATGTGACAAGTTTATGCGCGGCTTCGGTATCGCCCTTGTCCTTCCACAGGTGCGACAGGCGAAGCTCCTCCTCCGGGGAGAGCATGGGGAATTTGCGGATGTCCCGAAGATATTTGGACAGGTTGTTCTCGGGACCGGAAATGAGAGCAGAAGAGGCCATGGTAACGGACTCCTGTTCCAGAGGGATGGATAGCGGTGATCCGGATCAACGTGAATGTGACCGACCGGGTTGCATCATCACTCTGATAGACGCACGACTGGACTTCTCACGTCCCCATATAGAACCCCCGTCATGGGCAGTCTTATACAGGACGTCCAGTTAGCCTGGGGGCGTCGGCCCCGGCAAACAATCATGGAACATAGTGATTTTGGGCCTGTTTGTCAATAAATATGCATCCGGACTACGCAATATTGGCCAGAAGCTCACGGAAATCGGGCGGGGGCGCGGTCTCGAACAGCATCTCCGCGCCACTGCGCGGGTGAATGAAGCCCAGCCGGCGGGCATGCAGCGCCTGGCGGGCGAAATCCAGCGCCGCTGCCCGCGCCGGGGCGGGCAGGCCGCGCGCGGCGGCGGGAATGCGGCGCAGATAGACCGGATCCCCCACCAGCGCGTGGCCCGCATGGGCGAAGTGAACCCGGATCTGGTGCGTGCGCCCGGTGGCCAGCCTGCACTCCACATGCGCCAGGCCACCGTGGAAGGTGTCCAGAATACGGTAATGCGTCAGTGCCGCCTTGCCGCCGCCATTGGCGATGACCGCCATGCGCTTGCGGTCGCGCCGGTCACGCCCGATCGCGCCATCGAACGAACCGTGGGCGGGAGAGGGAATGCCCCAGCATATGGCCTGGTACGCCCGGTCGATCCGGCGTTCGGCAAAGGCGAGGGAGAGCGCCTGATGCGCCATTTCGGTCTTGGCCGCGACCATGATACCCGATGTATCCTTGTCCAGCCGATGCACGATACCGGGCCGCTTCTCCCCGCCGATGCCGGTCAGCCCCTCGCCGCAATGTGCTAAAAGCGCGTTGACCAGCGTGCCGTCCTCGTTTCCCGGGGCGGGGTGGACGACCATGCCCGCAGGCTTGTCCAGCACGATCAGGTCCCGGTCCTCGAACAGGACGGTCAGGGGAAGATCCTGCCCCTGCGGCGTGGCGGGGATTGCGGGGGGGAGATGAATTTCATAACACATTCCCGCCCGCACCGGTTCCGCCGGATCGCGGAGCGGACTGCCATTGCGCGACAGGTGGCCACTTTCCATAAGGGACTTGACGCGTGAACGTGACAGCGTCGGCATCGCATTGGCGATGAAGCGGTCGGTGCGCTGGCCCGCGTCGTCCGCCGTGGCGATGACAGGGGCAGGGGGGGCGGTGTCGGTCATGGCATGTATCTATCGGAAAAAACGGTATTCGGGAACGGAAAGCACATAATGGAAAAACAGGGATCGCGCGCGCTGCTGGCTGCGGTGATCGGTATGGGGGTGCTGCTGTTCATCGGCTCCCTGGGGCTGGTGGGCGTGCTGGTGCACCGGATGATGCACCCGCAGGCCACACAACAGGCCGCGACGGCCCATCTGGCCGCGCCAGTGGCGGTCACGGCGGGTGCGGGGGGATATGGTGACCTGACGCTGGATGAACCGTCCGGCACCCGCATTGAATCCGTTGCGGTGCGCCCGGATGGAATGGTTGTGGCCGTACTGGCGGGTGGTGATCGCGCCGGGCGGATCATTATATGGGATCCGGCGGGGCAGCGCGTCGTGGCGCGTCTTGTGCTCGCGCCCTGAGCCGGGGCGGCAGGAAAAACGGAGGCCGCCCATTCTTGCTCTTGCAATGGGCGGCGGGATCACATAGAAGCGGCGTCGGCCCTGGTCCCGTTCGTCTAGAGGCCTAGGACACCGCCCTCTCACGGCGGCAACACGGGTTCGAATCCCGTACGGGACGCCATTGATATTCCGATGACCGGGAATATCCGCATGAAGGGCGATGTATTTCGTTTCATGACTGAATATGACCAGCAGGCTTTGTCCCGCATGGTGCCTGTGTTCGCGCCGCTTTCCTTCGCGCGCATGGTATAATCACCCGTGCGGCAGGTCGGTCTGTAGTTATTGGGCGCTCATGTTATTGATAATCGTGATGTTATCTGGATGGGTGTAGGGTCAGGCATGGTAATTCCGGCAAATAATTTCCGGTAATTATTGTACAGGGCATAAATTTATTTCCAGATTTCGGGTATTAAAATTCATTAATGAAACGGAAACCTGAAACTCCCCCAAAATATCAATGTTTATCCGGGGCTCCTGAAAAGGATTGTCCCGCTGAAAGACGCTTCTGGTATCAAGGATGGAGTTCAAGATGACCGAGGATGAAAGCAGGCGCATACCATTTTCCACCCCGGCAGAACGAATGAAAAGTCTTTCGATTACGGCAATACTGGTGTTGTTGATAACTGTTGTTACGCTGGCAAGTCTGTTTGTTCTTTATTTCATGCTTCCTGATTTCTGAATAATATCCTTTCTGGTTTCTGGCCCTGTCTGGCCGTCCTGATACCCGCAATAAAATCCCATGCATCCGGAAACGCTCCTAAAGGGCGGAGGACGTTTCGCAACCATCCGTGTCCCGCGGCAAATCATGCTGCCCGGCCCGATATTCCCCCAGATGGTGTTTTGGGGGGTGGGAGCTGTATTTTATCGTCAGGTAAAACCCGACAAATGACAGGGAAGTTTTTGGTGAAGCTTTTTTCAAAAAGCTTCAGGAAACGCCCCATTTTTGAAAAAAGGTGGAATCTAAAAACTTTTATTCTATTTTATAGAACAATTATTTCCAATAATATCATGAATATTAAAAATCCATCGGAAATACCATTATCTGCCTGTATGGGAATTCAGATCAGCTCCGCGGCAAGAAATAAAATTGGATATTGGATTGGGGCTGCAATTTATAATTTATGTAAATCAGGTATATAATATGCCGATCGAAAAAATATTCCCTTCGTGCGGCGGATGCACTTTGAATTGGAATAATTTTCCAGAATAGACGTGATTTATTTATTCAAAATACTGCGGAACGTCTAAAATATTCCATGTAGAAATAGGTTTGTATTCCTAATGCCCCCTGTCCACGCAGGTTGGGGCATATGGAAGGGTGAGACTGAAATGCAGATACATCCCTGCCGGTTTCCAGCCGCCATGCCGGGTAAATCCTGAAAAAATCATAATTAAAATAGGTAGTTAATAAAATACGCCGTCCGGAATTTCATCCGCGCACATGCGGGCCGCGCGCCAGGGGCGGGGCTCTGGCTCGGCATTTTTTTTTCTGCTATAAGAACTATATTCGAAAAGAAATATTCCGGAGTCATGTATTGTGAATGCGCTGCTGGCAGGCCTTACACTTCTGATCATTGGCGACAGCCATGTAACATTCAAGGACTCCCTCCTCTCCATCCTGCCGGACGAATTCACCAGACAGGGCGCCAGGGTCATTACCTATGGCGTATGTTCCTCCACCGCCGCGGACTGGGTCGTGCCCAACCCCAATAATGGCTGCGGCGCGGCCCAGCGTATCGGGGATGAACCGATCGGCGCGCCGGACATGAAGCCCGCCTCTCCACCACCCATGGCGTCCCTGCTTGAAAAATGGCACCCGGATGTCGTCATGGTGGTGCTTGGTGATACAATGGCGGGATACGGCCAGAAAACGATCTCGCGCGACTGGGTGGACGAGCAGGTCAAGACCCTGACCTACACCCTGGGCAAGACCGCGTGCATCTGGGTCGGGCCGACATGGGGGCAGTACAGCCCGCGCTACGGCAAGACCGACCAGCGGACCACCGAAATGGCCACCTTCATGAAGGAGGAAGTGCCGCCGTGCACCTATGTCGACGGGACGGAACTGATGAAGCCGGGCTCGGTCAGCACCATTGACGGCATCCATGCCACCGCCGCCAGCTATCAGGTCTGGGGCGACGCCATTGTAAAAACGACGCTGCCCATACTTGAAAAGATCAAGGCGGAAGAACCCGCCGCCGGACAGTAAGGCGCATGGCTGGTGCCGCGCCGCCAGAACGCGATGCAGCCAGCCGGTAGAATGACGGTATTTCATGGGTATCCGGTTATGAGCCAAGGGCAGGCGGCAGTTCCCGCGCGCAGTACGTGGCGGCAGATCCTCCGTAATGAATTCTTTCCCACGGACCGGCGGCGCGACATCGATGGCCTGCGTGGGCTGGCCATCATTTTCGTGGTGCTGTTTCATGCCGGGTGGCTGGATGGCGGCTTTATCGGCGTTGACATATTTATCGTCATTTCCGGTTATTTCATCGGCCGTTCCGCGTTGATCCAGCAGCCTTTCCAGCCCATGCGCTTCGTCAGCCGCCGGTTGTACCGGCTGCTGCCGGCCCTGTTCTGCATGGTCGCGGCCATATCCGCCGGCATGCTGTGGTGGGTGCTGCAAAGCGACCGCGCCGATATCGCGCTGAACGGGGCGTACGCGCTGGTCTATCTGTCCAATATCTGGGCGGCGGGCCATGTGGGATATTTCGAGGGGCAGAGCATTGCCTACCCCTTCCTGCATACATGGTCGCTTTCCCTTGAGATGCAGTTCTATCTCGTCATTTTCATCATGGCGCTGGTGCTTACGTACACCCATCACCGCAACCGGGGGCTGGTCGGGATTTTCGTGCTGTCGTTGGGATGCAGCCTGTACAGCAACCATGTCGGCAATTCTCAGGGCTACTATAATATCCTCGACCGCCTGTGGGAGTTCTCACTGGGGGCGCTGATCTGGATTGTTCCCCGCCCGCGTTTCAGTCGCGCGGTGTCCAACATCGTCTGCGGCCTTGGGGTGGCCTTCCTTTTTTACGCGGCCTTTTCTTACCCGCTCCGGTTCGCCTGCCCCTCCTACATGATCGCCCTGCCGTGCCTGGCGGTCATGGGTGTCATCATGTGCCCGCAGCATGATGTCGCGCGCATGCTGCTCGTACCCGTTTCCCCTATAGGTGTTATTTCGTATTCGATATATTTATGGCATTGGCCAGCCATCGTGGTGGCGAACTACCTGTTGATGTTTCAGGTCCATGGCCTGGTTATGGGGGGTGTGCTGGCGTTGGTCATGGTCATAAGCCTGCTCAGTTACGTGGGGATCGAACGGGTTTTTCTCGATTATGAAGGCCGCGTGACGCCATCTGTCCGGAATTGCGGCGCATTGGCGCTGGTGGGCGCGTGCGGCGGGCTGGCGATGGTGCTGTCCTACGTGTCGTTCGTGTCACGTGTGCATTAAGGCACACAGGTCCCATGTGTCCTGGGTGGTGCGGTCCGTCCGTATGCCCATGCCCAGAGGCATGCATAATGTGACGCTGCTATGTGGTGCTGTATTATGCATGCCCTTGGGTATGGCGCATGCCGATGGCGGCGTGGCCCCTGGCTCCCCACAGGTCGCGCAGGCAGGTGTGACGGCGGCGGGCGCGCCCGTGCCTGAAAACGCGGCGCTCGACCTGCTGCTGCGCAAGGCGGAGTACTGGATCGGGCAGCAGGAATATGACAAGGCGACCGAGGTGGTGCGTGAAGCGCGCAGCATCGCCCCCGACAGCAGCCGGGCCCTGTACGACCAGGGCCGCATCCAGATCGGGACGGGCGACGCCGCGGCCGCGGGCCAGACGCTCAGGCAGCTTTCGCGCAATGGGGATGCATCGTCCTATATCGGCATGCTCAATGCCCAGATCAGGTACGGTAAACTCGACCCGCAGGCATTGGCCGAGGCGCGCCATCTGGCTGAAACCGGCAAGATGATGCAGGCCATGTTCAAGTACAAGGCCCTGTTCAAGAACGGCGATCCGCCGCCGGATCTGGCGCTGGAATATTATCGTGTGCTGGGTTCCACCATCCTTGGGTATCAGGAAGCGCGGACCAAACTGGGCGAATACGTCGCCCATAGCCCCGAAGACCTGGATGCGCGCCTGGCCTATGACCGGATCCTGACCTACCGCATTACCAACCGCGAACAGGGGCTGAGTGACCTGAAGGTGCTGGCCCGCACCGCCAGTTCCAGCGCCATCCGGCAGGATGCGGCGGCATCGTGGCGTCTGGCCCTGACATGGGAGCCCATAACGGGTTCCAGCATGCCATTGTACCGGGAATGGCTGGAAGCCCACCCCGATGACGCGGAGATACGCGATCTCCTGCAAAAGGCGCAGGAAACGCAGTCCGGCATCGATGCGGCCACCTACCGCATAGAAGGCTACAAATTCCTGTCGCGGAAGGATTACGTCGCGGCGGCCCGTAGTCTGCATCAGGCGCTGGCGCTCAATCCCGACGACCCGGATACGCTGGGTGGTCTGGGGGTGGTGGCCGAGGGAGAACAGCGTCTGGAGGATGCGAAAAAGTATTTTGCCCAGGCCGTCGCCGCCGATCCCGCGCCCGACAGCCACTGGCGCACGGCGTTGCAGCATGTCTACGCCGGGGGCGGCCCAGACCCGCTGGTGGGGAATGCCCAGTCCGCCATTGATGAGGGGCGTCTGGCCGCGGCCCAGGACGATATCGACCGCCTGCGCCAGCATCCCGGCGCGACCGAGGCGGCGCTGTTCTTGCAGGCGGCGCTGTATCGCAAGCAGGGCAGGCTGGATGAGGCCGCGCGGGTGTATCGGGAAATCCAGCGCATTTCGCCCCATAATCCCGAAGCTCCCTATAACCTTGCCTATGTCCTGATCCAGCAGGGGCGCGGGGATGAGGCCGATGACCTGATCCGGCTCGTGGCGCAGAAGGAGCCACGCCGGGCGTCGCTCCTGCGCGGCATGCAGTTGCGTTACGCGGCGGCGCATACCGGCGACCTGACGCGGCGTATCGCCCTGCTGCGCAGCGCGCTGGCCTATATGCCGGATAATCCGTGGGTATATCTCGAACTGGGCAATGCGCTGTACGACAACGGGCAGGTTGCGCAGGCGGACGCCCATATGCGGCAGTTGACCAGCGGCCGCGATGTCACCGATGCAGATATCGAGGCCGGTGTCCTGTATGCGGTGGCGCATCATGACATCACCACGGCGGCCCGGCTGTATGCCCGTCTGCCCCCGTCCGCCCGCACGCCCGCCATGGTGCAGGCGGAGCGCCAGATCCGCCTGACGCAGATGGTCCGCGCCATCGACCCCCAGGCGCCCGATTACAGGGACCAGCTCATGGCGCTGGCCAATGCGCCCGACCCCGATGGCACGCTGGGCACGATCATCGCCACAGCCTTCATGGATCGCGACGATCCCCGCTCCGCGCGCAAGGTGCTGCGGTATGAGAACCAGATCACCCCCAATCCCGAACCGGAGCAGAAACTGGGCTATGCCGGAACGTCGCTGCGCATAGGCTCATTGCGGGACGCACAGGCCTACCTGAAGGATTTTGACCAGCTCGCGGCTGAAAACCCCGATGGCATCACCAGTGACCAGATGCGTGTGCGCGAGCAGATCGAGATCGGCATGACCATCATGAAATCGGACCGGCTGGACCAGGGCGGCAAACCCGGCCAGGCGGAAAAGCTCATGCTTCCCCTTGTCGCGGCCAATCCCGATTCGGCCGAAGCCCATCTGGCGCTGGGCCGTGTTTACGAGACACAGGACAGGGCGCGCCACGCGCTGGGCGAGGATCTGGCCGCGCTGAAGCTGCGCCAGAACGACCGCTACATCCTGGCCTCCATCGTGCGGGACGCCACCGGGGCGGGGGATCTGGCGCTTGCGCATGAATACATGCAACGCCTGACCGAGCTTGCCCCCGACAGTTCGATTACATGGGAAGTGCGTTCGGAGATCGACCGGGTGGAGGGGCATGCCAGAGAACAGCTTGCCGACCTAGAACGGGCGCATGACCTGCAATGCAGTAGCAGCCCGAGCGTGAAATGCAACGCGCCGGACGCGTTCGTGCCCGATTACATGTGGCCGGACATGGAGGGAGACCATAACGAGCCGAAGGCGGTCACGCTTTCCGCCATGTACCCCTCCCTGCCCAGTGACACGGTGCTGCAGGCGACCGAGCGCAATATTGCCTACCTGCGCGAATCCCTTGCGCCGCAGATTGACGCGAATGTCTATATTCGCGGCCGTACCGGCGCGCGCGGGCAGGGGCAGATGACGGAAGTGTCCGTGCCGATTACAGGCTCGTATCCGCTTTCCTCATGGGAACACCGGCTGACCTTCTCCGCCACGCCCACATTCCTGTTCACGGGCAATCCGGGCCAGAGCACCTCCATCTACAACCCGAGCACCTTCGGAACGCAGGCCGTCAATGGCGGCAAGGCCAGGGATCATTACAATATACAGGGCATCGCGCTGGGCGTAAGCTACATGAACCGCTGGTTTACGGGCGATGTGGGGACATCCCCCCTCGGCTTTCCCATCACCAATGTCGTGGGCGGGGTCGAATTCGCGCCCCAACTGGCCCGGAACCTCAGGCTGCGGATCAGCGGCGGTCGGCGCATGGTTACGGATAGCGAACTGTCCTATGGCGGCATGACCGACCCCGCGACCGGCAGGACATGGGGCGGTGTCACCCGCATTTTCGGCCATGGATCGCTGGAATACGCATCCGCGTTATGGACGGCCTATGTCGGCGGTGGCGGCGCCTATCTGGAGGGGACCAATGTGGTCAGCAATACCGAAGGGGAAGCCAGGGCGGGCGGGAATGCAAAGGTATGGCGCTACAGGGACCGGCAGGCGCTGCGCGTGGGGCTGGATCTCATGTATTTCGGGTATGAACGCAACACCTACTTCTTCACGCTGGGGCAGGGGGGGGTACTTCTCTCCCAGCGCGTATTACGGGGCGATGGTTCCGGTGGAATGGTCCGGCCATGCGGGGCGCTGGAACTGGTTCCTGCGTGGCGAGGCGGGGTACCAGAACTACCATAGCGGCGGGTCGCCCTATTATCCCCGCAATCCCGGCCTGCAGGCCGAACTGCCGCAGGGCAGGGGGCGGTTCGGGGGCGAGGGGGCCAGCGGGCTTGCGGGTAATTTCGGGGCGCGGCTGGTCTATCAGCTTACACCGCAGTTCAGGCTGGGGGTGAACGGTGGCTACACCCGCGCGGGGAGCTGGTCTGAATCCACCGGCATGCTGCTGTTCCATTATGTATTCGATGCGCCCGATACCCCGCAGGCCCCGGGATCGTCACGCCTGTCGGTTGATGAGGACTGAACCCCATGGCCAGATGCAGACAATGGCTTGTGAACACGAAATACCACGCTCTTGCCGCCTGCGCGCTGGTGGCGCTGGGGCCGTGCGCGCCGCTGGCGCGGGGCGCGTCCTGCCCGGTGGGGATGGGGGAGGCCACTGTGTGCATCCCGGCGGCGGACAGGCTGTCCGGCGGCATGGACCGCGCGCCGGGCGTGCATGACGATGCCCGGGCCGGTTACGCGCCCGGCAATATCTGGCAGGTCGATGGCCGGGTCTGGCGGGCGGTATCCGTGGCGGCGGGGGCCGCGCGGTGGGAGCCGGTCGCCACCGCGCGCCCTGCGGATGCGCTGGCGGGCCATGCCGTGTTCGCAGGGGGGACGGTACGGATGGTCACGGGCTATGTGGGGCCCGCCGTGGATGTGGAAACCCTGCATGCGGGCCAGCCGGTCGTGACCACCATCGGTATCGGGGCGGATGGGGCCTTTGACCACGCGGCCCTGCGCGCGGTTCTGGCCGGGCGGGATGCGGGAACATTCGCGACCGTGCTGCGGGTGCATGACCAGAGCGGGCATGGCCACGACCTGGAGGCCACGCCGGGCCGCCATGTCGTCCATATCGGGGAGGTGCAGGTCGCGGGGAACGAGACCCTCTCATGGGGGGAGGAAAACGGGCCGGGCGGGTTTGTCATCCCCGCATCGCTGCGGGTTCCGGCGGATGATTTCTTTTTTGGGACAGTAGGCACCTATGCCTCCTCCAATTCCGGGTACGCGGCCTATCCCGTGCCGGTAATGCTGGGGAGCGCCGTGCGCGGGCGCGTGTTCAAGGCATTTTTCGGCAGCTACAGCCTGGATGGATTCGCCCATATCGCCGATGCCACAAGCCCAGACCGCCGGACGGACATGGTCATTACCAATTCCCCCGCGGCCTTTGATGTCCATGCGACGCGGGGCGGATATGGTCTCGATTGCGCGAATGCCTCCGCCCGGCTGGACTCCCCCATCGCGCCGGGACAGATGAATGGCGGCTATATCGGCTTCAATGCCGATGGCGGGCCATGGTTCTCGCAGGGGCGCAATACGGGACAGTGGAGTGGTCTGGTCATTGCCGACAGAGCGCCCGATCCGGCGGGGCTTGCGGCGTTCCAGGCCTCGGCCGCGGCGGTGGGGAACTACATGCCCCAGCTTCGCGCCACGCTTGTGGTGATCGGGGATAGCCGGTCGGAGGGGTTCCGCCTGTCGGATGGCCGGAACTGGCCCTATCTCATGCAGCAGTATGGGCGCTACCAGAGCTATGACTTCGCGGTGTCCGGCGCGACGACACGACAGATGCTGGGCATGGTCGCGGCGGCGGAAGCCGTGGGCCAGCGGACCACCGGCAGCCGGGTCGCGGTCATTTTTGGCGGGTATAACGACCATCTGGAGTTCAACCACATCCCGGCGGAGGAGACGGTACGCAACATCGCCAGCATGGTGCGACGCCTGAAAAAGGCTGGCTTCACGGTCGCCCTGATCGATGAGACCAACACATCCGGCGCACCGCGCGCGGCGCTGCGCGCGGCGGTGCGCGCCGGGACCATCACGCCCGATATCGAGATCGACCCCTTCGCGCCCGACCAGCCGCTGTACAATGTGGAGAACCATACCAACTGGAGCAATGACGATACCCACCCCTCCCAGACCGGCCATGCCATCCTGGCCAGCATGGTGTGGCGGCAGGTCGGCGCCCGCCTGCTGCCCGCGCGTTGACAGCGTGGGGCGCGTGGGGGAGCATCAGGCCACGACCGGTGGCGTGCCGGAAATGCGGGTGGTTGCACTTTGACGGATTCCAGATAGGGAAGCCCGACAGTTCAGGGGATACATGATTATCTGATGCGGTTTGATCTCAAGACATCCGGCCTGCCAGCCCACCCGGCCCCGATCATGGGGCGTCGCGCCATGCTGGCGGCCCTTATGGCCATGGGGGGCGTGTCCATGTCGTCCATCACCGGGTTCGCCGCGCCCGGGGCGGCGGATGACGTGGCACGGCAATGGGCCGTGTTCCGGCGGAAATATTTCCGCCCCGATGGCCGCATTGTCGATACGGGCAATAACGGGGAATCCCACAGCGAGGGTCAGGGATACGGCATGCTTTTCTCCGCCGCCGCTAATGACCTCCCTTCGTTCGAGGCGATGTGGAACTGGACGCAGGCCACCTTGCGGCACACACGGGACAGTCTGTTTTCATGGCGTTTCCTGCCCGGTCAGGTACCCGCCGTGCCCGATACGAACAACGCGACCGATGGGGACCTGCTGATCGCCCTTGCCCTTGCCCGCGCCGGGCGGCGGTGGCAGCGCGTGGATTTCGTGCAGGAAGCCGTGGCGATCTACCGCGACGTGCTGCGGCTCATGACCCTGCGGGTGGGAGGCTACAGGGTGCTGCTGCCCGGCGCGCAGGGCTTCGTGTCCCCCGATGCGGTCACGCTCAATCTTTCCTATTACGTCATGCCCTCGCTGCTTCAGGCCTTTGAACTGACGGCGGACCCGGCATGGCATGGCGTGATGCATGACGGCATGCGCCTCATCCTTCAGGCCCGCTTCGGCCAATGGCGGCTGCCGCCGGACTGGGTCTCGATCGACCGGCGCACACAGGCCCTTTCCATCGCGAAGGGGTGGGCGCCGCGTTTTTCCTATGATGCGATCCGGGTTCCGCTCTACCTGTACTGGGCCCACATGCTCACGCCGGACCTGCGGGCGGGATACGCCCAGTTCTGGACCCATTTCGGCGCGGATGCGCTGCCCGGCTGGATAGACCTGACAACGGGCGCGCGTTCGCCCTATAATGCCCCGCCGGGATATCTGGCGGTCGCGCAGTGCACGGGGCTTGCTTCATCGGCAAAATTGCCGACACTTGACCATGCGCCGGATTATTATTCCGCGGCATTGACGCTTCTGGTTTATATCGCGCGGGCAGAGGAGCAGGCGAAGTGAGCGGATCAGGGTCAGAAGACAGGGTTGAAGGCGACGGTCAGTCCGGTGCGGTGGGGCGTCCGCGCGATATCGAGCGTGTCCTGCAAAGCTTCGGGGTCGAGCAGGGATTCGTTTACCGGCCTTTTGTCGATCGCTCCCTTATGGAAACGGAAGAGACATCCGCCGCCACCGACTCCTCCAGCCCCGAAGATCTGGCGGAGGTCGAGGATCCGTACGACTGGCAGGCCGAAAACGAACCCGGTGAGGAACCACCCGCGGATGAAGTAGTGGACTCCGAACCACCGGCGGAGCAGCTTCTGCCCCCGCCCGAAGCCAGCACGGCCCCACAGGTGGAACCGCCGGTTGCCGCCATCGCCGCCCCGCATGTGCAAGAGGAACCTGTCGCCATCGCGCCACCCGAGGTGCAAACGCCCGAGCCCGCCATTGCATCGGCTCCGGAGGGTGTATCGGAACCCGAACCCGAACCCGAACCCGAACCCGAACCCGAACCCGAACCCGAACCTGCGCCTGCGCCTGAGCCCGAAATCGTGCCTGAACCCACACCGGAACCCACACCGGAACCCGTGCCCGAAACCACACCCGCGCCCGCGCCGGAGCCTGAAGTCGGGCCGGCACCGGAGCCGCAGCCCGAAGTCGATGCGCCCCCTCCCGCCATGCCCGTGGCCGCCCCGCAGCCCGCGGCCGATGCTGCCGAGACCGGGCGGAAGCCCCTGGCCGCCGCAATGCCCGAAACGGTGGCGCCGATTGAAAAAAGTGATGCGGAGCTTCTTCCCCTCCTGCCGCCGGCCGAAGCCGGGGAGGACTGGATGCCCGTGCCCAAGGCGCGGCACCAGCGTGGCGAACGCCCCCGCCCGGTAAGCCGTGGCTTCGCCTTTCCCCTGCCCGATATCCGCAGGCAGGCAGAGCGCAGGCTGTTCCGCCCCGCGCCGCTGCCTGTGCGTGTTTCCCGTCCCCAACAGACCAAGGTGAGTACCATGACCAAGTCGAATTCCAGCCCCGCCAATGAATCCCCCCTCGCGCCGTCCACCGATGGTTCACCCACCATGGAGGAAATGTTCATGATCCTGGGTGGCCGGGCGACCGATCGGCTGACCCCCAAATCCACGTTGCGTGACGCCCTGTCGCGCCGCAAGGAAGACGACGAATCCTGAAGCGGCGCATTTTCCCGCTTTTCCGTCCATCCGGCGGCCTGCCGGGTGTGATGGACGGACACAGGCGTGGCGGTTGAGGCAGGAACGTGCATCGTCCCATCCCTGGGGCGCGGCACGGCTGGCCACGCAGTTGTCCGAACCCGTAGGACCTGTTTGAAGTGACATGGACTGTTCTGATGCACGCGATCGGCAGGCGTGCTGCCCCTCTGACAGTTTTTGAGCGTAACTTTCTGTTTTTGCCGTTTATTTCGGACGAGTGGTTTTATGTCAGAGGTTGAGTCGCCCACATCGGCGGATTCGGCGTGGTCGCGCCGGTTGGAGCAGTTTCTGGCTTCGCGTCCGGGAATCGCCATAGTGGTGGCCTTCGCCCTGTGCGCCATGTTCGCGGCCGCCACGGTCACGCTCACGCCCAATCAGCAACTGGTCGTGGCGGGTATCTTTGTGGGTATCTTCTTCATCGTCGGCCGGAAGAAGACCCGGCGCGTGCAGGTTTTCCTGGAGGTGCTGTCGGCCGCCGTCTCGCTGCGGTACCTGACATGGCGCCTGACGGATACGCTCTATTTCAACACATGGATCGAGATCGGGCTGGGCACGCTGCTGCTTACGGCGGAACTCTATGCCCTCGTGATGCTTTTCCTGAGCTATTTCCAGAGCATCTATCCACTGGGCCGCGCGCCGATCCCGCTGCCGGACAACCCTGCCGACTGGCCTACGGTGGATGTCTACATCCCCACCTATAACGAAGACCTGAGCATCGTCCGGCTTACCGTTCTGGGCGCGCTGGGCATGGACTGGCCCCGCGACAGGCTGAACGTCTATCTGCTCGATGACGGCAGGCGGCCGGAATTCGCCCTGTTCGCCGAAGCCTGCGGGGCAACCTACATCGCGCGGCCCACGAACGAACATGCCAAGGCGGGCAATTTCAATTATGCCATCAAGCGTTCATCGGGCGAATTCATCCTGACGCTGGACTGCGATCATATCCCGACCCGCGCCTTCCTGCAGATCACCATGGGCTGGATGGTGGGTGACCCCAAGATCGCGCTCATGCAGACGCCGCATCACTTCTATTCCCCCGACCCGTTCCAGCGCAATCTGGCCGCGGGCTTCCGCACCCCACCCGAAGGCAACCTGTTCTATGGCGTGATCCAGGACGGAAATGATTTCTGGGATGCGACATTCTTCTGCGGGTCGTGCGCCATCCTGCGGCGTGTCGCGATCGAGGGGATCGGCGGGTTCGCGACCCAGACCGTCACCGAAGACGCCCATACCGCCCTGCGCATGCAGCGCGAGGGCTGGTCCACCGCCTACCTGCGCATTCCGCTGGCGGGCGGGCTGGCGACCGAGCGCCTGATCACCCATGTCGGGCAGCGTGTGCGCTGGGCGCGCGGCATGCTGCAGATTTTCCGTATCGACAACCCCCTGCTGGGGCCGGGCCTGAACTGGGGGCAGCGGCTGTGCTATCTGGCGGCCATGCTGTCCTTCCTGTTCGCGGTGCCGCGCGTGGTGTTCCTGACCGCGCCGCTGGCCTTCCTGTTCTTCGGGCAGAATGTCATCGCCGCATCGCCCGTGGCCGTGCTGGCCTATGCCGGGCCGCACATGTTCCACGCCATCGGCACGGCGTCGCGCATCAACAGGGGCTGGCGCTATTCGTTCTGGAGCGAGGTGTACGAAACCACCATGGCGCTGTTCCTGGTGCGCGTGACGGTCGCTACCCTGCTCAACCCCTGGCGTGCGAAGTTCAATGTCACGAACAAGGGCGGCGTGCTGGAAAGCGGGTATTTCGATCTGCGCGCGGTCTATCCCAATGTCATTATGGGGGGGCTCATGTTCCTCGGGCTGCTCCGGGGGCTGTACGGGCTGGCGTTCGAACATGTCGATTTCATCGCCCGGCGCGCCTATCTGCTCAATTCCTGCTGGGCCACGCTCAGCCTGCTGATCATCCTTGCCGCCGTCGCCGTGGGCCGTGAAACCCATCAGAAACGCTACAGCCACCGTATCCGCGCCAGCCTGCCGGTAAATGTGACCACCGCGGACGGCATTGTGGTCGCGGGCGTGACCGAAGACCTGTCCATGGGTGGGGCGTCGATCCACATGACATGGCCCCAGCCCATAGTGGGGCCACAGACGGTCGAGATTCACGTCAATATCGAAGGGGAGAGCCTGCGCCTGCGCGCGCATGTGATCCGTAGCCGGAACGGCCAGTGCGTGTTCAGGTGGGACATCGGCTCCCTTCAGGAAGAAGCAAGTATCATCCGCATCGTGTTCGGTCGTGCCGATGCGTGGGTGGACTGGAACGATTACGGAAATGATCGCCCCCTGCGGAGCGTGTGGGATATTTTCGTCAGTATTCTGGGCCTGTTCCGTCCCCCCGGGCGCCTCACTCCACGGAAGGGGGCCCGCTATCCCAGTTTCAGTGAGGAAAATGTGTCGACGGATGAAGCCGCACCCGGGGCGGGGCGCGCCCAGCGCAGGAACAGGACCGGGATACTGTCTGGTTCACGCAGCCTGAAAATGATACCGCTGCTGGCCATGCTGGCCTGGGCGTCCACGGCTTACGCGGCGCCCGACCCTTCGGCCGCCGCCACCGCCGCCGCTGCGGGCGCTGCCGATGCGGCGGACGCGGTAGGGGCGGCCGAAGCGGCCGTGGACAGTGGCGAGAACGCGAGCGGCGCGTCCGCCCAGATGGCCACCACCCATACCTATACGTTCGACCAGCTCGGGGCGCTCACCGCCCTGACCATGCGCAGCGCGACGCCGCTGCAGGGCCTGCAGTTCGGCATTCCTTCCGACCAGCTCGTCACCTCGGCGCGGCTGATCGTCTCGGGGGCCATGTCGCCCAGCCTGCGGCCTGAAAACAGCGCCGTGACCATCACGCTGAACGAACAGTATGTCGGCACCCTGCGGCCCACACCGGGCCAGCCCGCGTTCGGGCCGATCGCGTTTGACGTGAACCCGATCTTTTTCGTCAACAGCAACCGGCTGAATTTCAGCTTCGCGGTCGGCACGAAAGGCTGCGCCGACCCCATGGACAAGCTGCTGTGGGCAAGCGTTTCGGAACATTCGCAGCTACAGATCACCACCATCTCGCTTCCCGCGCGCAGGCAGCTTGCCCGCCTGCCACAGCCATTTTACGACAGGGCGGTTGACCAGCGCGCGGTCATCCCGGTGGTGCTGGCGGCAAGCTATGACCCCGAGATCCTGACGGCGACTGGCATCGTCGCCTCGTGGTTCGGCAAGCAGACCGATTTCCGTGGCGTCACGTTCCCCGTCTCCTCCACCGTGCCCCGCACGGGCAACGCCATGGCGGTGGGCGTGGTTGCCGAACTGCCCCGCGAACTCGGGCATCTTTCCGTCGGGGGACCGACGGTGATGGAGGTCGCCAATCCCTTCGATCCCAACGGGACGGTGCTGGTGGTGACCGGGCGTGACCGGGACGAGGTGATTACGGCCAGCAAGGGCATAGGCTTCGGTTCGGGCACGCTGCCCGCCACCGACCATGCCGATATCGCGCCCATTGACGTAGCACCCAGCCAGCCCAACGACGCCCCGGCCTTCATCCCGACCTCGCGCCCGGTGAAGCTGGGGGAACTGGTGCCGGACAGCGAACTGCAGGGCGTGGGTTTCACGCCCGGCGTCATGACCGTGCCGTTCCGTATCCCGCCGGATCTGTACACATGGCATAGCCGCCCGTACAAGGTGCATGTCCGTTTCCGCTCGCCCGACGGGCCGGTTCTGGATGTCGCCCGCTCGCACCTGGATGTCAGCATCAACAACATCTACCTGCGTTCCTTTTCCCTGCGTGAAAACAACGGGGAAATAGGGAAGGCGCTGGCGCATATCGGTCTGGGCAACACATCGGGGGTCGAGAACCGTATTGCCACGGTCCAGCCGTGGATGGTTTACGGCAAGAACCAGTTGCAGTTCTATTTCGATGCGATGCCCATGTCCTCCGCCGGAGCCTGCAAGGCGGGGCCGGCCCTGCTGCACCTGTCGGTCGATCCTGACTCCACCATCGATTTTTCCAATGCCTTCCACATCACGACCATGCCGAACCTGGCGTATATGGCCAGCGCGGGGTTTCCCTTCACCACCTATGCCGACCTGTCGCATACGGCGGTCGTGCTGCCCGATCACCCCGCCGCCCCCGAAATCGGGGCGTTTCTGGATCTGATGGGCTTCATGGGGGCCACGACGTGGTACCCGGTGGCCGGTGTTGAAATCGTCACCGCCGACCATGTGAGCGATGTGGCGGACAGGAACCTGATCGTCCTGTCCACGCTGGCGGAAAGCGCGGATGTCGCGCCCCTGCTGGCGAATGCGGCCTATCAGATTTCGGACGGGCACCTGCACATGGCCGCCCGCTCCGCGCTGAATGGGGTCTGGAACGCGTTTGAAGATCCGCTCTCGGCCCTCAGGCGGCACGCGCCCACGGAGATCGACACCGACCTTACGGGGGGTGTCGGCGCGATGGTGGAGGCGCAGTCGCCACTCATGGCCGGGCGCACCGTGCTGGCCTTCCTGTCCGGTGACGCGCCGGGCCTGAACCACCTGGTCCAGACACTGAACCTGCGCAAGAACCAGCCTGACATCCAGGGCGACCTGGTGCTGGTGCATGGCGATGCCGTGTCGTCCTATCGCGGGTCGCCGGTCTATACCGTGGGGTCGGTGCCGTTATGGATGTGGCCGGACTGGCATATGCACAACCGCCCGGTACGGGTGATGGTGGTCGGCCTGATCGCCTGCGTGCTGCTGACGGCGGTGATGTCGCGCGCGCTGGTCCGCCACGCCCGCCGCCGCTACAAGGCGCTGCAGGTTCAAAAGCGCACCTTCCGTGACTGACCGGCGCGGCATGGACGTGAGCATTTCACGCGGTGTGGCGGGGATGCCAATGCCGCTGGCTTGCGGCCACGTTTGGTGGCAGAGTAGGTTATAGTTGTTTTATCCGCAGTCCCGGTGCGGCATGGTGGCGGCGCCATCATCGCTACGACAGCACGACCGCGGGGGAGTGCCATGATTTCGAACCACTATCTTGTTATGGACCAGTAATGACAACTTTCAAGAAACAACCGGATTTTTCCCTGTTCCTTCAGGCCCTGTCCTGGGAAATTGACGATCAGGCCGGGATCGAGGTCAGGAACGAGCTTCTGCGCGAGGTCGGTCGCGGCATGGCGGGCCGTCTTGCGCCGCCGCTGTGCAACACGATCGATACCCTGCAGATCGAACTCAACGCCCTGCTGTCCATGATCGGCTGGGGCTATGTCTCGCTCGAACTGCTGAGCGAGGAAAAGACCCTGCGCATCGTGCATGAGGACCTGCCGCAGGTTGGCAGCGCGGGTGAGCCGCCGGGAACCTGGCTGGCTCCGGTGCTGGAGGGGCTGTACGGCCGCTGGATCACGTCACAGCCGGGCGCGTTCGGGGATTACGTGGTGATGCGCGATCTGGAGGCGGAAGATCTGGATTCCGTGCCGCGCCAGACCATCATCCTTTACATGCGCGTCCGCAGCAGCTCGCTGTAAGGCTGGCGGACTGGTTGAAGCCGGCCTTCCGGGCCGGAAAGGACGACGCCCCCCCATGGCCCGCCATCCCGGCTCCAGCATGCAGGCTGAAGGCGGGGGGTGGGCCGCGGCCGTTCGTGGGGTCGCTGTCATTGCTTCAGGTCCATGATGGGGCGGCGGCTTCCGGTACATGACAACGGGGCGGGGCGTGATCCGTTCCCCATGTTCGCCCGTATCCATGGTCGCGCGCACCGCACGCTGGGGGCAGGCCAATGAAAAAACATGTGCTGTCGATCTCCATGGGGACATTGGGGCTGCTGGTCGCCAGTACCGTGCCCGTGACGGCGGCGGGCTGGCCCGATACGCCCCTTGGGCGCGCGGGCATGCTGGTGGCGATCCAGGAGATGGAAATCATGCTCCTGACCCACCCCAGCGCCACACGCGCGCTGGAGGCATGGTGCGCGCTGCACCACATGGCGGACCCGCCCGTCATCATGGCGCGCAAGGTCGCGCGGACCGGCCCGGACATCGTGCCCGACCGGGTCCGGGCCGAACTGGCGGTCAGCGCCACCCAGCCTGTCCGGCACAGGCAGGTGCGGCTGGTCTGCGGCCCGCATGTCCTGTCCGTGGCCGATAACTGGTACGTGCCCGACCGGCTGACAGCCGCGATGAACGCCGCGCTGGAGCAGACCGACGTGCCCTTTGGCCGGGTGGTGGCCGCGTTGAATTTCTCCCGCCAGCGGCTGGAATTCACCCGGCTGTGGTCGCCATGGCCCGGAAGCGGGGCGGTGGCATCCGGCGCCATGATCGTGCCGCCAGCGGAAATCGTGCGGCAGCGTGCGGTGCTGCGCGATGCGCATGACCAGCCGTTCAGCGAGGTCGTGGAAACCTATACGAACCAGATGCTCGATTTTCCGCCCCCGCCCGAAGTCGCGCACTGACGAGATCGCGCACTGACACGGATTGCGGTGGACGGGCAGGGGCGCTACGCCGGGACCAGCCGCGTGACCGGAGCAAGGATCCAGACATGACCGACCTGCGAGACCCGAACCTGCCCGCCGATGAAGTGCGGCGCGTACTGGACCTGCACCCCCACCCCGAAGGGGGCAGCTACCGCGAGATATGGCGTGACAGCCCCGCCGATGGCCCGCGCGGCGCGGTTTCGACCATCCAGTTCCTGCTCGCGGCGGGGGAGCGGTCGCACTGGCACCGGGTCGATGCGGCGGAAATCTGGTGCTGGCAGGGCGGCAGCCCCCTGCTACTGGAAATCGCGGCGCGGGCGGGCGCGCCTGTCAGCCGCATCCTGCTTGGCCCCCTTCCGGGGCGGGGGCAGGTGCTTCAGGCCGTGGTGCCCGCAGGGGCATGGCAGGCCGCATCCAGCCAGGGCGGCTGGAGCCTTGTCGCCTGTCAGGTCGCGCCGGCTTTCGTGTTCAGCAGTTTTGAACTCGCCCCTCCCGGCTGGTCGCCCGATGGAGCGGCCCCGTGACGACGCGGGCCATGCCGCAATGGCTGCTATGGGCGCGTGAACTGCAGGCCCTGGCCCAGAGCGGACTGGCCTTTACCCAGAACCCGTTTGATCGGGAACGCTATGAAAACATAAGGAAGATCGCGGCCGACATGATGGCCGTGGGCAGCGGGGCGGTGATGGACCGCGTGCTGGACCTGCTTGCCGGGCAGCATGGCTACGCCACGCCCAAGGTCGTGGTCCGTGCGGGCGTGTTCGATGCGCGCGGGCGTATCCTGATGGTGCGCGAGCGGCTCGATCATGACCGCTGGACCCTGCCGGGCGGATGGGCGGATGTGAACCTGACCCCGGTGGAAAACGTGATCAAGGAAGTGCGTGAGGAAAGTGGCCACACCATCCGCGTGACCCGCCTCGCGGCGGTATGGGACCGTGACCGGCAGGGCCATCCGCCCGGTCCTTTTCCGTGCTACACGCTGTTCTTTTTGTGTGAACTGACCGGCGGCGTGGCGCGGACCAGTATCGAGACATCGGAAATCGGCTGGTTCGGCGCGGCGGACATTCCCGCCGACCTATCGGTGGGGCGCGTGCTGCCCGCACAGATCGCGCGCATGTTCGTCCATGCCCGCAATGCGGACCTGCCAACGGATTTTGACTGAAAACACGCCATGGCAGGCCATTGAAATCCCCGCAAAGATTTCCATATCCCATACAAATTGTAACCTACCGGCATTTCCATAAATAACAGGACAGACAATGACCGAACAGACCACGGCAACCCCACCCGAAGCCTCGGGCGAACAGCATGAATTCAGCGCCGAGGTCGGGCGGCTGCTCGACCTTGTGGTGCATGCCCTTTATTCGGAACGTGAGATTTTCCTGCGTGAACTGGTGGCCAACGCCGCCGATGCTACTGACAAGCGCCGTTTCGAGGCCCTGACCGATGGCGCGCGCGCCCTGCCCGATGATGCGAAGATCCGCATCAACCCCGACAAGGATGCCCGCCTGCTGACAATCAGCGATGACGGCGCGGGCATGGGCAAGGATGAGCTGGCCCGTAACCTGGGCACCATCGCGCGTTCCGGCACCCGCGCCTTTGGCGAGGAACTGGCCAACGCGAAGCCCGAGGACAAGCCCAGCCTGATCGGGCAGTTCGGCGTGGGCTTCTATGCCGCCTTCATGGTGGCGGACCGGGTGGACGTGATTTCACGCCGCGCGGGCAGCGAGGAAGCATGGCGCTGGTCCTCCACCGGCAAGGGCAATTACACCATAAGCCCCGCCACGCGTGAGAAGGCGGGCACCGACATCATCCTGCACATCAAGGAAGACGCGAATGACTTCCTTGATTCATGGCAGCTCGAGACGATCGTGCGCAAATGGGCCGATCACATCTCCTGGCCCATCAGCATCGTCAAGGATGGCGAGGAAACCGCCGCGAACAAGGGCACGGCCCTGTGGCGCAAGCCACGTGGCGAGATTGATGAAGAACAGCTCAACGAGTTCTACCGTCACGTCAGCCATAATTTCGATACGCCGTGGGCCACGCTGCACTGGCATGCCGAAGGGACGCTGGAATTCTCGGCCCTGCTGTTCATTCCGGGCAGCAAGCCCTTCGAATTCGCCGAGCCGGTGCGCGAAAGCCAGATCCGCCTGCATGTGCGCCGTATGTTCATTACCGACGATGCCGGGCTGCTGCCGCCGTGGCTGCGCTTTGTAACCGGCGTGGTCGATACGGAGGATCTGCCGCTCAACGTCTCGCGTGAGATGTTGCAGGCCACCCCCGTTCTCGCGCGCATCCGCAAGGCCGTGACCAACCGCGTGATCTCGGAACTCAAGACCCGCGCCAGAGATGAAGCGGATTTCGAGAAATTCTGGGACAATTTCGGCCCCACCTTCAAGGAAGGCATCTGGGACGACGCCGAGCACCGCACCGAACTGGCCACCATCGCGCGCTTCCGTTCCAGCACGCAGGAAGGCTGGACCACGCTTGATGCGTATCTGGAACGTAAAAAACCGGAACAGGAAGCAATCTATTACCTGACCGGCGACCGTACGGAAATGCTGCCCACCTCGCCGCAGCTTGAAGGCTTCCGCGCGCGCGGGATCGAGGTGCTGCTGCTGTCGGACGCGGTGGATTCCTTCTGGCCGGACCGTCTGGGCGTGTACAAGGATACGCCCCTGCGCAATATCAGCCAGTTCCACACCGACCTGGAAAAGTTTGGCGCGCCCGAGGAAACGGCGGAAGAAAAGAGCGCGCTGGAAGTGGTCATCCCCGCGCTGAAGGAAGCGCTGGGGGACACGGTTTCGGACGTGAAGGGCACCAATCGGCTGGTCAACAGCGCCGTGGTGCTGGCAGCCCCCGAATCCGGCCCCGACCTGCAGATGATCCGGCTGATGAAGCGCAGCGGCCAGCAGGTGCCCGATACGGCCCCTGTGCTGCAGGTCAATCCCGCCCATCCGCTGATCCTTGATCTGGCCACGCGGGTAAGGAATGGCGACCCGGTGCAGGATATCGCGCTGGTGCTGATGGACATGGCCCGGATTCAGGATGGCGAAAGCCCGAAGGATCCGACCGGCTTCGCCCAGCGCCTGACCTCCATCCTGACCCGCCTGCCGGTGTCGGACGGCCCGCAGGGCTGATCCATCCCTCCGGTCTGAGTTGTCACGTCCCGCCATGCCTGTGCATGGCGGGATGTTTTTTTTGGAACGCGATACCTCTTTTATTCCCCCCTTGCGCGCATATCTATGCGGGGCAGGCCGGGCGGAATGAAAATCCCCGCGCGCCCCTGATAAAGTATTCGGCCCGGGGGGCTTGAATACACGCGGGCCGGATGCTTCCCTACGCGTCCTTGTGATGTGTTCCGGTTTTTCGACGGTGGCAATGAATATATGAAAATTGATAACGTCTCCTATCGTAGTGTCTGGGTGGATGCGGAGGATGGCTGGTCAGTCCATATCTTTGACCAGACCCGGCTGCCCTGGTCGCTTGATATCCTGCGCCTGACCGAACGCGACCAGGTGGCGCACGCCATCCGCACCATGCAGGTGCGTGGCGCGCCGCTGATTGGCGCGGTCGCCGCCTATGGGCTGGCGCTTGCCCTGCGCCACGATAGCAGCGACGCGGCCATGGAACGTGACGCCGCCCTGCTGGCGGCCACCCGCCCCACGGCGGTCAACCTTGCATGGGCGATCCGGCGTATGCTGATACGCCTGCGTACCACCGCGCCCGCCGGGCGCGTGGCGGCGGCGTATGACGAGGCCGGGCGTATCTGTGATGAAGACGTGATCCAGAACGAGGCCATCGGCCGGCAGGGACTGGAACTGATCGAGCAGGTGGCCAGCCTCCGTCCCGGCCCGGTCAATATCCTGACGCATTGCAACGCGGGCTGGATCGCGACGGTGGACTGGGGCACGGCGCTGGCCCCCATCTACATGGCGCATGACCGTGGCATCGACGTGCATGTATGGGTGGACGAGACGCGCCCGCGCAACCAGGGTGCGTCCCTTACGGCATGGGAACTCGGCCGCCATGGGGTGAAGCATACCGTCATCGCGGACAACGCCGGTGGCCACCTGATGCAGCACGGCATGGTGGACATGGTCATTGTCGGCACCGACCGCGTGACCCGCACGGGTGATGTCGCCAACAAGATCGGCACCTACCTCAAGGCGCTGGCGGCGCGGGACAATGGCGTGCCCTTCTGGGTGGCGCTGCCTTCCACCACCATTGACTGGACCATAAGCGACGGCGTGCGGGAAATCCCGATCGAGGAACGCCCGGGCCGCGAAGTCACCCACATACAGGGGCGTAACGAAGCCGGTGTGCCCACGACCGTCCAGCTCGTGCCCGATGGCAGCCACGGGGCCAACCCGGCCTTCGATGTCACGCCTGCGCGACTGGTCACGGGGCTGATTACCGAACGTGGCCGCTGCCCCGCCACGGCGGATGGCCTGTGCGACCTGTTCCCCGAATACGTCTGAGCCCCGCCCCGTACGGGGCGGGCAGTTACCTATAACCTTGACAGGTGGGGGCAGGATTGGCTTTGTCGCGCCAGCAACCGGGCGCGTACCAACAGGTCGCGCCCCCCGGAATCTGGTAGAATCAGGACAAGAGCATGCATCCCTATCGTACCCATAGCTGTGCGGCCCTGCGGGCTGCCGACGCCGGGCAGACGGCCCGCCTTTCGGGGTGGGTACACAGCAAGCGCGATCATGGCGGCCTGCTGTTCATTGACCTGCGCGATCATTTCGGCATGACGCAGATCGTGATCCCGGCCGGCTCCCCCGTGCTGGAAACGGCCGAGCGGGTGCGGGTGGAAAGCGTGCTGACGGTAACCGGCGAAGTCGTGCTGCGCGACGGCGCGACCGCGAACCCCAACCTGCCCACGGGTGAGATCGAACTGCGCGCGCGTGAAATCGAGGTGCAGTCCAGCGCCGACGTGCTGCCGCTGCAGGTGGCGGGCAACGAGCATTACCCTGAGGACCTGCGCCTGACCTACCGCTACATCGACCTGCGGCGTGACAAGGTGCATCGCAACATCATGCTGCGCGCACAGGTGATCGCGAGCCTGCGCAGGCGGATGACGGACCTTGGTTTCGTGGAGTTCCAGACCCCGATCCTGACCGCGTCCTCACCCGAGGGCGCGCGTGACTTCCTCGTGCCCGCGCGCATGCATCCAGGCAAGTTCTACGCCCTGCCGCAGGCCCCGCAGCAGTTCAAGCAGTTGGCCATGGTGGCGGGGTTCGACCGCTATTTCCAGATCGCGCCGTGCTTCCGTGATGAAGCGGCCCGTGCCGACCGTTCGCCGGGTGAGTTCTACCAGCTTGATTTCGAGATGGCGTTCGCCACACAGGAAGACGTGTTCGCAACCCTTGAGCCGGTGATGGAAGGCGTGTTCAGGGAATTCGGCGGCGGGCGCATCGTCAGCCAGGCCCCGTTCGCGCGCATTCCCTACGCCACGGCCATGGAAGTGTATGGCAGCGACAAGCCCGACCTGCGCAACCCGCTCCTGCTTTCGGACGTGACCGAGGCCTTTGCCGGGTCCGGCTTTGGCCTGTTCGCCCGCATCGCGGCCGATGGCGGCCAGATCCGCGCCATCCCGGCGCCCGGGGCGGGGGATCGCCCCCGCGCGTTCTTTGACAAGCTCAATAACTGGGCGCGGGAATCCGGTGCGGGCGGTCTTGGCTACATCATCTTTGCCGAGGATGGCGGCAAGGGCCCGATCGCGAAGAACCTCGAGGCCGACCGGATCGAGGCCATCCGCGCCAAAACCGGACTGAAGGCGGGCGACGCGGTGTTCTTCGTCGCGGGCAAGGGCGATGAGATGGTCCGCTTCTCCGGCAGCGTGCGCACGCGCGTCGCGACCGAGCTTGAGCTGATCGAACACAATGCCTTCCGCTTCTGCTGGATCACGGATTTCCCGATGTACGAGCGTAATGAGGAAACGGGGCAGATCGACTTCTCCCACAACCCCTTCTCCATGCCGCAGGGGGGCATGGAGGCGCTCCAGACACAGGATCCGCTGACCATCAAGGCGTTCCAGTACGACATCGTGTGCAACGGCGTGGAACTGTCCTCGGGCGCGATCCGTAACCACCAGCCCGATGTGATGATCCGCGCCTTCGAGATCGCGGGCTATCCGGCCAGTGAGGTCGAGGCCCGCTTCGGCGGCATGCTCAACGCCTTCCGTTACGGCGCGCCGCCGCATGGCGGATCCGCGCCGGGCGTGGACCGCATGGTGATGCTGCTGGCCGATGAGCCCAACATCCGCGAGGTGATCCTGTTCCCGCTCAACCAGCAGGGCCAGGACCTGATGATGGGCGCGCCCGCCCCGGTCGAGCCGCAGCGGCTCAAGGAACTTTCCCTCGCCCTTGACCTGCCGCGTCCCAAGCCCGGCCAGGCGAAGGGCTGAGCGCATGGCCATGGCGGGCTGGCGGTTCCTGCTACGCCGTGGCCGAAATTACCCGGCGGGCATGGTCGCGGCCATCATGGCCACGGCCCTGTGGCAGGGATGCGCCATGGCGGCCCCGCCCGCCATGCTGGCCCACCGGGCGGTGTATGACCTGTCCCTGTCCGCCGTGAATGGTGGCGATGTGGTCACCGCGGAAGGGAAACTGACCTTCGTCCTGTTCGATATGTGTTCGACATGGTCAATGCAGCAGCAGTTGCACCTGCGCACGACCGGGCGCGGCGGGGCGGAAGCGGTCAGCGATTCGGATTATGCCGTGCTGGAGGAAAAGGACGGCTCCTCCCTCATCTTCCGTGCCGACCAGACGGAAAACGGCAGCCCCGCCCCCCGTATCGCGGGGGAGGCCCGGATGCGCCCCGCCGGGGGCAGCGTGCATTATACAGCCCCCGTGGCGCATGACGTGGCGCTGCCGGCCGACACCCTGTTTCCCGTCGCGCATACCGCCGCCATAATCCAGGCCGGGCTGGCGGGCAGGGGGCAGATTTCACCCTATCTGTTCGATGGCACGGTGGATTCTGGCGCGCTGGGTACCTATGTGCTGCTGCTTGGCCGGCAGGCGCCGCCCGTCGCCACTTCCGTCGCGGCGCTGTCCCCGCTTGCGGCAGTGCGGGCGCATGTGGCCTATTACAACACCACCACGCGCGACATGGCCCCGATGTTCGAGACGGGCATGCGTTATTTCGCCAATGGGGTGGCCGACAGGGTGGAGCTGGATTTCGGCCAGTTCCGCATGGCCGGAACCCTGCGGGAGTTCAGGCCGCTCCCCGTGCCCGATCACTGCCCCGGCACGGGCGCGCTACCCGGGCGCGGGGCCGTTGTCAGCCCGGCGCGTCCTCCAGCGTAACCGCCAGCGGCACATGGTCGGAAGGCTGGGGTCTGCCACGTTCCGCGCGCGCGGGCAGCGCGCCAAGCAGCCGTTCGGCCACACGCGGCGAGAGCAGGGCATGGTCGATCCGCAGCCCGCTGTCGCGCTGCCAGGCGGCGGCCTGATAATCCCAGAAGGTATAGAACGCCCCGGTGGGGTGGAGGGCGCGCAACGCATCGGTCAGCCCCAGCCAGAGCAGGCGGCGGAAGGCCGCGCGGCTCTGCGGGCGCAGCAGGGCGTCATCGGGGGCGAGCGCGCCGGGGGCGCAGTCTTCATCGGTGGGGCAGACATTGTAGTCCCCCAGCAGGACGAAATCCTGTCCGGCCTGAAGCATGGCATGGGCATGCAGCGCCAGTGCGTCCATGAAGGCCAGCTTGGATTCGTAGCCTACGCTGCCGCCGGAATTGCCGTTGGGCAGGTACAGGTTGCCAAACACCAGCCCGCAGGTGCGTATTTCCACGTAGCGGGCCTGCGGCGGGTCGGTTTCCCAGCCGGGCAGGCTGTCATGGATGACCGTGTGGGGATGCCGCGTCAGGATGGCGACGCCGTTATAGCTTTTCTGCCCCACCACCACGCTGTCGTAGCCTGCGGCGCGGAACGCCTCGACGGGAAAGAGGTCGGTCGCGCATTTGATTTCCTGCAACGCCAGCACGTCGGGTTGTTCACGGGCAAGGTAGTCCAGCACATGGTCCTGACGCTGGCGGATGGAATTGACGTTCCAGGTGGCGAATTTCATCATTCGACCGAAAAGCTGGTGCCACACCCGCACGATGACGCGGCATTGGGGTTGCGCACGGTAAAGTGCGCGCCCATCAGGCTGTCGTTGAAGTCCAGCTCCGCGCCCGCCAGCAGGTCCATGCTGGCCGGGTCGACCAGCACGCGCGCCGTGCCCGCCGCGATCACGATATCATCGGGCGTGGCATCGGGCTCAAGGGCGAATTTATACTGGAATCCGTTGCACCCCCCCGCCAGGACCGATACGCGCAGCGCCGGTTCGCCCGTGGGGCCGGGGGCCTGCCCGTCCAGTATTTCACGCAGGCGCTTCGCCGCCGCGTCCGATACACGGAAGCTCTCTGTAGTCGGGGAGGGAGACGTGGACATCGGGTTCACCATGATCTGTGGAACGCGCCGGGGCTGGATCATGTTGGCCACGGGCTGCGCGCGGGTTAGGATGGGCGAACGGCATCATCATATGTCGCCGCATCCATGGCTGGGTCTTGATCCTATATGAATACTGCACCCTACGCTGTCCAGACCGCAACGGCCCGTGGCCGCCTCCACCCCGAGGCCGAAGCCCCCACACGCAGCCCGTGGCAGCGCGATCGCGACCGGGTCATCCATTCCGCCGGGTTTCGCACGCTCCAGTACAAGACCCAGGTCTTCCTCAACCACGAAGGCGATTTCTTTCGCACGCGCCTGACCCATTCGCTGGAAGTGGCCCAGGTCGCGCGCTCCATCGCCCGCAGGCTGGGGCTGGAGGAAGACCTGACCGAAGGCCTCGCGTTGGCGCATGACCTTGGCCACACCCCCTTCGGCCATGCGGGGGAGGAAGCGCTTTCCGCCGCCATGAAGCCGTGGGGCGGCTTCGACCACAATACCCAGTCCCTGCGGCTGGTGACATTGCTGGAGCGGCGCTATTTCGCCTTCGATGGCCTGAACCTGACATGGGAAATGCTTGAGGGGCTGGCCAAGCATAACGGCCCGGTGGACCACCCCACCGCCTATGTGGCCGATTACGCGGCGCGGCACCGGCTGGAACTCGACAGCTATGCCTCGGCCGAGGCGCAGGTCGCCGCCGTGTCGGACGATATCGCCTACCACGCCCATGATCTGGACGATGGCCTGCGCGCGGGGCTCCTGCATATCGGGGAGCTTGAGGCCCTGCCCGTGGTGGGGGACGCCCTGGCCGAAGCCCGCGCCGCCCAGCGCGCGGGCGCGCATGGCGCAAGCGATCGTGACCCCCGCCTGCGCCATGAGACGATCCGCCGTGTCATCAACACGCTGGCCATGGACCTGATCGGCCAGACACAGCGCAACCTGCAACGCCTCGCCCCGCGTGGCGCGGACGATATCCGCCATGCCGCCGGCCCCGTGGTGGCCTACAGCCCGGAAACGGCGGCGGCCAATCTGGAAATCCGCAAATTCCTGTACGCGCGCCTTTACCGGCACTGGCGCGTCAACCGCATGACACGCAAGGCGCGGCTGACGGTCGAATCGATTTTTACCATCCTGTCGGAAAATCCCGGCCTGCTGCCCGATGGCTGGCGTGAACTGGCGGTGGCGGCGTGTGAGGGCGGGGACAGGGCGCGCGCGTGCCGCGTGGTGGCCGATTATATAGCCGGGATGACCGATCGCTGCGCGATGGAGGAATATCGACGGTTGACGGACCTGTCCTCGCCGGGGTGAAACACGCGCAGCAAGATATCCGCCTGCCATGCCCGCCGGGCAGCCGCGCGGGCCCTTTATGCCGGACCGCAGGGTCCATTACCGTTTGTTGGGAAGCCGAAGCCGCATGTCAGACAGTCTGTTCGCCCGTTACCTCTCGCATGTGCGCGACGCGCTGCGCCAGATCATGCCCGATCTGCCGGGTGCGATGCTGGACCGGGTCGAAGTCACCCCCACCCGTGACCCCGCCCATGGGGATCTGGCCACCAACGCGGCGCTGGTCATTTCCAAGGCCGCACGCCGCCGCCCGGCCGAGATCGCGGCCGAACTGGCCACCGTGCTGGCGGGCGTGCCCGGTATCGCACGCGCGGAAGTGGCGGGGCCGGGCTTCGTCAACATGACGCTTGCCGCCAGCGTATGGCAGGACGTGGCGCGCGAGGTGCTGGAAGCGGGCGAGGAGTACGGCCGTGGCACGGCGGGCCGGGGCGTGAAGGTGAATGTGGAGTATGTCTCCGCCAACCCGACCGGGCCGATGCATGTCGGCCATTGCCGCGGGGCCGTGGTGGGCGACGTGCTGGCCAACCTGCTGGCCAAGGCCGGATATACGGTCACGAAGGAATATTACATCAACGACGCGGGCGCGCAGGTCATCGCGCTGGCCTGGGCGGCCTACTGGCGCTACCTGCAGGTGCTCGGCACCCGCATGACGCAGGAAGCCTTCGCCGCCCTTGTTCCCGGCGGCGCGATCCAGTACGGCGGCGACTATCTGGTGCCCGTGGGCGAGGCGCTGGTCAGCCGCCACGGGGGCAGCCTGGCGGCGGCGGACGCGAATCCCGCCGACCCTTCCGTATGGCTTGAGACCGTGAAGGGCGAGACGGTTGATATCATGATGGCCATGATCCGCGAGGATCTGGATGCCCTTGGCGTGCATCACGACGTCTTCACCAGCGAGGCGCGGATTCTGGCCGATGGTGAAACCGACCGCGCCATCGCCCGGCTGGCGGAAAAGGGCCTGATCTACGAAGGCGTGCTGGAGCCGCCCAAGGGCAAGCTGCCCGATGACTGGGAAGCCCGCCCGCAGACGCTGTTCCGCTCCACCGAATTCGGTGATGACGTGGACCGCCCGCTGCGCAAGTCCGATGGGTCGAACACCTATTTCGCCAATGACATCGGCTACCATGCCGACAAGATCCGCCGGGGCGCGGATGTGCTGGTGGATGTGTGGGGGGCCGACCATGGCGGCTACGTCACGCGCATGAAGGCCGCCGTGGCGGCGCTGGCGCATGAGGGCCGCCCGGTGCTCGATGTATTGCTGTGCCAGATCGTGCGCATCGTGCGTGATGGGGAGCCGGTGCGCATGTCCAAGCGCGCCGGGACGTTCGTGACGCTGCGCGACCTGATTGACGAGGTCGGTCGTGACGCCGTGCGCTTCACCATGCTGACCCGCAAGGCCGATGCGCAGATGGAATTCGACCTGGACCAGGTCGTGGCGCAGAGCCGCGACAACCCGGTCTTCTATGTGCAGTATGCCCATGCGCGCTGCTGTTCGGTGCTGCGCGCGGCGGCGGGGCTGGCCAATGAAGGCAGGCTGGGTGGCGGCATCACGCCCGCCGAACTGGCCGCGACCGACCTGTCGGGCCTGACGTCGGATGCCGAACTGGCGCTGCTGCAACGCATGGCGCAGTGGCCGCGTATGGTGGAATCCGCCGCCGCCGCGCATGAGCCGCACCGCATTGCGTTCTATCTTAATGAACTGGCGTCCGATTTTCATGCATTGTGGAACCGGGGGCGTGAGGACACGACCCTGCGTTTCATTCAGGAAGATGAGATTGCCACCACCCGCACCAAGCTCGCCCTTGTCGAGGCGACGGCAACCGTGCTGCGTTCGGGCATGAAGGTGCTCGGCGTGCAGCCGGTCGAGGAGATGCGATGACCCCTGAAAACTCCCCCCCCGGCGCGACCCCGCCGGATGATGGCGGCCGCAACCCGGCGGCCCCCGATCCCTACATGGCGTCGGGCAACCGCGCGCGTGAACGCATGGGGGCGGATTCCAACCCCGATCTGGACCCGCGCCGCCCCATGGAACCCTCCGAGGGCACGCGCCCGCGCGCATCCGCCGGCAGGGCGGGGCTGGATGTCCGCGCCCTGCTGGCGCGGATGGCGGGCAGCAACCTGCTGGGAACCGACCCCATGACCCGCAGGCTGGTCTATGGCGCGGCGGGGCTGGGTGGCGTGCTGGTGGTGGCGATCGGGGGGTGGTCGCTGTTCGGCCATCATCAGGGCGGGATTCCCGTGCTGGGCCCGCCGCCGGGTCCGGTGCGGGTCAAGCCCGCCGATCCGGGCGGGATGCAGATTCTGGGCGCGGCGGACGGCATGTCGGCGGATGGCGGGGTGATGCGCCTGTCACCGCCGCCCGAACAGCCGCAGCCCGACGCCATGGCGCGCCAGTATGGCCAGAATGCGGGTGCGGATACCCCTCCCGCCCCCAATGGCGGGAATAATGGCGGGAACGTCGCGGCCCCACCCCCCGCGCCTTCCGCCACGCCCCCGGCGGCGGTTGCGCCCACGCCGCCGCCCGCCACGGCCCCTGTGGCGCCCGCGCCCGCGCCGTTGCCCGCGCCACAGGCCGAAGCCCCGGCTCCCGCCCACCTGCCGCCGCCCGTGCCGCGCGCGCTGAATACGGGCGATGGGGCATATGGCGTGCAGCTTGCGGCGCTGGATACACAGGCGGCGGCCATGAAAAGCTGGAACAGCCTGACCAGCCGCTACCCCGGCGTGTTTGGTGACTACAGGCCCGCCGTGGTGAAGGCGGAGCGCAATGGCCGGACCTTCTACCGGCTGCGGATCAGGGGGCTGGACAGGGCGCAGGCCACGGCGCTGTGCGCGAAAGTCAGGGCGAAAAGCCTGCCGTGTGACCCGGTTCATTCCTGAGCATGACGGCGCGCGCACCAGCGGGCAGGGGAAGTGGTGACAGGGGATAGCGCCATCCCCGCCCCATCCACGGTCATGACGACCGCGCCCGTCGTGTATCTGGAGGGGTTCGAGGGGCCGATGGACCTGCTTCTGGAACTGGCGCGGGCGCAGAAGGTGGATCTGTGGCGCATTTCCATCCTGCAGGTGGTGGAGCAGTTCCTGGCTGTCGTGCGTTCGGCGCAGCGTGTCCGGCTGGAACTGGCGGCGGACTGGCTGGTCATGGCGGCATGGCTGGCATGGCTCAAGTCACGCCTGCTCCTGCCCGAGGACGACGCCGAAGCCACCGATGCCGAGGAAGCCGCCGCCCTGCTGCATGAGCGGCTGCTGGAACTCGAACGCATGGTCCAGCTTGGCCGCTGGCTGGCCGGGCGGCCCCAGTTGGGTCACGATGTTTTCGGGCGCGGGGCGGGGGAAAGCCTGGTGGCCATTGACCGTTCGGGGCTGGCGGTCGATGTGCCGCAGCTCATGCGCGGTTACATGGCGGCCATGCGGCGGCGGGCGCGCAAATCCGTCTATCAGCCGCGCGTTCTGCGTTTCTGGACCGTGCAGGATGCGCTGGAACGGCTGCGGCGCATGCTGGGCGGGGTCAATGACCCGGCGCGGTGGTGCGGGCTGGAGCGGTTCATGCCCGACCTGCCACCCCCGTCCGACGCGACGGAGGGAATGGTGGAGACCGGCCGCCGCGCCGCTGTCGCGGGCACGCTGCTCGCCAGCCTTGAAATGGCGCGCGATGGCAGGATCGAACTGCAGCAGGCCGCGCAGTTCGGCCGTATCCTGCTGCGTGAACGTAGGGATGATGCCGCAATGACGGAACCGGAAGGGGAACTGGACTGATGAACGATACGCCCCAACAGCCCGGGCAGGACATGCCGGAAAGCAGGGAAGCCGGTGCGGACATAAAGGTGCGGGAGTTTTCCATCCGGCTGGTGGAAGCCCTGATTTTTGCCCGCGCCGATCCGCTCAGCACCCGCGCCGTGGCCGAGGTGCTGAGCGCGCAGGGCGGTGTCCCGCATGATGTGGCGGATCGGGACGCCTATGTCGCGGCGACGCTGGCGGCGCTGGTCGCGCGGTATGCCGGGCGTGGCGTCGTGCTGGTGGAAGTGGCGGGGGGCTGGCAGTTCCGCACCGCGCCGGATCTTGCGTCCCGGCTGACCCGCGTGATGCCGCGCCCGCGCAGGCTGGCGCGTTCGACCATGGAAACGCTGGCCATCATCGCCTATCACCAGCCCTGCACCCGTGCCGAGATCGAGGAAATCCGCGGCGTAAGCCTGAGCCAGCAGGTGCTTGATACCTTGCTGGAGGCGGAACTCGTCATGCCGCTGGGCCGCAAGGAAGTGCCGGGGCGGCCCATCCTGTGGGGGACATCGTCCGGGTTCCTGCGGCATTTTGGCCTCAAGGATCTGGGCGATCTGCCCCGGCGGGAGGAACTGCTGGTGGAAGTGCCCGATACCGACCCCGAGGTTCCTGACCCGCCCGTGTCATGATAGGTGTGCGGGAAGCTGTGCTAGGATACGGGGGCGCGCCGGTGGCGCAATGCCCCGGCGGTGGTGAAGGATACAGGGTTCATGTTCGATTTCGCGTGGTCTGAATTTGCCCTGGTCGGGGTGGTGGGCCTGTTGCTGATCGGCCCGAAGGACATGCCCGTCGCCATCCGCACGGTTACCGGCCTTATCCGGAAGGCGCGGGGGCTGGCTACCGAATTCCAGTCCCATGTGGATGAAATGGTGCGCGAGGCGGATCTGACCGAAGCGCGTGACCAGCTTGGCCAGCTCCGGCGGCTGAACGTGCGCGACAAGATCATGAAGGCCATTGACGGCGACGGCACGCTGCGCCGCACGCTTGACGAGCGGCCGCTCGCGCCGGTCGTGACCCCGCCGCCGGGGCCGCCTGCCACGGACATGCCCGAACGGACGCTGCCCCCCCTTCATCATATCCCCCCCCTGATGGATATGGCGCAGGACGTGGCCGATGCAGGCGAGCGGGTCGACGCCCCTGATTTCCTGCCGCCGCGCACGGCACGGCGCATCGCGGCCGAGATGCCCCATCTTTCCCCGCCCGCCTTCCTGCCGCCGGTAAGGGTGATCCATGCAGGGCGGCGCATTTCCGTTGCGGCGGGCGGGCAGGACCAGTAACGCGATGGACGCAGGAGACAGGCCCCTGAACGAGGATTCGATCAACGACCAGCCCATGCCGCTGCTTGAGCATCTGGTCGAGCTGCGGCGCAGGCTGCTGTGGTCCATGGCGACCTTCGTGGTGTGTTTTGCCATCTGTTACTATTATTCGGAACAGATCTATTTCTTCCTGGCCCGGCCGCTCGGCGCCATCATGCGCCAGAAGGGCGAACAGCCGCACCTGATCTACACCGCGCTGTACGAGGCTTTTTTCACCTACATGAAGGTCGCCTTCTTCGGCGCGGCCTGCCTGTCCTTTCCCATGATCGCGGTGCAGGCGTGGATATTCATCGCCCCGGGGCTGTACCGGAGCGAGAAGCGCGCCTTCGCCCCGTTTCTTGTCGCGACACCGGTCATGTTCGCCATAGGGGCGGCGCTGGCCTATTATTTCATCTTCCCCGCCGCGTGGAAGTTCTTCCTGTCGTTCCAGACGGCGGACGGGCAGGACGGCCTCCAGATCGAACTGCAGGCCAAGGTGTCGGAATACCTGTCACTGGTCATGAAGCTGATCCTGGCCTTCGGCATGGCGTTCGAACTGCCGGTGGTGCTGACGCTGCTGGCGCGTGTGGGGCTGGTCACGTCCAGGGGGCTGGCGCGGGTGCGGCGTTACGCCTATGTGGGCGCGTTTGTCGTCGCCGCCATCCTGACCCCGCCCGACGTGATTACCCAGACCGGGCTGGCCGTGCCGCTGATCGGGCTGTACGAGATTTCCATCCTTTGCGCCCGCCTTGTCGAGCCGCGCAATCCGCCTGAAGAAACCGAGGAGACGACCTGATGCATGACCTGCGCGCCCTCCGCGCCGATCCGGAGGGTTTTGACGCCGCCCTGAAGCGACGCGGCGAGCCCGCCGTGGCCACCGCCCTGCTGCTGCTGGATCGTGAGCGCCGCGCCGCCGAGACGGCCCTGCAGGAACTTCAGGCCCGCCGCAAGCAGATCTCGAAGGAAATCGGGGCGCTGCGCAGGACCGGCGCCGACAGTTCCGCTCTCGAGGCCGAGGTGGCGTGCGCCAAGGCGCGCATGGAGGCGTTCCAGACCCAGGTGGACGACCTCGACAGTCGTATCCGCGGCACGCTGGAGCGCCTGCCCAACCGGCTGGACGCCAGCGTGCCGGACGGGGCGGACGAGAGCGCCAACGTGGTGGTCCACCAGCATGGCGCGCTACGGGAATTCCCGTTCACGCCGCGCGAGCATTTCGAACTGGGCGAGGCGCTCGGCCTCATGGATTTCGAGACCGCGTCCCGCCTGTCCGGCGCGCGCTTCGTGGTGCTGCGCGGGCAGCTTGCGCGCATGGAACGCGCGCTGGGCCAGTTCATGCTCGACCTGCATACGGGTGAGAACGGTTACGTGGAAACCAACGTGCCCGTTCTGGTCAATAACGAGGCCATGTACGGCACCGACAAGCTGCCCAAATTCGCCGACCAGTCCTTCCGCACCGAAGATGGCCGCTGGCTGATCCCCACGGCGGAAGTGCCGCTGACCGCCAGCATCGCGGGCCAGATCCTGCCCGCAGGCGAACTGCCCCGGCGCAATGTCGCCCTGTCCTCATGCTTCCGTAGCGAGGCAGGGGCCGCCGGGCGCGATACGCGCGGGATGCTGCGCCAGCACCAGTTCCAGAAGGTGGAGATGGTCAGCATCACCACGCCCGAGGAAAGTGACGCCGAACTCGAACGCATGACTCGCTGCGCCGAGATGGTGCTGGAGCGGCTGGGCGTTCCCTATCGCCGCATGCAGCTCTGCGCGGGGGATACCGGCTTTGGCGCGGCCAGGACATTCGACCTGGAGGCCTGGCTGCCGGGGCAGAAGGCGTGGCGCGAAATCTCGTCATGTTCCACCACGCGCGACTTTCAGGCCCGGCGCATGAATGCCCGCTACCGCGCGGCGGATGGCAAGCCCGCCTTTGTCCATACCCTGAACGGCTCGGGGCTGGCGGTGGGGCGCACGCTGATCGCGGTGATGGAAAACTACCAGAACGAAGATGGCAGCATTACCGTGCCCGACGTGCTGCGGCCCTATATGGGGGGCGTGGAGGTTATCCGCGCGGGCTGAGCCTCAGTAAATCATAAGAAAGTTTTTGGTGAAGCTTTTTTCAAAAAGCTTCGGGAAACGCCGCCTTTTTGAAAAAAAAAGACGGCGCCCGAAAATTTTTGTTTTTCTTATCAACAGGTTATTTTCAAACAGCTTCCAGCCCCAGAAACTAGCGCCGCCTGCGCGCGGGGCGCCTGCCCTGCGGCGGGGCGTCGCGGTTGCGACGGCCCAGCGGATTGGCCCGGGCATCCGGGCTGAAAGGGGAGGTACGCGGCGCGCGGGCGCGGATGCTCTGCTGGCGCAGCACATCCTCGATCCAGTCATTCAGGCGCGCGGTCGTGGCTTCGGCGTCCTCACGGTTCACGTAAGCCTCGGGGAAGCGCAGCGCCAGCCACCGCCATGCCACCAGCCGCTTGTGCCGCTTTTCCGCCCGCTCCAGTTCCGTGCGCTCGGCGCGTTCCGGCGCGGGCAGGCGGCCCGTTCCGGGCGGTGGCACGGCATTGCCCGCCGCATGGTCGGCCGCCCAGTGCACAAGGCGCTCGATGCCGTTGTCGCGGTCATCCACCGGGCACATGGCATAGACCCAGCGTTGCGCCAGCGTCAGGTCCGCCACCCCTTCCAGCGCCGTGGCGATGGCGAAGGCCTGTTCCATGTTGGCCAGGCGGTAATTCGGGTCATCGCGCCGCAGCACCGCGCGGCGGATGCGCACCAGCACGCCGAACAGGCTGTCGGATCCGATCTCGGCGGCCACGGCCTGCACGATGTCGGCATCGGGCTGGACCTGCGGGCGCATATCCTCGATCGGCTGCGGGGGGGCGGCCAGCATGGCGTGGATGAAGGACGGGCTGCCCACACCCTCCAGCACGGCGACGACACCCTGTTCATGCTTGCCGTAGCGCCCGGCGCGGCCACCGATCTGCTTGACTTCCTGCGGGTTCAGGTCGCGTGTCTGGGTGCCGTCATATTTGCGCAGCGCCGCGAAGATGACGCGCCGTATGGTCAGGTTCAGCCCCATGCCGATGGCGTCGGTCGCGATCAGGATATCCGCGTCGCCACTGTTGAAACGCTGGGCTTCCGCGCGGCGGACCTCGGGGCTGAGCGCACCGTACACCACGGCCACGCGCTTGCCATGCGCCAGGAGCATGGCGCGCAGGTCCAGCACCTCGCGCCGTGAAAAGGCGATCAGCGCATCGTGCTTTTGCAGTTCATGCACGCTTACGGCGCGTTCGGCGGCGACCAGCGGGCTTTTGCGTTCAAGCCGGATTTCATCGACCGGGTCGCCGCACAGTTCCGCAATGCGCCGCACCATGGGAATGCAGTCCGGCGCGCCCAGCACGAACAGGTGGCGCGCGGGCGCGCCCATGATCGCCGCCGTCCAGGCCGCGCCCCGGTCGGGGTCGGTCAGCATCTGGGCTTCGTCGATGATGGCGACATCCACGGGGTTGTGCAGCGGGCACATCTCCACCGTCGCGGCCAGGTGGCGGCTGCCGGGCACATCGATGCGTTCTTCCCCCGTAGCGAGCGAGGTCGGCACGCCGCGCGCCATCAGCGACTCGCGGAACTCATGGGCCAGCAGGCGCAGCGGGGCCAGCGCCAGCCCGCTTTCGGCCGCCGCCAGCGCATCGAGCGCGGTATGGGACTTGCCGCTGTTGGTCGGCCCCGTGACCAGCGTTATGCGGCGTTTGAGCGCGCGCGCGGTGCGAAAATGCGCGGCGTAGCGGTCAAGTGCCGCGACCTGCGCGATCACGGCATTGCCCACGCGCCGGTTGCCCAGGTCGGGGGCCAGCGGCGTGCGGGCCGGGCCTTCGGCGCTGTCGCGACGCCACTGGGGCAGGTTCTGGCGCAGGGCCATGAGCTCGGCGGGATCGAACTCCCAGCGTTCCTGGCCGCCGGGCTGGGGCACGCGGCGGGCGACGGGCAGGCGGTTTTCGGCAATCCAGCGCAGCGCCTCGCGCTGGGAACAGCGCAGCAGGCCGGGCACGTCGGTAAAGGGGACAAGGCTCTTTTCCCACGCGCGCAGGCGCTGGACTTCCTCGCGCCGGCGGGTGCGGGCCGTGTCCTCTATCTGCGCGTCGCGGTCCCTGCGGCTGCTTTCCTCCCGTTCCAGTTCAGTGGCGAACACATCGGCGTCGGGCAGGGCGAAGGCGTCCGCCACGGCAAGGGCGAGCGTGCGCAGCTCGGCAGGCGACAGCACGCGCCCGGTTCCGTCGAACAGGTCGGCGCGCAGGTTGTCCACCGCCGCGCGCGGCGTCTCGCCCTGGGCGCGCAGCCTGTGTTCCAGCACGGGGGCCAGGGCCGCGAGCAGGCAGGCGTCATCGGGTTCGGGGTCCTGTACCGCCGTGGCCGCGGCCTCCGCATCGGCGCGGGTCACCCATACCTTGCCCGCGCGGCGGGTCAGGTCCATGAGACGCGACCCCCACGGCTTGCGCCGGACGGTACACAGCGCGGCGCGGAAGGCGGCGTCCCCTATCCGCTCCGCGCCGGGTTGCAGCATGCGCGCGATCACGCGCTCCAGCTTCGGGCGTTCGCGGTTTTCAACATGCAGCCCGCTGGATGCGATCGCGGCGTCCAGCGCCAGCAGGGCCGGGGCGGCCCGGTCGGGGAATTCTGAGGTCATCTAGCCTATGTGCGTCATCTGCGCGGCGGGGACAATGGACTCAGTACTTGCATCAATACCGGAAATCATTGAATAGAAACCCGCATCGTACACGTGTGACGTGACATGAGCGCCCCGGCATGGGCATTGTGCGGTGAATTCAGCTTCCCGTGGCGCGTGATATATTTGTTTGTGCTGGAATTCCACGCCGTGGATGGCCTAGACATTCCCGCCTCAGCCACGCAGTGGCGGCGGCCGCATGTTTCAGGACATCCTGTGCCTGCGTTCTGTCCAGCCGGGAGAGTGATAACCTGATGTCCGATACGTTGATTATGCCAACTTCCGAAACCATGCTCACGGGACTCGCACCCGTGGAAGGGCAGGAAGGCGTGTTCCACCTCGCCGCGCCGAGCAAGGAATACGGTCACCTGAACGCGGAAACCGTCCTGTCGGTTCACCACTGGACGGACCGGCTGTTCAGCTTCACCACCACCCGCGACCCCGCGCTGCGCTTCGAGAACGGCCAGTTCACGATGATCGGCATCGAGGTCGAGGGCAAGCCGCTGCTGCGCGCCTACAGCATCGCCAGCGCCAATTACGAGGACCATCTCGAATTCCTGTCCATCGCGGTGCCTGACGGCCCGCTGACCTCGCGCCTGCGCCATGTGAAGGTGGGGGACAAGGTGCTGATCGGCCGCAAGCCGGTGGGCACCCTGCTGCTTGATAACCTGCGTCCGGGCCGCAACCTGTATTTCCTGTCCACCGGCACGGGGCTCGCGCCCTTCATGAGCCTGATCAAGGACCCGGAATGCTATGACCGGTACGAGCATGTGATCCTGAGCCACACGGTCCGTATTTCGGGTGAGCTGGCCTATTCCAACCACATCCGCCATGAACTGCCCGAGCATGAATTCCTGGGTGAGGACGTGGCGGGCAAGCTGCTGTACTACCCCGCCGTCACGCGCGAGGAATTCGCCGTGACCGACCGTATCACCAAGCTGATCGAGACGGGCAAGATCTTTACGGACCTGAACATCCCCGCCCTCGACCCCGAGCATGACCGTGTCATGATCTGCGGTTCGCCGGAGATGCTGGCCGATACGGAAAAGATGTTGCAGGACCGCGGGTTCGATGAAGGCAACAACTCCCACCCCGGCGCCTATGTGGTGGAAAAGGCGTTCGCCGAACGCTGATTGACCCGTGTCCCGGCCCCTGACTGGCGGCCGGGACCTATTTCACCGGGGCCGCATCCATGCGTTGCAGTCCCTTGCCGGAATGGCGTGTGCTGGCTCGTCTTTCCGGCCGAGACAGGATGCGCAACTGGCATGAGTTATGATTTTGATCTGTTCGTCATCGGCGCGGGTTCCGGCGGGGTGCGGTGCGCGCGCATCGCGGCGGGCCATGGCGCCCGCGTGGCGGTGGCGGAAAGCCGCCACTGGGGCGGCACCTGCGTCAATCTGGGCTGCGTGCCCAAGAAGCTCATGGTCCAGGCCAGCGATTATGGCGACTGGGTGGATGACAGCCACGGCTTCGGCTGGAGCACCCGGCGCGGGCACAATGACTGGGCGGAACTGATCGCCGCCAAGGACCACGAGATCGCCCGCCTCAACGGCATCTACATCTCCATGCTGGAAAAGGCGGATGTGGCCCTGTTCACCGGCCATGCCACCATCGAGGACGCGCATACCCTGCGTATCGACCCATCCCCCCTGGCGCCCGACGCGGCCCCCCGGCGGGTGACGGCGCAGCGGATCGTCATTGCCGTCGGCTCCACGCCCACCATGCCCGCCATACCTGGTATCGGGCATGCCATCTCATCCGATCAGGCGTTCCACCTCAAGGCGCGGCCCGCGCGGGTGTGCATGGTGGGGGGCGGTTATATCGGCGTGGAATTCGCCGGGATTTTCCGTGGCCTCGGCTCCGAGGTGGATCTGGTCTACCGGCAGAACCTGCCGCTGCGCGGTTTCGATTCCGACCTGCGCCACGCCCTGCACGACGCCATCGACCTGCGCGGCATCCGCCAGCACGCCGGTGTCTCCCCCACCGCCATCGACCGGCTGGAGGATGACACCTTCGCCGTGACGCTGGACAACGGCACGCGCATCGTGACCGACTGCGTGTTCTTCGCGACGGGCCGCCACCCGAAGGTGACCGGCCTGGGGCTGATCGAGGCGGGTATCGCCACGCAGGAAAACGGGCGCATCATCGTCGATGCCAACAGCGAGACATCGGTGCCCGGCATCTACGCCATCGGCGATGCGACCAACCGGCTGAACCTGACCCCCGTCGCCATTGCGGAGGGGCATATCCTGGCCGACCGGCTTTTCGGGACCACGCCGCCCCGGCAGTGGTCCTTTGACACCACGCCCAAGGCGGTGTTCTTCACCCCCACGCTGGCCAGTGTCGGCCAGACGGAGGCGGAAGCCGCGCAGCATGGCGATGTGGATGTGTATGTCAGCCGCTTCCGCCCCATGCGCAATACACTGAGCGGGCGCGAACAGCGGACCTACATGAAACTGGTGGTCGATCAGGCCAGCCAGATCGTGCGCGGCGCCCACATGCTGGGCGATGACGCGCCGGAAATCATGCAGGGACTGGCCATTGCGGTGACGGGCGAACTGACGAAGGCCGACTGGGACCGCACCATTGGCATCCATCCCACCGCGGCGGAGGAATTCGTGACCATGCGCACCCGCACCCGGGTAACGCCGCGCAGCGCGGGCTGAAACGCCAGGGACGCCACGGCTGAAAAACCGTTGCCAGCTTCATGCCGGCAGCGGTTTTTTTTCATTCAGCGCGGGGCGACCCAGCCATTGCCGGTGGAATCGCCAAGCTGGCCGTCACCGTTGATGCCGCTGCTCTGGTAGGCGCTGCCGAAGCGTGACAGGTCCGTGCCTGTAACGGAATCACGATGCACATGTTCCAGATGGTCGGGGTCCGGCCCATGGTTCAGTTCCATGGACGGCGCTTCCTCATAACCGGGGGGAAGGTGGCCGCGCTGACCATGGACGGTCATCCTGTCCTCGCTCTGGCTGTTGTCGTCCGTATCCGCCGGCGCGGCCCATGCGGTCACGCTGAACAGGCACAGCCCTGCTGACAGGGCGGTTAAGAGTTTCCCACGTGACGTGGCCATGATCCGTAATCCTTTTACCTGTAGGGTGCAGCATGCCAATCCCGCTTCCCGCGGGGAAGTCCCGGCGTGGCAGGCCAACCCTGTTTCTTTTACATAATGGGGACTGAAGGCGGGAATGCGACCATAAACCGTATGGATGCGGGCCGTCTGTGGCCACAATGCAACATCTGCCGCCCACGGGCGGCGGCCAATAGTGCGTGGCGCCAAGAACAGGCTTTGCCATACCGCGCTTTTTTCGACATAAAGGCTCCCCTTCCGCCACAGGCGGGGATTGTTTTGTATCCAGAGGAATTAGGATCCGACCCATGAGTGCGACGCACAGCCCCAACAGTTCTTCCCGGCAGGCCTGGACGCCGGAGAGCTGGCGGTCGTTTCCGGCGCGGCAGATGCCGCGATACCCCGATGGGACAGCCCTTGAGGCCGTGGAATCCCGCCTGCGCCGCTACCCGCCGCTGGTCTTCGCCGGGGAGGCACGGCGCCTGCGCGCGCATCTGGCCAAGGCGGCCCGGGGGCAGGCCTTCGTGCTGCAGGGCGGCGCGTGCGCCGAAAGCTTCAGTGAATTCACCGCCGACATCGTGCGCGACACCTTCCGTGTGCTGTTGCAGATGGCGGTGGTCCTGACCTTCGGGGCGAAGGTTCCGGTCATCAAGATCGGGCGCATGGCGGGGCAGTACGCCAAGCCGCGTTCCGCCGATACCGAAACGAAGGACGGCGTGACCCTGCCGTCCTACCGTGGCGACATCATCAACGGCTCCGACTTTACCGAAGCCGCGCGCGTGCCCGATCCCGTACGGATGGAGACGGGGTATTTCCAGTCCGTCGGTACCATGAACCTGCTGCGCGCGTTCGCGGGGGGCGGTTACGCCAACCTGCACGAGGTGCATCGCTGGAATCTCGGCTTCGTGGAGCGTTCGCCACTGGCGCAGCGCTATGGCCAGCTTGCCGAACGCATTGGCGAGACGCTGGATTTCATGGCAGCGTGCGGGCTGACCGCCGCCACCACGCCGCAGATTGACGAGACCGAGTTCTATACCTCGCACGAGGCCCTGCTGCTGCCCTACGAACAGGCGCTGACCCGCATCGATTCGACATCGGGCGAATGGTATGACTGTTCGGCCCATTTCGTCTGGATCGGCGACCGCACCCGCCAGCCCGACGGCGCGCATGTCGAATTCCTGCGTGGCGTGCGCAATCCCATCGGCATCAAGGTCGGCCCCACCACCACCATCAAGGATCTCGAGCAGCTTCTCGACATCCTCAACCCCGAGGACGAAGCCGGTCGCATCTCCCTCATCTCGCGCATGGGGGCGGGCAAGGTGCGCGACCACCTGCCGCCGCTGCTCGAGAAAGTGATGGCCACGGGGCGCACGGTCACATGGCTATGTGACCCGATGCACGGTAACACGAGTTCCACCAGCACGGGCGTCAAGACCCGTTCGTTCGATGCCATCCTGTCCGAAATCCACGGGTTCTTCGATGTGTTCGAAGCCGCGGACGCCAGCCCCGGCGGCGTGCATTTCGAAATGACCGGCCAGAACGTGACGGAATGCATCGGCGGCGCGCATCGCCTGACGGAAGATGACCTGGGTGAGCGCTACGAAACCTTCTGCGACCCGCGCCTGAACGCGGAACAGTCGCTTGAAATGGCGTTTCGCCTGGCCGAAGAACTGAAGACGCGGGTGCGTCATATAGGGGGCGGAGCGCGCTAGTTCCGCCATTGGGGGAACTGGAGGCGACATGACCCAGGGTGAAGGCCCCGATAATGGGGGCAGGACCGCGCGCGCGGTGGCGCAGGATGTGATCGCCGCGCGCACGGATGCCTATTTCAATCGTACGCGGGCCATTGTCGAACGCTTCGGGGACAGGAAGGTGACCTACGCCATCTTCCTGCGCCGCCCCGTCATCTCGGCGCCACGGCTTATGGTGGAGTGGCTGCACGCGGTCGCGGCCCGGTGCGGGACCACCCTTGAATGCACGGTCATGTTTCCCGAAGGGACATGGGTGGGCGCGGGTGAGCCGCTGGCCTACATCACCGGGTCGTTCGCGTGGCTCGCCCCGCTTGAGACGCTCATGCTCCAGTTGCTGGGACCGGCCTGTGTCGCGGCCCATAATGCCTACCAGATGGCCATGGCGCTGCCGCATGTGCGCTTTCTGGCCATGGAGGCCCGGCATTGCGCGGGCTTCGACATGCAGGAGCAGATGGCCTATGCCGCCTCGGTGGGAAGTCTTGCGGCCCGGAAGGAAGGGGCGCAGGGCTTCATCGGGGGGGCGAACGACGCCACGGCGCATTATTTCGGTGCGTCCATGGGGCTGGGCACCATGCCGCACGCGCTGGTGGGCTATGCCGGGTCCACGCTGGCGGCGGCCGAGATGTTCCACACGGTCTATCCTAATACGGACCTGGTGGTGCTGGTCGATTATTTCGGCCATGAGATCACGGACGCGCTGGAAGTCTGCCGCCATTTTCCCGAACTTGCCGCGACAGGGCGGCTGTCCGTGCGGCTTGACACCCATGGCGGCCGGTTTCTGGAGGGGCTGGACCCGGCTTCGTCCTATGCCGTGCTGGAGCGGCATACGCCGGGCAGCATCCGGCGCTACCGTTCCGACAAGGAACTGCGCCACCTTGTCGGCACCGGCGTGTCCGCCGCCGCCATCTGGCGCATGCGCGAAGTGCTGGATGAGGCCGGATTCCCCCATGTGCGCATTATTGCGTCATCGGGCTTCAGTGTGGAAAAATGCCTCAGCATGGCGGACGCCCATGCCCCGGTCGATGTGATCGGCACCGGCTCCTTCATTCCCGATCGCTGGTCGGAAACCTATGCCACGGCTGACATCGTGGCCTATGACGATACGCCACGGGTCAAGGTGGGGCGTGAGTTCCTGCTTCGTCGCAAAAGCGACCTCTAGTGCGCGCAGGCCCCGATACGGGGCGGATAACGAAAGGCTTCATCGTGTCAGACACCATTTTTGCCCCCGCGGAGGGGTGGCGCGTGCGGATTCTGGATCTGTCAGGCGGTGCCGAGGACAATATCGTGGAGGAAGTCGGCGGCTTCCCCGACCTGATCCAGGCCAACGCCTTCGCGCGCGCCTATGTGCGCGACAGTATCGAGCGGTGCCGCATGGCGGGCCTTTCCCCCGCCGAGGTGCTCAAGGCGTGGTTTTCCTTCGGGGAGGACGCTGAGGTGCTCGAGGCCGGTGACATGGGCTGGCGCTCGGCCAATGAACTGGACGATTTCGCGGCCCATGCCGCCACACCCATGGAGCGTGACTGGCGCGCCTTCGACCCCCGCCGCGCGGAGGATGACGAGGCCGAGGACTGAGCGCGCGCCCATTGCGCATTGGTGGTCCATGCTCTCTGGCGTTTCGGGCGTGATCGCCGCATATAGGGGGCATGAAACTCCGTTTTGCGCCCAGCCCGACCGGGCTGATCCATGTTGGCAATGCGCGTCAGGCCATTGCCAATGCCCTGTTTGCCCGCCGCCATGGCGCGCGTTTCCTGCTGCGGATCGATGATACCGACAGGGGCCGCTCGAAAGAGGAATATGTGCAGGCCCTGCAGGACGACCTGCGCTGGCTGGGCATCGGGTGGGACGAATATGTCCGCCAGTCGGACCGGCTGGACCGCTACGCGCTGGCCATCGAACACCTGAAGGCCAGCGGGCGGCTTTATCCATGTTTTGAAAGCGAGCAGGAACTCGCCTCCAAGCGCGAGGCGCGCATCCGCATGCGCAAGCCCCCCATTTACGACCGTGCGATGCTGCGCATGACCCCGCAGCAGCGCGCACAGGCCGAAGCCAATGGCAAGGTGCCGTACTGGCGCTTCAAATTGTCCGACCACCGCACGGTGGAATGGAATGACCTGGTCATGGGGCCATCGCGCGTCAAGCTGCCCGCCATTTCCGATCCGGTGCTGGTGCGCGCCGATGGCACGGTGCTGTACACCCTGGCCTCGGTTGTGGATGACATGGAACTGGGCATCACCCACATCATCCGTGGGGAGGACCATGTGACCAATACCGGCGTGCAGATCGACATCGCCGAGGCGCTGGGCGCGAAGCGCAACCGCTTCACCTTCGCGCACCTTCCGCTTTTGCTGGATGAGGGCGGCGGCAAGCTGTCCAAGCGTTTCGATGGACTGTCGATTCGCGCGCTCAGGCAGGACGGGATCGAGCCTTCCGCCATCGTATCCTACCTCGCCCGCCTTGGCAGCGCGGATGACCCGGCCCCGCTTTCGTCTGATGAACTGGCCGCCAGCTACGACCTCGGTCGTGTCTCACGCTCGGCCGCGCGCTTCGACATGCGGCAGTTGCTGGGGCTGAACCGCCGCATCATGCACGCCATGCCGTTTGAGGAAATTCGTGCCCGCCTGCCCGATGGCGCGACCGAAGCCTTCTGGCATGCCGTGCGCGGCAATGTGGACATGGCCAGTGAGCTGCGCCAGTGGTGGGACGTGGTGGCGGGCGAGATCGTACCGCCCGTCATGGACGCGCAGGACACGCCCTTCCTGCTTCAGGCGCTGGAATGCCTGCCCGCCGAACCGTGGGACGACACGACATGGAAAACATGGACCACCGCCGTGCGTGAGGCCACGGGCCGTACCGGGCGCGCGCTGTTCCACCCCCTGCGCCTGGCCCTGACGGGGGAGGAGAGCGGGCCGGAAATGCGTGACCTGCTCCCGCTCATGGGGCGCGAGCGCGTGGCCGGACGGTTAAGGATCGTATCGCGCTGAGATGAAAAAAGGCCCGGATTGGAACCGGGCCTTTTTCATAAGTGATTTGAAAATAACTGATTGATAAAGATAAAAGTTTTTGGGTGCTGCCTTTTTTCAAAAAGGCGGCGTTTCCTGAAGCTTTTTGAAAAAAGCTTCATCACAAACTTCCTTACAATTTACGGAATGTGCCCAGGGCAGACGCTTACCTGTCGCCCGCCTGCCGGGCCTTGCGCCCGCGTGAGAGTTCGGTCACCACGCCGTGCAGCGTGCGCAGTTCCTGCTCCGTCACCTCACCACGCAGGAAGAAGTGCCGCAGGTTGCGCACCATGCCCGCGCGCTTCTGCTCATTGCGCAGGAAGCCGCACTCATCCAGATCGGTGATGAGATGGCGCATGAAATTGTCCAGCTCGCCCCGGGTCGCCACATGCGTCTCATTGGTCATGAGCGTGCGCGGCGGCGTGTCGTCATGCGTCATCCACCATTCATACGCCATGATCATGACCGCCTGCGCCAGGTTGAGCGACATGAAGGAAGGATTGAGCGGGTAGCGGATCAGGGCATCGGCGCGGGCCATGTCCTCGTTATCCAGCCCCGCGCGCTCAGGCCCGAACATGAGGCCGACCTTCAGCCCGCGCTCCGTCATCTCACGCAGTTCGGCGGCCCCGCCGCGGGCGGTCATGACCGGCTTGACGATATGGCGCGGGCGCGGACAGGTGGCGAAGACATGGTGCAGGTCGGCCACCGCGTCATCCACCGTCTCGAACACGGTGGCGGATTCGAGGATGCGGTCGGCCCCCGAGGCGCTGCGCCATGCGCGCTCCAGCGGCCAGCCGTCACGCGGGGCGACAAGACGCATGTGGAACAGCCCGCCATTGGCCATGGCGCGCGCGGTGGTGCCGATATTCTCGGCCATCTGGGGCCGGACAAGGATCACGACCGGGCTGTTGCCGATGGGGCCGATATCCGCCCCGCCATCGCGTCCGGTCATGCCTGCCTCCATGTCGTGCCCTGCGGGCCATCCTCAAGTACGATGCCCTGCGCCGCCAGTTCATTGCGTATGGCGTCGGCCCGGCCGAAATCACGCGCCTTGCGCGCGGCCAGACGTTCGGCGATCAGGGCTTCGATGGCGCTGGCGTCAACGGTGCTGCGACCACGGAACCACTGCTCGGGTGTGTCATGCAGCAGGCCGATCAGGTTGCCCGCCGCCCTGAGCTGGCGGGCAGCCAGGGTGTCACCACCCAGTGCGGCATCGGCCAGCGCGTGCATCTCCGCCAGTGCGCGGGGGGTGTTCAGGTCATCGCACAGCATGGATACGAAGCTGTCCGGCGGCGGGGGCAGGGGAGCAGGCTGTTCGGGCAGGTGTTCCAGCGCGCGGTAGAAGCGGTCGAGCATCTGGCGTGCCTCATCCAGCCCGGCCTGCGTGAAGTTCAGGACCGAACGGTACTGCGCACGCAGCAGCAGCAGGCGCAGCGCTTCCGCCGGGGTGTCGCGCAGCACGTCGCGCACGGTCATGAAGTTGCCGAGGGATTTCGACATCTTCTCCCCGTTGACCAGCAGCATGGCGTTATGCACCCAGTGCGTGGCGAAGCGCCCATGCGGGTGGCAGCACATGCTCTGCGCGCGTTCGTTTTCATGGTGGGGGAAAAGAAGGTCCGACCCGCCGCCGTGAATATCGAAGCTTTCGCCCAGGTAACGGTGCGACATGGCCGAACATTCGATATGCCAGCCCGGCCGCCCGCGCCCCCATGGGCTGTCCCAGCCCGGCGTCTGGTCGTCCGATGGCTTCCACAGCACGAAATCCCCCGGATCGCGCTTGTAGGGGGCGACTTCCACCCGTGCGCCCGCGATCAGGTCATCGGGGCTGCGGCCCGACAATGCGCCATAGGAATCGTAGGTGCCCACCGCGAACAGCACGTGCCCCTGTGCCTCATAGGCATGGCCGCTTTCGATCAGGCGGCGGATCATGTCCTGCATTTCACCGATATGGTGGGTCGCGCGCGGTTCCACGTCGGGCGGCAGGATGGAGACGGCGGCCAGATCGTCATGGAAGTCGTGGATGGTGCGCGCGGTCAGGTCCGCTATGGATTCGCCGTTGGCCAGCGCGCGGGCGTTGATCTTGTCATCCACGTCCGTGATGTTGCGCACATAGGTCACGCGCGGGTACAGGTGGCGCAGCAGGCGCACCAGCACGTCCGCCGTCAGCATGGCGCGCAGGTTGCCGATATGCGCCAGATCATAGACCGTGGGGCCGCAGTAATAGACGCGTACGTTCAGCGGGTCGAGCGGAACGAAGGGAACGGTGCTGCGGGTCCTGCTGTCATGCAGGTGCAGGCGGGGCTGTGTATCGGACATGATGCGTCTAGATGCGACAGACAGCCAGTGGGGCGCAAGACTTCATCTGTGTCTCCCGTGGGGGGTGGACAAAAGGGGCGGCGAACGGCTGGCCACTGCTGCCCTTTCAGCCGATTTCCTGCCCGATCTGCTTGATGTCGTGAAAGGCGAGATCGGGGTTCCCTTCCGCCGTGCGGCGCATCATGAACGCCGAGGACGCAAGGAAGACCGGGTCGCCGTCAATATCGTCCGCCATGGCGGGGCGGTTGACCATGCAGAACGTTTCCAGCTTGTCGCGCGGGCCGGTGACCCAGCGGGCCAGGTTGTACGGCGTCGATTCAAAACCGATGGCCACGCCATATTCGCCCTTGAGCCGGGATTGCAGCACATCGAGCTGGAGCGTGCCCACCACGCCCACGATCGGCGGCGCGCCGTCCTGCGGGCGGAAAAGCTGCACTACGCCTTCCTCCGCCAGTTCGGTCAGGGCCTGGCGCAGCTTCTTGGCCTTCATCGCGTCATCCAGCCGCACACGGCGCAGGATTTCGGGGGCGAAGTAGGGCACGCCGGTAAAGCGCAGGTCCTCGCCCTCGGTCAGGGTGTCGCCAATGCGCAGCGTGCCGTGGTTGGGAATGCCCACCACGTCACCCGCGAAGGCCTCTTCAGCCAACTGGCGGTCGCGGGCGAAGAAGAACTGCGGGGTATGGAGCGCGAACTGCTTGCCAATGCGCACATGCTTGAGCCGCATGCCGCGTTGCAGCCTGCCCGAACAGATGCGCGCGAACGCCATGCGGTCGCGGTGGTTGGGGTCCATGTTCGCCTGGATCTTGAACACCAGCGCGGTGAGCGCGGGTTCATCGGCGCGGACATTGCGGGTCTCGGTCGCCTGGTCGCGTGGCGGCGGGCCGAAGGCGGCCAGCGCGTCCAGCAGGTCGGTCACGCCGATTTCCTTCATCGCGCTACCGAAGAATACCGGTGTCAGGTGACCGGCATTGAAACTTTCACGGTCGAATTCGGGAAGTGCGGCCTCGACCAGCTCCAGATCCTCGCCAAGCTGCACCATGCGCGGGTCGGACTGGTCCAGTTCCTCGCTCACATGCAGTTCACGGCTGCGCAGGTCATAGGTGCCGACAAATTTGGCCGCCCGCCCCACCGGCCATGTGGCCGGTGCGGTGTCCAGCGCCAGCGAGGACGAGATTTCATCAAGCAGGGCAAAGGGATCCTGCGATTCGCGGTCCATCTTGTTGATGAAGGTCACGATGGGAATGTCGCGCAGGCGGCAGATCTCGAACAGCTTGCGCGTGCGCGCCTCGATCCCCTTGGCGGCGTCGATCACCATCACGGCGGCGTCCACCGCCGTCAGCGTGCGGTAGGTATCTTCCGAAAAGTCTTCGTGGCCCGGCGTATCGAGCAGGTTGAAGATGCAGCCGCCATATTCGAACGTCATGACCGAGGTCACGACCGAAATGCCACGGTCGCGCTCGATCCCCATCCAGTCCGAACGCGTGCGCCGCCGCTCGCCCTTGGCCCGGACGTTACCGGCCATCTGGATCGCGCCGCCGGCGCGCAGGATGCGCTCGGTCAGCGTGGTCTTGCCCGCATCGGGATGCGAGATGATGGCGAATGTGCGCCGCCGGGTAATTTCGGCGGCAAGCGAGGTATCGGCTGCGGGGGCGTTCACGAGCGTGTCCATTCCTGCGGCTGGCCCGGCGGGAAGGCTGTGGAACCAGGCAGGGGCCAGAAACGCGGACGCCGGACGCGGGGACTCAGCCCCACGCCCGGCGTCACGCCTGCCCGGTTCCGGGACTTGATCAGCGAGAGTAGAATTCGATGACCAGGTTCGGTTCCATCTGGACCGGATAAGGAACGTCCGACAGCTTGGCCGAGCGCAGGAACGTGCCCTTCATCTGGCGGTGATCTACTTCCATGTATTCCGGAACGTCGCGTTCGCCGCTCTGGGCCGCATCCAGCACGATGGCGAGCTGCTTGGACTTTTCACGCACTTCGATCACATCGCCGTCCCGCACCAGGAAGGAGGGGATGTTGACCTTGCGGCCATTGACCGTGATGTGGCCGTGGCTGATGAACTGGCGCGCCGCGAACGGGGTGATCGCGAACTTCATGCGGTAAACAACCGCATCCAGCCGGCGTTCCAGCAGGTCGATCAGGTTTTCGGAGGTATCGCCCTTGCGGCGGACGGCCTCGTCATAATACTTGCGGAACTGCTTTTCGCCGATGTTGCCGTAGTAGCCCTTCAGCTTCTGCTTGGCCATCAGCTGCACGGAGAAGTCGGAGGGCTTCTGCTTGCGGCGCTGGCCATGCTGGCCGGGGCCATATTCGCGCTTGTTGACCGGGGACTTCGCACGGCCCCACAGGTTCACGCCAAGGCGGCGATTGATTTTGTACTTGCTCTCAAGGCGCTTGCTCATGTCGCGCTTTCTCTTCATTCATCTGCATGACCCGTGGCGGAGCACGTGCCATGTCGTTGCACCGGTAGGTCCTGTTCCCCATGAACAGGACGGGCGCGCTACGTATTACCGGCGCCGGGGAGCAATCACCCATGGGCGCCGGCCGTGTCGTCCACGTTCCCGGCAGTCGGGCGCGTATAGAAGTACTGCGGGGGCCGTGTCAATCATCACGGTGTGCCCATCGTGCCGAAAGCCTGTATCGCACTGGCATGCCCGCCTGTTATGAAGCGGGAGCAAACGAATTTTCCACCATGATGAATAAGGGGTCTATGCGCATGGAAACGCCATTTACGCAGCGCTGGGGGCTGTTTGTCGGGCTGGGCGTCGTCTCGCTCGTGCTTGGGTTCATGGCATGGGTGGATGCGCTGGCCGTCTCGCTGGCCAGCACGATCCTGTTCGGGCTGCTGCTGTTCGTGGCGGGCACGCTGCAACTGGTGCATGCCTTCGCCGTGCGGGAGTGGAGCGGCAGGCTCATGTCCATCCTGGGGGGCGGGCTGTATATTCTGGCGGGCGTGATGATGATGGAGGAACCGGCCACCGGCTCCATGGTCATCACGCTGTTCATCGCGGCCTGTCTGGTGGTGTCGGGTATCGGGCGCATCGTCATGGCGTTCCAGCAGCGCGGCCTGCAGGGCTGGTGGCTGATCCTGCTCGGCGGCGTGATCAGCCTGCTGGTGGGGGTGTGCCTGTATGTGACGCTGCCGTGGTCGGGGCTGTGGCTGATCGGCACCTTCATTGCCGTTGAACTGATCGCCAGCGGAATCGGCTGGGTCCAGTTCGGTCTGGCCCTGCGCCAGGCCGCCTACCTGCCGCCGGAAAACTGAGCGGCCAGGGCGCGCTCGATCGGGTTGTCGGCGCTGACTTCCAGCACGGCGCGCAGGTCATCGGCGGTCATGCGCGCCTCGAACGCGGGGCCGCCGGGCTGGAACAGGTTCGCGCGTGACAGTGGCCCCGCCATGACCGGGTCGAAGCCCGCGTCATGGATCAGCCAGCCCGTCGCATACAGCGCCTGCGTGACATTTCCCGCCATGGGCAACCCCATGCGTGGGGGCGGACGCCCGCTCTGCGCGGCCAGTGTCGTCATGTCCTCGGAATTGAAGGCCCTGACCACCGCGGCCGAGGGAAACAGCGCCTGCGTGGTCAGTCCCGCGCCGTCGCGCTGCGCCAGACGCCCGATCCTGCCATCGCGCCATGGATAGGGATTGGTGACATCCACCAGCGGGCGGCTGCCCAGCAGCGGCCCGATGCTGTTGCCAAGCTGCGGCAGCGCGCCATAGGGCACCGCCAGCACGACGACATCCCCGAATTCCACGACCTCCTGCGCGCTGCCCGCGTGGGCGAGGGGGGAGGAGAATCCCGCCGCCCGTTCTTCCGCATCCCGGCGGTCAAGGGCGGAAAACATGACCTGGTGCCCGGCCTCGATCCATAACCGGCCCAGCGTGCCGCCCACATGCCCCGATCCGACCATGCCGATGCGCAGGGGCGTGCGCGCCCGGGCGGCCCGCGGCAGGCTGGCGGGCAGCAGGCTGGCCAGCAGGGCGGTCAGGCCCTGGCGGCGGGTCAGGTTCAGTGGCGGCATATATTTCTCCTGTTCATCGGGCTGTGGCGGTATGGCGCGGGATGTTTTATCTGTAGTTTGGTTTTTTGCCGAACTGACCGCTATTATATGGCACAGAGCCGGGTAGAGCAGGAGTAACAGCGCCATGACCAACACACCCGATCAGGAGAATGGCGCAGCGGTGGCCCAATCCGCTGTTCCCGACGGCGTGGCGCATCCTGATGAGGTGCTGCACGAAGCCGCACAGGAAGACGAGGCCGCACAGGCCGCGACCGACGTGCCCGATCCCGGCCCGGTACCCGCCGCCCGGACACATGTGGTGGTCTCCCCCGACGATGCCGTCGCCACCACGCCGGAGACCGCCATGGCCAGCGTGGCGGGCGTGTTCCGGCCCTATAAGGACACGTTCCAGCTCATGGGCGCGGTGCTGTTCGTGATGGTGGTGCTGGGCGTGGGGTGGAACGCCATGCATGCATCGGGCATCTGGCCGGAATGATCCCGTTTTATGAAGTAGTTTGAAAATAAGTAATTAATATAAAAAGTAAAAGTTTTCATCCATGCGTTATTCGGCAAGAAATCTCCAAAAGTCGTCTGTCCGGCCCTGAGCGACGCTGGAAGTCGCCTTGTCAGGGAAGTGCCAGCCGTACCGAGACCGGGCAGTGGTCGGACAGGCGTGCGCTCGGCCCGTCCGCGCGGTAGAGCATGACCCGCAGGCTGTCGGGTTGCAGCCAGCCGCGTGCGGCCCCACCCAGAATGATATGGTCGATAAAATAACTGCCCTGCCCGCAGGGGCTGGCATGGCCTGCGGTGGCGAGTGTCAGCGGGCCGTTTTCCGCCAGCATGCGCAGGGCCGGGTCATCCGGGGCCAGCAGGCGGTTGAAGTCGCCCAGCACGGCAAAGGCTTCCCCCTCATCCTGCCGCTCCAGAATCCAGTCCTGGATCACGGCCATCTGCCGCAGCAGCGTAAGACAGGCCGGTTTGCGCTCACGCGGCCCGGAATCGCGGCATCCGGCCTTGAGATGGATGACGAGCAGCCGCAGCCTGTCCGGCCCGGTACCAATGCTCAGATCCAGCCCTGAACGCAGATGGCGCGGCGCATCGGGGGGATAGACATCCAGCGCCGTGACATCGGGGTGGCGTTCCACGCTCAGCCCGGAACGGATGGCGAGCGCCACCTTCTGCACCACCTGGTCGCCTGAAATGATGATGTGATAGGCCGGGGCGGGAAACAGGCGGGCGGCAAGGGCGGCGGTGTCGATTTCCTCAAGCGCCACAATATCCGGGGCCAGCCTGCGGGCGTACTGCGCCAGCCGGTCCAGTTCCGCGGGTGTGCGTGGCGTGACATCCGCGGGCAGCGCCGCGTCACCCTGCGCGCGGGCTGTCAGCCAGTCGAGGTTCCATGTGGAAAGTTTAAGGCTGCCCGCCGCCTGCGGGGCACCGGCGGGCAGGGCCAGCAACATGGACAGGCATACTGGCCCCCACCACCGCCCGCCGCCAGCTTCAGTCCGTGGTCGGCCTGTCGGTCTGCGCCTGAAGGGCCGCGATGGCTTCATCCACATGGATGAACCTGCGGGACGCTTCATCCAGGACCACCACTTCCCCGCTTGCGATATCATAGAACCATCCCTGCAACGTCAGGGTGCCACGGGCAACCCCTGCCGCCACGGCGGGATGCGTGCGCAGATGGGCGATCTGGAGCTGTACGTTCTGCTCGGACAGGCTGCGCACGGTGGCGGGGCCGGCATCCGATGCCTCAAGAACGGCGCGCGCGGCTTCGGCATTGCGCAGCCAGCTTGCCACGGTGGGCATCCTGTTCAGCTTGCTGGGGTCGGGATCCAGCAGGGCCTGCATCGCGCCGCAGTTGGAATGACCGCAGACGATGATGTGCGAAACCTTGAGCGCGCTTACGGCATATTCGATGGCGGATGACACGCCGCCCAGCATTTCCCCATAGGCGGGCACGATATTGCCGATGTTGCGCAGCACGAACAGGTCGCCCGGCTGGGTCTGGGTAATCATGCTGGGGTTCACCCGGCTGTCGGCGCAGGCGATGAACAGCGTATCGGGGGACTGGCTTTCGGCCAGGCTGGCGAACAGTTCACGGTTCTGGGGAAAGACTTCCGTATTGAAGCGCTCTACACCGCGCAGGAGATCAATGAGGGTATCCCGGGCAGTATTGGTATCGGCCATCGTAAAATCCTGTCACCTGAATATCCAGACATGGGGAAGAAACCACGTTGTGCAACAGAACTGGTGCGGCACCCGGTGGCCCGGTCTGGATCTTTCTCCGTCTATATCATGGAAACACCTGTCCGCCACAAATGTTTCTTGGTTACGTATGATGGAAATACTAAGTAACCGCAATATAGTTAATAAATATTCACTTTCTGTATTGAAACACTGGCAACGCACCCCGCGTACAGCACAACGGCGCGGCCAGGGACCGCGCCGTTGCATGCTGCCGGGGGGCGGGATAATGCCTGCTCAGCCCGCAACCGCCTGCCGCAGGGCGTCGCGCACGGCGTCCAGCGCGGCCGCGACCTTGCCAATATCGGGGCCACCGGCCTGCGCCATGTCGCGTCGGCCACCGCCGCCCTTGCCCCCCATGGCGGCACTCGCCGCGCGTACCAGGGCCACGGCATCGACCCGTTCGGCCAGATCGGGGGTGGCGGCGACCACGATGCTGCCCTTGCCATCAGCAGTGGAAATCAGGGCAATGACGCCCGAGCCGATTTCCGTGCGCAGGGAGTCCGCCAGCGGCTTGAGTTCCTTGGGCGGCAGTTCGCCCACATTGCGCGCGTCAAGCCGGATACCGTTGATTTCCTCCACCGTCGTGGCGGCCTGACTGCCCGAGGCCAGCTTGCGCTGCAGGTCGGAAATCTGGCGTTCCATGACCTTGCGCTCATCCAGCAGCACCGCAAGGCGCTCGGGCGCTTCCGCGGGCGGAACCCGCAGCATCGCGGCCATCTGGACCAGACGCTCTTCCGTGGCGATGGTCGCACTTTCTGCCGCGCGGCCCGTCACCGCCTCGATACGGCGCACGCCCGATGAGACGCCACTTTCCGATGTGATGCGGAACAGCCCGATATCGCCCGTGCGGCGCACATGGGTGCCCCCGCACAGTTCGATCGACCATCCGGCGCGGCCTTCCTCCGGCGCGCCCATGGAGACCACGCGCACCTCATCGCCATATTTCTCACCAAACAGGGCCATCGCGCCGTGTTCAATGGCTTCTTCCGGCGTCATGTGGCGCGTGGTCACTTCCGTGTTTTCACGGATGCGGGCATTGACCTCGGCCTCGATGCTGGCCAGTTCCTCGGGCGTGATGGGGCGGGGCTGGCTTACGTCAAAGCGCAGGCGGTCGGGGGCGTTCAGGCTGCCCTTCTGGGTCACATGCGCGCCCAGGCGGCGGCGCAGGGCCTCGTGCAGCAGGTGGGTGGCGGAATGGTGTGCGCGGATGGCGCTGCGGCGGGCATGGTCAACCTGCGCCGTGACCGCCATGCCCGGGCGGATCGTACCTTCGATGACCGTGCCGTAATGCACCATCAGGTCGCCCAGCTTCTTTTGCGTATCGGTGACGGCCACGTGCAGGCCGGGCGCGGTGATGGTGCCGGTATCGCCCACCTGGCCACCGCTTTCGCCATAGAAGGGGGTCTGGTTCAGCAGCAGCGCCACCTTCGTGCCGGGGCCTGCCGCGTCCACCTGCGCGTTGTCCACGATGACGGTCTGGACCTCGGCATCCGATGTTTCGGTGGTGTAGCCCAGGAACTCGGTCGCGCCGAAGGTGTCACGCGCCTCGAACCACACGGTTTCGGTCGCGCTGTCGCCCGATCCGCTCCAGGCCGCGCGCGCGCGTTTGCGCTGCACGTCCATGGCCTCGTTGAATCCGGCCACATCCACGTCATGGCTGGTGCCGCGCAGGGCATCCTGCGTCAGGTCCAGGGGGAAGCCGAAGGTATCGTACAGCCTGAACGCGACATCGCCCGGCAGGGGCGCGCCGTCGCCCAGCCGCTCCGTCTCGTCCGCCAGCAGCGACAGGCCGCGGTCGAGCATCGCCTTGAAGCGTTCTTCCTCGCCGCGCATCGTCTCCTCGATCAGGGCGCGGGCGTGCACCAGTTCGGGATAGGCCTCGCCCATCTGGCGGATCAGGGCGGGGACCAGACGGTAGAAGGTCGGTTCCGTCGTGCCCATCATGTGCAGGTGGCGCATGGCGCGGCGCATGATGCGGCGCAGGACGTAACCCCGCCCGTCCTTGGACGGCAGCACGCCATCGGCGATCAGGAAGGATGTGGAGCGCAGGTGGTCGGCCACCACGCGGTGGCTGGCGTTGAACGGGCCATCGGGCTCCTGCCCCGTCACCTCGGCCGAGGCGAGGATCAGGGCGCGGAAGGTGTCGATGTCATAATTGTCGCGCTTGCCCTGCAAGATGGCGGCGAAGCGTTCCAGCCCCAGCCCGGTATCGATGGACGGGCGCGGTAGGGGCGAGCGCGTGCCGGGCGGGTTTTCGAAATACTGCATGAACACGAGGTTCCAGATCTCGGTAAACCTGTCGCCGTCCTCATCGGGGGAGCCGGGCGGGCCGCCGGCCACTTCGGGGCCGTGGTCGTAGAATATCTCGGAACACGGGCCGCACGGGCCGGTATCGCCCATGCGCCAGAAATTGTCGGATGTGGGAATACGGATGATCCTGTCATCCGGCAGGCCCGCGATCCTGCGCCACAGGCTGGCGGCTTCCTCATCATCGGCATAGACCGTCGTGAGCAGCCTGTCCCGGGACAGGCCGAAGGTGCCGGTGACCAGATTCCATGCCAGCTCGATGGCTTCCGCCTTGAAATAGTCCCCGAACGAGAAGTTGCCCATCATCTCGAAAAAGGTGTGATGCCGGGCGGTGTAGCCCACATTGTCCAGGTCGTTGTGCTTGCCGCCCGCGCGGACCACCTTCTGGGCGGTGGTGGCGCGGGAATAGGGGCGCGTTTCCTGCCCGGTGAACACGTTCTTGAACTGCACCATACCAGCATTGGTAAACAGCAGTGTCGGATCGTTGTGCGGCACCAGGGACGAGGACGGCACGATCTGATGCCCATTCCCGGCAAAATAGTCGAGGAAGGTGGCACGAATGTCGTTGGTTGTGGGCATGGCGGGAGACAGACGATCCTGTATTGAAGATATAGATATAAAACCGGATTCACTCACCTAGCGCAGCTAGCACCAGACCGGAAGTACGAACATGCGTGTTCTGCCATATGGCCGGTGCGTGACGGACCGGGTGCGTGACCCGAAATGGACGGACGGGAAGGAATACGGGATGCACGACTGGCAGGCGGAGCGGGACTGGCCACTTCTGACGCAGGGGCTGGCGGGGCGGTTGCGCAATGACTGCATGGTGCAATGGCTGGAGTTTGTACACCATCCCTTTGTCAAAAGCGTGGGGGACGGCACGCTGGCGCCCGGGGCGTTCAGGAATTTCCTGATCCAGGATTACCTGTACCTGATTCAGTATGCCCGTGCGTGCGCGGTCGCGGTCCATAAATCGGACACGGTGGCGGGCATGCGGCACGCGGCCCATCTCCTGTCGGGCATACTCAATACCGAACTGTCGATGCATGTGGCGTATTGCGCCGGATGGGGGATAGACGAAGCGGCGCTGGAACAGGCGGAGGAGTCGCTGGAGTTACTTGCCTACAGCCGCTTTATACTCGATCGCGCGCTGACGGGCGACCTGCTTGACCTGCTGGTGACAATGGCCCCCTGCCTGATCGGCTATGCGGAACTCGGCGCGCGCCTGCATGCGGATCCGGCCACGAAGCGGGAGGGGAATCCCTACTGGTCATGGATCGCGCTGTACGGTGGGGCGGAGTACACGGAACTGGTGGAAGAGGGTATCCATCGGCTGGAACAGGTGGGCGCGGCCTGTGGCGCGCAGGCGCGCTACCCGGTCTTGCTGGGGGAATTCGCAACCTCGGTCCGGTTGGAAACCGCGTTCTGGGCCACCGCGCGCCCGGCGTGAAATGGCAGGATGGTGGCCCCTTTGCCCGGGGCCGGGGGGGCGTTGAAAACGTGCTTCCGGCTGATATGGAAGTTCGCCATCATTCCCGTCGCGGCACCCGCCGCGAGCGCCAGCACGGGATAGGCCTTGAAGACCGGCGAGAGATGGAACAGCGTGAACACGCAGCCCCGGTTCAGGAAAAACCCCAGTGAGTTACCGGCCAGAAACCGCAGCCACTGGATAATGAAATGATGCTGGTTGCCAGCCTTGCGGAATGTCCATAGCCGGTTGATCAGCCAGTTGATCGAAGCGGCGATGAAATAGGCCGAGATCGTCGCGATGGTCAGCCCCACGACGGGCCGGAGCGTGTAAACGGCAGTCGTGTCCCAACCCAGCCCCAGCAAGCCTACAATGCCGAATTTCAGGAATTGTATGGCTTTCTCATGGGGGGATGCGGACAAGACATTTCCTTTCGCCTGCCGTTGGGGACAGGGTGTCGAAAAAATGCGTAACGAATTCTTCCATGCCCGGCGGGCACCCTTGGCAGGATAGGGGATCTGAAATCAAAAGACAAAAAAGGGAGCAGTCACCCGCTCCCTTTTTTTCAGGCCGGATCAGTGCAGGATGATCTCGACGCGACGGTTCTGGGGCTCACGCGTGTCGGGGCCTGTGGGCACCAGCGGGTGGGCTTCGCCATAACCATGGATGTCGATCGCGTTGGCGGGCACGCCGTCACGGATCAGTTCGGCCTTCACGCTGTCCGCGCGGCGCAGGGACAGGCCAAGGTTGTATTTCTCACCACGCGGGCCGGGATGGGCGGCGGAGTTATCGGTGTAACCGTTAACCTCGATGCGGGTGGTCTGGATGTGGGTGGACGCCTGCGCGGCCTCGGCCACGATCTCACGCGCACGCCCGGTCAGCGCCGCGCCGTCCCAGTCGAAAAACACCAGGTAGGTGCGGGCGGCTGTCGGCGCGGGCGGCACCACGGCGGGAGCCGGCGGCGGCGGCGGCGGCGCGTTGTTGAACGCGTAGCGGACACCTACGATGAACTGGTGGTTGAAGCGGTGATCGAAGCTCGCATGGCCGTCACCCGCGGTGAAGTTGCCCATGGTGAAGGACTGCGGCTGGCCGATCATGCGGTATTCGGTGGTCATCTGCAGGCCCGGCACGCCCGGGATGTCGTAGGCCGCACCGACGATGCCCTGATAGGCGAAGCCGCCCTTGGTGCCGCTCAGGCTGCGGGCGCCGGACGGGTTGTTCGCGCCAACGGTGATGTTGTGGTCACCCTGCCACAGGTAGCCGGCACCCACACCGACGAACGGCGTGACGGGCACATCGATGCTGAACAGGCGCTTCAGGTCGATGTCATACAGGACATTGACGAAACCGCCATAGGAGCGGTCGCTGCCCTTGTCGCCACGGGACTTGCTGTAGATCTCGGACCAGTTGTAATCGCCCTCGACTTCCGCGCGCAGGCCGTTGCCGAAGCCCCAGCCGACCGCGCCGAAGCCGGTCCAGCCATGGCGGTGGCCCAGCTTTTCACGGCCCGGCTCACCGGGAACACCGGCACCGGAATTGGTGTCGGCGAAGTGCCCGTGCTGGGTCTGGGTCAGGTTGTAACCGCCGCCGATATCGACATACGGGCCGGTGATGGTCGTGGCCTTGGCTGCGAACGGTGTCGCTGCCAGCAGACTGGTCGCCAGCAGAGCAGAGCGGAGACGCATAAGATCATCCTTCCTCATGTTATTACTTCTTTGTAAACCACATCTTTCCAATGATGCGAAGATTAATCCATCTGCCATCCCAAACACAGCATGCTTCCTGTGGTTCCGTCCCGTCCGCCATTCATGAACGGCAGAAAGGTGACACTGTGGCGCGAGGCGGTGGAGTAAGAGTTTTTTATATTTAATAACAAGTTACTAAATGGGGAATATCGTTGTGGAAACAACAATGTAATAAAAGATTTAGAGTATTTTGTGGCAAAAAAAACACAAATTGCCTTGTACACATGCGGGGGCGGGAAACATTAGGCAATAAAAAAGGGGAGCACATCGTGCTCCCCTTTCCGGTAACGGGTCGGCCGGATCAGTGCAGGATGATCTCGACGCGACGGTTCTGGGGCTCACGCGTGTCGGGGCCCGTGGGCACCAGCGGGTGGGCTTCGCCATAACCATGAATGTCGATCGCGTTGGCGGGCACACCGTCACGGATCAGTTCGGCCTTCACGCTGTCCGCGCGGCGCAGGGACAGGCCAAGGTTGTATTTCTCACCACGCGGGCCGGGATGGGCGGCGGAGTTATCGGTGTAACCGTTAACCTCGATGCGGGTGGTCTGGATGTGGGTGGACGCCTGCGCGGCCTCGGCCACGATCTCACGCGCGCGCCCGGTCAGCGCCGCGCCGTCCCAGTCGAAGAACACCAGGTAGGTGCGGGCGGCTGTCGGCGCGGGCGGCACCACGGCGGGAGCCGGCGGCGGCGGCGGCGGCGCGTTGTTGAACGCGTAGCGGACACCTACGATGAACTGATGGTTGAAGCGGTGATCGAAGCTCGCATGGCCGTCACCCGCGGTGAAGTTGCCCATGGTGAAGGACTGCGGCTGGCCGATCATGCGGTATTCGGTGGTCATCTGCAGGCCCGGCACGCCCGGGATGTCGTAGGCCGCACCGACGATGCCCTGGTAGGCGAAGCCGCCCTTGGTGCCGCTCAGGCTGCGGGCGCCGGACGGGTTGTTCGCGCCAACGGTGATGTTGTGGTCACCCTGCCACAGATAGCCGGCACCCACACCGACGAACGGCGTGACGGGCACATCGATGTTGAACAGGCGCTTCAGGTCGATGTCATACAGGACGTTGACGAACCCGCCATAGGAGCGGTCGCTGCCCTTGTCGCCACGGGACTTGCTGTAGATCTCGGACCAGTTGTAATCGCCCTCGACTTCCGCGCGCAGGCCGTTGCCGAAGCCCCAGCCGACCGCGCCGAAGCCGGTCCAGCCATGGCGGTGGCCCAGCTTTTCACGGCCCGGCTCACCGGGAACACCGGCACCGGAATTGGTGTCGGCGAAGTGCCCGTGCTGGGTCTGGGTCAGGTTGTAACCGCCGCCGATATCGACATACGGGCCGGTGATGGTCGTGGCCTTGGCTGCGAACGGTGTCGCTGCCAGCAGGCTGGTTGCCAGTAACGCTGCGCGAAGACGCATGGTTGAGTCCTTAAAATCTGATTGCAGGGCGGGCCCTGTCTGTGATCCGGGCAATGGATTTGCCCCGATACAGGGCAGCCTGAGATTACCCGCAAGCTTATGATGCGGACTTAGCGTGTCTGATCCCGCTTGAGAATGGGCTAAATGGCGCATGCGGACGGGCTGTGACAAAAAAAGCACATATCTTTCAGGCATCTTTAGGCAAGGTTGGTAAAAGCCCAGTGTTTATAAGGCTTTTATGAAACGTCCCGGACAGATATCCCGATTTTGCATAGGTCACTACCGCAAAAGGAGGATCTGCGTATGCCAGTAAAAGGCCGAAACGATTCGGCATGAATCAGGGGAACGCACCGGGCGTTCCCCTTCATTTCATTCACTTTGTGCGCTGGTATGGCCGGGTCAGTGCAGGATGATCTCGACACGCCGGTTCTGGGGTTCGCGCGTGCCGGGCCCCGTGGGCACAAGGGGGTGGGTTTCGCCATAACCGTGGATGTCGATGGCGCTGGCGGCCACCCCGTCACGGATCAGTTCGGCCTTCACGCTGTCCGCGCGGCGCAGGGACAGGCCAAGGTTGTATTTCTCGCCCCTGGGGCCGGGATGGGCGGCGGAACTGTCGGTATAGCCATTCACCTCGATACGGGTGGTCTGGACGTGGGTGGACGCCTGCGCGGCCTCGGTCACGATTTCGCGTGCCCGGCCGGTCAGCGCCGCGCCGTCCCAGTCGAAGAACACCAGATAGGTGCGCGAGGCCACCGGGGCGGCGGGAACGACGGCAGGCTGCGGTGGTGGTGGCGGGGGCGCGGTGTTGAACGCATAGCGCACGCCCACGATGAACTGGTGATTGAACCGCTGGTCGTAACGCAGGTGGGTGGTATCACGCCCCAGCGGGCCGGAATAGGACTGGTTGATCGTGCCCATGTCGAAGGATTCGACCTGGCCGATCATGCGGTATTCGGTGGTCATCTGCAGGCCCGCCACCCCCGGGATGTCATAGGCCGCGCCCACGATGCCCTGATAGGCGAAGCTGCCATTCGTGCCGTGCTGGCTTATGGTATGCTGTAGCGTGGTGATCCCGCTCACGTTCTGCCACAGGTAGCCCGCACCCACACCGACGAACGGCGTGACGGGCACGTCGATATCGAACAGGCGCTTGAGGTCGATGTCGTACAGCACATTGACGAACCCGCCATAGGAGCGGTCGCTGCCATCGGTCCGGCCGCGCATCCGGTGGCCCTTCGGGTCGCCCGTGGTCGCGGTGATGCTGCTCAGGTCGGACCAGTTGTAAACCCCTTCCACTTCGGCGCGCAGGCCGTTGCCGAAGCCCCAGCCGAAAGCAGCGAAGCCGGTCCAGCCGTCGCCATGGCGCACCTGCTGGCGTTCGTGCAGGCCGGGGTCGATCCCCTTGTCAAAGGGGCCAGTCACGGATGCCGGCGCGCCCTTGAGGTAGGTGTTGTTGATATCGTTCAGCCGCTGCCTGTCATAATCATGGACGTGCTGGGTCTGGGTCAGGTTGTAGCCACCGCCGATATCGACATAGGGGCCGGCTATGGTTGTTGCCATGGCGGCGGCGACGGGCGCCATGATCTGGGATGTCGCCAGCAATGCCACGCGAAGACGCATGTTCCCATCCTTGCAGTTCGATCAGACGCCTTCGTGCTTGCGGAAATGGGGGCATGTTCCACATCGGCCTGATACGTGTTGACACAATCGGCCCGGGGGCCGTTATCCGGAGTGCCAGCGGGAAGCGTGGGGATGGGAATGGCTGAAGACCCGCCCGCCCCGTTCCATGGCTGGACCGTTGTGCGGGGCAGGGATTGAGATATGGTAAATGCCGCGCCGCCGGGCGGAGCGAAGGGCGGGATGTTGTAAAAACGTCACATAAGGCCGTGCAGCCCGGTCAGGGCGTGCAGCCATCGGCGCGCAGGATCTCCAGCACGGCCTCATCGGGCACGTCACGGCAGGTAAAGGCCCGCCCGATGCCGCGCACCAGCACGAAGGACAGGCGGCCGTCGCGCATTTTCTTGTCGCGCTGCATGTTGCGCACGAGCTGCGTGGCCGAGAAGCTGCGCCCCGTATCGCCTATGCGCGCGGGCATGGACAGGCGGTCGAGATGGCGGGTCACGCGGTCCAGATCCTCGATGGGGCAGTAACCCAGCCGGACCGACAGCATGAACGCCAGCCGCAGGCCGATGGAGACGGCTTCCCCATGCAGCAGGCTGCCATCATAGCCCATCTCCGCCTCCAGCGCGTGGCCGAAGGTGTGGCCGAGATTGAGCAGGGCGCGGCCGTCGGTCTTGCGTTCCTCACGTTCGTCGGCAATCACCACGCGCGCCTTGAACGCGCAGGCCATGCGGATGGCTTCGGCCTGTATGGCCGGATCGCCCGACAGGACTTCGGCCCCGTTGCGTTCGCACCAGTCGAACAGCCCCGCATCGCCCAGCAGCCCGGACTTGACGATTTCGGCATACCCCGCGCGCAGTTCGCGCACCGGCAGGGTGGCGAGGGTGGATGTATCGGCCAGCACCGCGATGGGCTGGTGGAACGCGCCGAGCAGGTTCTTGCCAAACGGGGTATTGATACCGGTCTTGCCACCGACGGAGGAATCCACCTGCGAAAGCAGCGTTGTGGGAATCTGCACGAAGGGCAGCCCGCGCAGCGTGGTGGCGGCGCAGAACCCGGCCAGATCCCCCACCACGCCCCCGCCCAGCGCCACGACCGTGGTGCCGCGCTCCACATGGGCTTCCAGCAGCGCGTTGGTCACGTGTTCATACATGCCGATGGTTTTCGAGCCCTCACCGGGCGGGATGGAGATGACCTCGGCGCGGGTGCCGGTTTCCTCCAGCCCTTCCAGCAGGCGGGGCAGGTGCAGGGGGGCGACGGTTTCATCCGTCAGGATCATCACGCGCTTCTGCGGCAGCACGGGGGCAAGCAGGGCCCCGGCCCGCCGGACCACATCCGCGCCGATGATGACATCGTAACTGCCCCGTTCCAGCCGCACCGGCACGCGCAGGGGCTGCCGGCCCTGCTTCAGGGCCCCTATGACATGGTCGGCGCTGTGTTCCACGCTATCTTCTCCACAATCCACGATAATATCCGCCTCCGCATAGACCGGGTGGCGCACGCGCATGAGATCGGCCAGCACCGCATGGGGCGCGGCCGTATTGAGCAGCGGGCGATGGGTCCGGTCCGCCACGCGCTGCACCAGCACCGGCAGCGGGCAGCGCAGCCAGATGGAAACGGCATGCTCGCGCACGCTGGCGCGCGTACGCGCATCCATGAAAGCGCCGCCCCCCGTGGCCAGAACCACCGGCGGCCCGGCCAGCAGGCGGCGGATGACCAGCCTTTCGCCCCGGCGGAATTCCGGTTCGCCATATTTTTCGAACAGGTCGGCGATGGTGCAGCCGGCGGCGCGTTCGATTTCCTCATCCGAATCGACGAACGGAATACCCAGCCGCGTGGCCAGGATGCGGCCTATGGTCGTCTTGCCCGCCCCCATGAGCCCGACAAGCACGATGGTGCGCCCGCCGCCCGCCCGCCGGGGGGCGGCGGGGCCGACGGCGTTCAGGTCAAGCGGAATGGTGAGCGAAGGGGACTCCGGGCCGGGCCGGTGGGGGGGAATCGGGCGTGACATGGCGGGCAACCTAACATACAGCAGGACGGAACCGGTAGAGTCCGCAGGCGGGATCACGCCCGCGCTGGCGGGGGGGCATGCCCCGCGCCACGGATGGACAGGGCGCCGGGTTGCGCAGGATATGGGAAGCGGTTTGATGATCCGTATTGTTATTGCCGTGATTGGCGTGCTCGCCCTCGGTGGGGTGGGGGTTTTTGTCTCGCTGGGCGTCTTTCCGCCCGCGCTGGTGCAGCATGACGTGCATAAGGATATTCCGATGGCGCTTGCCGCCGCCCCGCCGCCGCCCGCGTCCCCGCTGGGCGTGCCCGCGGCCCTGCCTGTCGCCCCCCTGGCCCCGGCGCGGTAAGCGGGGCCACCAGTGGGCGGCGACGGAACCGATGCGTTTTTGGAAATGCTGGCCGCCGAGCGTGGCGCCGCGGTCAACACCATCCGCGCCTATGCCCGTGATCTGGAGGACATGGCGCGCGTACTGCACGCATGTGGGCTGACGCCCCTCGTGGCGGGGGAAGATGACCTGCGCGCCTATCTGTCAGGTCTGGCGCGGCAGGGGCTGGCCCCGCGCACGCAGGCGCGCAGGCTTTCGTGCCTGAAGCAGTATTTCCTGTTTCTGGCGCGGGAGGGCATGCGGGCGGACAACCCCGCCGCCCTGCTTGAAGCGCCCCGGCTGGATGCGCCCCTGCCGCGTTTCCTGTCGGAAGGGGAGGTGACGGCGCTGCTGGCCGCGTGCGAACCCGAAGCGGATGCGACGCCCGCGCGCAGGCGGCGGCTGCTCATGGCGCGCGCGGCGCTGGAAATGCTGTACGCGTCGGGCCTGCGCATATCGGAACTGCTGTCCCTGCCGCGCCGCGCGCTGGACGCCGCCCCCGGCATGATGCTGGTGCGCGGCAAGGGGGGGCGCGAGCGCATGGTGCCCATGTCGGCCCGCGCCCGCGCCGCCGCCCGGGCGCTCATGGACATGGATGCCGGGCGTGAAAGCCCGTACCTGTTTCCCGGCAGGGGGCCTGCGCGGGCCATGACGCGGCAGGGATTCGACCGGATCATGCATGACGTGGCGCTGCGCGCGGGGCTGGACCCGGCGCGGCTTTCGCCCCATGTGCTGCGTCATTCCTTCGCCACGCACCTGCTGGCGCACGGGGCGGATCTGCGCGCGCTCCAGGTGCTGCTGGGGCATGCCGACATCGCGACCACGCAGATCTATACCCATGTCATGCTCGACCGCCTGCGCGACGCGGTGGCCCGGCATCACCCGCTTGCGCGGATGCCGGTTGCGCAGGCGGGATAGACAAAAATGCATGGCGGGGAGAATTCCCTGCGTGAAAATGTTTGGCTGGCGTGCAGGCTGTGCTATCGGCAGCGCATGCGCCAGTTTCTAGATTTCGAAAAGTCGGTCGCCGAACTTGAGAACAAGATCGACGAGCTTCGCACGATGTCCGGTCCGGACGGGATCAACATCGCCGATGAGATCACCCGGTTGGGCGAAAAAGCCGACCGGCAGTTGCGTGCCGCCTATGCCAAGCTGACACCGGGGCAGAAGGTACAGGTCGCGCGCCATGCCCAGCGCCCGCATACGGTCGATTACATCGGCACGCTGATAACCGAATTCTCCCCGCTGGCGGGTGATCGCCTGTTTGGTGAGGACAAGGCCATCATCGGTGGCGTGGGGCGCTTCAGGGACCAGCCCGTGGTGGTGATCGGGACCGAGCGCGGGGCCGAGATCGAGACACGGCTCAAGCATAATTTCGGCATGGCCCGGCCCGAAGGCTACCGCAAGGCGCAGCGCCTGATGCGGCTGGCGGGACGATTCGGCCTGCCGGTCCTGACCTTTATCGACACCTCCGGCGCATGGCCCGGCATCGATGCCGAGGCGCGCGGGCAGGCCGAAGCCATCGCGCGTTCGATCGAGACCTGCCTGAGCGTGCCGGTGCCGGTCATCGCCACCGTGATTGGCGAAGGCGGTTCCGGCGGGGCCGTGGCGCTGGGCGCGGGCGACCGCGTGATGATGCTGGAACACGCGATCTATTCCGTCATCTCGCCCGAGGCCTGCGCTTCCATCCTGTGGCGCGACCCCAAGCTGGCCCCCACTGCTGCGGATGCGCTCAAGCTGACTGCGCAGGACCTGCTTCAGCTCGGGCTGATCGACCGGATCATTCCCGAACCGCTGGGTGGCGCGCAGCGCGACCCGCAGGCCGCGATTCGCGCCGTGGGCGACGCCATCGCGGCTGAAATGCCCGCGCTGCTGGCGCGTGAACCGGCACTGCTCAAGGCGCAGCGGCGTGAAAAATTCCTCGCCATGGGGCGTGAAGCCATCAACGTGAAGCCCTGACCCGCCACCCCGTGCCGCAGGCGCGGCGCGGCGGCCCCTGCGGCGGTCCCCTGCGGCGATCCGTGTTTCAGGGCCGGTCCGGCTCACCCGCATGGGGCTCGAAGCCGAACGATACGATCATGTCGCGCACGGCCTGCGCGGCGGCGCTGACCGCCTGCGCGTCCGTACCCTTGCACAGCAGGCACACGCCCCGCCGGGTTTCATCCAGCCGGTAGGGGTAGGATCCGATATCTATGCCGGGGTAGAGATGCTGTATCGCTTCAAGCCGGGCGGCAAGCGTGCCCTCGTACAGCCCGTTCACGTGCCATGCCTGTGATGTGACCGGCGTGCCGTGGGTCAGGGTGGGCAGCACGGCATCGAACATCGCGCGCATGATGCGCGGCACCCCCGCCATGACATGCACATTGCCGATGCTGAATCCGGGCGCCACCGATACCGTGTTGCGGATCGGGACGGCCCCCTGCGGCATCGTGGCCATGCGCTGGCGGGCGGCGTTGAATTCCCCGGGGGCGAAATGCGCCTCGAGTTCGCGGAAGGTCTCGGGGTGGTGCACCCACGGCACGCCGAACGATTCCGCAACGCAGGCGGAGGTGATATCGTCATGCGTCGGGCCGATGCCGCCGGTGGTGAACACATTGTCATAGGCGGCGCGGGCATCCGTTACATTACGGACAATGACGGCGCGGATGTCCGGTATGATCCGGACCTCGCTCAGTGTAATGCCGGTTTCCGACAGGCGGCGTGCGATATACTGCACGTTAACATCCTGTGTCCGGCCGGACAGGATCTCGTTGCCGATGACCAGCAGGCAGGCGGTGGGGTTCATGAAGCACATTCCACTAGGTTGCGGGCGGGAGCATTTTCTCCCCATCCTATAACGACAGCCAGACAATCGGAAGGAGAGGACATGGATACGGCATCAATGCCACAACCGCACTGCGTATGGGATATCCAGGCGCAACTGGGCGAGGGGCCGGTCTGGTCCGCATCCGAACAGGCGCTGTATTTTGTCGATATCGTGGGTCGCGCCATCCATCGCTTCCATCCCGCCACCGGCGCGCGGACCTCATGGCCCACGCCGTTGCGGCCCGGTTTCGTGGTGCCGGTCAGTGACGGCACGCTCCTGTGCGGGCTGAAGGATGGGCTGTACCGCTTCGATCCGGCATCGGGCGATGTCCGGCGCTCGGTCGCGGTGGAGCCGGGCCAGCCGGGCAACCGGATCAATGATGGCTGTGTCGATGCGAAGGGACGGCTGTGGTTCGGCACCATGGATGATGGTGAAACCACGCCAACGGGTGCGTTGTATTCCGTCACCCGCACGCCCGGCGGGCTGGAGGTGCTGCGCCATGATGAAGGCTATATCGTCACCAACGGTCCCGCCATCTCGCCCGATGGCGCGCTGCTGTACCATAACCACTCCCCCGCCGGGGTGATTTACGTCTTTGACCTCGCCCCCGATGGCGCGCTGTCCAACCGGCGGGTCTTCGCCCGCATCACGGATGGCTACCCCGACGGGGTGGTGGCGGACAGCGCGGGCACCCTGTGGGTGGGGGTCTGGAACGGGGGGCGGATCGAGCGTTTCCGCCCCGATGGCACGCGGCTGCCCCCCGTGGCCGTACCGGCCCGTAATGTGACGAAGGTGGCTTTTGGCGGGGCGGACCTGCGCACGCTCTACATTACCACCGCACGCAAGAACATGTCGGCGGAGGAACTGGCCCACCTGCCGCTGGCGGGTGGCCTGTTCAGCATGCGGGTGGAGGTGCCGGGGCAGGCCCCCACCGCGTTCCCGGCGGATGAGGTGACCGTGCTGGGCGCCATGGCGCGGGGTCTATAGCAGATCCTGTAGCTGCGGGATCAGCGGGCGGTCGGCATCGGGCATGGGGTAGTCGCGCAGTTTCGCGGCGGGTACCCATTCCAGTGTCTGCCCCTCCCGCGCGGTGGGGGTATTCTTCCACCGATGGCAGACATAGACCGGCATGAGCAGGTGGAAATGCCCGTAATCATGGGAAATGAACGTAAACGGCGCCAGGCAGGAACGGGCGACATCCAGGCCCAGTTCCTCGTCCAGTTCGCGTATCAGCGCGGCCTCGGGTGTTTCGCCCGGTTCGACCTTGCCGCCCGGAAACTCCCATAACCCGGCCATGGGCTTGCCCTCCGGCCTGCGGGCCAGCAGCACGCGGGCATCCGCGTCCACCAGCGCCACGGCGGCGACCAGCACCACCTTGCGCCCGCCGCCCGCTGCGTCTTCCGCCATGGCGGGGGAGTCGTCCCCGCCGGACAGGTCCGCATGGCGCGCCTCGAACAGGCGGACGGGATATTCCCCCCCGCGTGAGACGAATTCCTGCGATCCCGTCCCGTTTTCCCGAAAGCCGATGCGGCGCAGCACGGCGATGGAGGCATGGTTGTCATGCGCGGCGGAGGCCGTCAGCCGGTCCACCGGCAGGTTGGCCAGCGCCCATCGCGCCAGTCGCCCCGCCGTCGTGCTGGCCACCTTGCGGTTCCAGTGCGCGCGCCCCACCCAGTAGCCCAGCGTGCCGGAACGGTCCGCCGGGTCGATGCGCAGCCCGATGCAGCCGATCAGGGCGTCGGGCTGTTCGGATTGCGGGCAGGTAATGGCGAAATGGTAGGCTTCCCCCCGCCGGGACTGGTCGATGGTGGCGGCGATCCAGTTCTCGGTCATGGACAGCGAATAGGGGAACGGGACGCGGCTGAGCATCCGCACCACGCTCCAGTCGTTGATCAGCCTGTGCATGGTGCCCGCGTCGGAGGTGCGGACTTCACGCAGCCGGTAATCCCCGGCCTCCAGCATGAGGCCGGGTTCGTGCCCTGCTGGCTGGCTCATGCGCCGGCAACGCCCGTGGCCACCGGGGCCTCCGTATCCTGGTCGGCGGGCAGCCCGCATTCCTCCAGCAGCGCGCGCAGGTTGCAGATGACCGGGAAAATCTCCTGGTTCCGGTCGCCGCCCTGTTCGCGCCACGCCGCCTGTTCCAGTTCCACGATCTCGCGGTCCTCGCGGAAAATCCGTTCGGTAAACGCCGTCAGGAACGGCCAGGCCAGATCCAGCAGGCCCGGAATGCCCGGTCGCCGGATCGAAAGCAGCCCGAACACCCGGTTGGTCAGTTCTGCCGCGTCCTGCGGGACGTAGGCGATCCACAGATCCATGACCGGCGCGTTGTCACCTGTCTGGATGTGCAGGGTCTGGTAGGGATAGACGGTGCGGATGGTCATGACATCGCGAAACGCGAATTTCTCGCTGTTGTCGCGCTTCTGGCCAAAGATCAGCGCCTCGCCCAGCGGCTGCTTGCCCCCGGTGCGTGCGAAGCTGTAGCGCGCCTCCACCAGTCCCGGCCCACGTTCCTGCCCCAGGAAGCGCGGCTTCATCTGCCCCATCTGCTTCATGTGCATGAACTGATGGTTCATATCCATCAGGTTCTCGTGCATGAAACTGTAGTGGCAATGGACAAGCTGGCCGAAACGGCGGGTCTTGTAGGCCGGATTCGCGACCTCGGCCAGACGGGGCAGCGGGGTTGCGTCCGCCTTCGCCGCATCGCCGGGGAAGACAAAGATCAGGCCGTCCACTTCCCGCACCGGATAGGTCCGCACCCCGTTGGGCAGCTTGCCCTTGCCCAGATAGGGCACGTCGATGCAGCGGCCCGAGCGCCCGTAGGCCCAGCCATGGTAGCAGCATTGCACGGAGTCGCCCTTCACCACCCCCTGGCTGAGCGGCACCTGCCGGTGGGCGCAGCGGTCTTCCAGCGCGAAGATGCCGCCGCCCTCACGCGGGCGGACCAGGGCGATGGGCTGCCCCGCGTAGCGGGTGCCGATGGTCTTGCCCGGCTTGAGTTCCCGCGACCAGGCGACGGGATACCAGAAATCGGGGTTGGAGCGTATACGGCGCAGATCCCGCCCGCCAGGCGCGGAAGGGGTCTGCATGCTGTCAGATGGTAACGACTGGTCCATTGGCTCTCTTGACTGTTAACAGGGCATGGCAGCCGATGCGCCATGGGGCGGGTGCGGAGTGCAAGGGGGGCATCTGATTGCAACCGTATCCTGTCGCCATGGCGATATTAAGGATGTTTTTTACGGGTAGCGCAAATGGTTCGCATCATACTTGTTTTGTAACGCACGCTGCGGCGCCCGCGCGGGCGCCGGAGTTTATGACGCGGGCGACAGCTCCGCGCTCAGATCCTCGATAAACTGGAAGGCGACGCGCCCCGAACGCCCCCCGCGCGCGAGCGACCACGCATTGGCCCGGCGGGTCAGGTCCTCATCCGTGATCGGCAGGTTACGCGCGCGCGCATAACCACGGACCATATCCATGAATATGTCCTGCGCGCAGTTGTGGAAGCCGATCCACAGGCCGAAACGGTCGGACAGCGAGACCTTTTCCTCCGTTGCCTCGGAGGTGTTGATGGCGGTCGAGCTTTCGTTCTCGATCATCTCGCGCGGCATGAGGTGGCGGCGGTTGGACGTGGCGTAGAACAGCACGTTTTCCGGCCGCCCGGCGATGCCGCCGTCCAGCACCGACTTCAGGGCCTTGTAATCCGCGTCCTCCCGCTCGAAGGACAGGTCATCGCAGAACACGATGAACCGGCGGGGGCTTTCGCGCAGCAGGGCCAGCAGTTCGGGCAGGGTGGCCAGATCCTCGCGCTGGATTTCGATCAGCGCCACCCGGCCCCTGCCCGGGGCCGCCGGCCTGCCGTCCACAAGGTTGGCCTGCGCGTGCGCCGCCTTGACCAGCGAGGACTTGCCCATCCCGCGCGCGCCCCACAGCATCGCGTTATTGGCCGGAAGGCCACGGGCGAAGTGCAGCGTATTGTCCAGTATCATCCGGCGCTGGCGCTCGATGCCCTGCAGCAGTTCCATCCCGACATGGGCCACATGGGGCACCGCCGTCAGGCGGCCAAGGGCGGGATGCCAGATGAAGGCGTCCGCGCCATCCAGCCCGGCAAGGGAGGGCGCGGGCGGGGAAAGGCGCTCAAGCGCCGCCGCGATACGTTCGAGAACGGGAAGGGAAGTGCTGTCCATCGTCGATCCTGATTCAGCATGACAGAAAGCGGGGGCCGCAGGCCACCGCGGGATCCGGAGCGCGTTGGCCAGTTACAGCGGGCGAACGCCTTGACGGGAAACAGGCGAAAACTATGGTCCGCATGGCAAACCCGCAACCCGTTCCATCCCTTCTTGTGCCGGAAAGATATCAATGCCTTCGATTTTCAATGATTTACTGACCACCCCCGCCCATGCCCAGTCCGCTGGCGGCGGTTTTCTGAGCGCGGATGGCCTGATGGCGATGCTGCCCTATGTGGCCATGTTCGGCATTTTCTATTTCCTGCTGATCCGCCCGCAGCAGGTCAAGCAGAAGCAGTTGCGCAACCAGCTTTCCGCCCTGCGCCGGGGGGACCGGGTGCTGACGGCAGGCGGCATCATTGGCGTGGTGCAGAAAATACAGCCGGATTCGAACGAGATGGAAGTCGAGATCGCCCAGGGCGTGCGCGTGCTCGTGCTGCGTGACACCATAAGCTCGGTCATTACCAGCAGCGCCACCCCCGCCAATGACTCCACGCCCGAAAAGCCCGCGAAGAAGGCGTAAGCCGCCACTCCCGCCCCGCCCGGCCGCATTCGGCCGGCCGCCAGGGTGAACTTCCCCCGCGCTGTGCCGTTCTGTGCCTAAAGCAGGAGAAGGCATAATGCAGAGGCAGCCCGGCATTACGCACACCAGCCCGGCCGCGCGGCATGGTCCGGCCATACGCGGGCGCGCCGGGCTGATCGGGGGGCTGGCCGCACTGTCCGGCATCCTGTTCGGGCTTGATACCGGGGTCATGTCCGGTGCGCTGGACCTGATCACGCAGGAATTCATCCTGTCGGATTTCCAGCGCGAATCCCTGGTGGCCATCATGCTGATGGGGGCGGCGCTGGGGGTGCTGTGCGCGGCGTGGCTGTCGCACGCATGGGGGCGCAAGCGCACGCTGGTCCTGACGGCGGGGCTGTTCGTGATCGGCCCGCTGCTCTGCGCCGAAGCCTCTTCGTACCACATGCTCATGCTCGCCCGCCTGCTGCTGGGGGTGGCGACGGGGGCGACCACGTTCGTCACCCCGCTCTATATTGCCGAAATTGCCGATTCAGGCCGCCGTGGCGCGATGATCCTGGGCTACCAGCTCATGATCTCGCTGGGGCTGCTTTCGGCCTTCGTGTCCGACGGGCTGTTCTCCTATTTCGGGGTGTGGCGGTGGATGCTGGGCATTGTCGGCTTTCCGGGGCTCGTGTTCATGATGGGGGTGCTGTTCCTGCCCCCCAGCCCGCGCTGGCTGCTGGCGCAGGGGCGCGAGCGTGACGCGCGGCGGGTGCTGATCGAACTGCGCGGCCTGCCCCGGCTGGTCATGGCCGAGCGCAACGCCATCATGGCGCAGCTTGTGGCCCGCAGGGACGGGATCGGCAATTTCGTGAACGATCCCAACTGCCGCCGCGCCATGTGGCTGGCGGTGGGGTTGCAGACGGCGCAGCAGTTCTCCGGCATCAACGCGGTGCTGTATTACGCGCCCCATATCATCGGGCTGGCGGGGTACAGCCACAATGTGCAGATCTGGGGGCCGGTCGGGGTCGGGGTCATCAACCTGCTGTCCACCTGCGGGGCCATTGGCTGCGTGGACCGCATCGGGCGGCGGCCGATGCTGATTGGCGGGTTCGCGGTCATGGCGGTGGCCATGGCGGGGCTGGCGGTCACCCTGGCCGATGGCGGGGCGCTGCCGCCCACGGCGGGCATGCAGTGGTTGATAGGCGGGTTCATGCTGGTGTTCGTCGCGGCGTTCGCGTTTTCGGCGGGTCCGCTGGCGTGGCTGCTCTGCGCCGAGATCCTGCCCCTGCGCGGGCGTGAATTCGGCATGGCCTGCTCCACCTGCGCCAACTGGGTCGCGAACATGCTGGTCAGCATCACGTTCCTGACCGGGGTCGAGGTGCTGGGGGTGGGCCGTGTCATGTGGGGATACGCGACGCTGAACGCGCTGTGCATGCTTATGGCGATACGGTGCGTGCCCGAAACGCGCGGCATGACGCTGGAACAGATCGAGGCGGAACTCATGCGCGGCACGCCGCTGCGCGCGCTGGGCCGGTCCATGCGGCCGGGCCGGTAGCATGGCCCGGTAGCATGGCGATGTACTGCAATGGATACAAAAAAACCCGGCGCGCGGCCGGGTTTTCCGTTCTGAATCTGGCCTGAAGGGCTGATCAGGCGGACTGGAGCTGGGCCTCGGCGAACTCGTAGTTGGCCAGCTTGTCCAGGTAGTTGACGATGTAGTCGGGGCGACGGTTGCGGAAGTCGAGGTAGTAGGAGTGTTCCCACACATCCAGGCCCAGCAGCACCTTGCCATGGCCTTCGGCCAGCGGGTTGGAGCCGTTGCCGGTCTTGGTCACCTTCAGCTTGCCGTCGGACGCCAGCACCAGCCATGCCCAGCCCGAGCCGAACTGCGATGCGGCGGCGGCCTTGAAGTCGGCCTTGAACTTGTCGATGCTGCCGAAATCCTCAACCAGCTTCTTGGACAGGGAATCCGGAATCGCCCCACCCTTGGGTGACAGGTTGTGCCAGAACAGGATGTGGTTCCAATGCTGGCCCGCGTTGTTGAACACGGGGGCGAGGTCGGGCTTGCCCTTGACCATGAGGATGATTTCCTCAAGCGACTTGCCCTGAAGTTCCGGCTTGGATTCGACAAAGCCGTTCAGTGCCGTCACATAGGCCTGATGATGCTTGTCGTGATGAAGTTCCAGCGTTTCCTGGCACATGCCACGGTTGGCAAGCGCATTATAGGCGAAGGGCAGGGACGGCAATTCGAAAGCCATGAACATTCTCCTGAAAACTGCAAGGGGCGGCGCGTGGCCGCCATATCCAAATTGCTATGGGTGCGGAGCAGGTGCGTCAAGTGACGGACAGATGAGCGCGCCCCTCCATTACCTTCCGGCCCAAACGCCATGACCGGGCATATGGATGCATCCCGATCCGGTGCGCCGGGCCTTTCCATCATGCGCGCGGCGCGCCGCGCGGACCCCGATCGCTTCTTCTGCGCGCTGTTCCTGCCGCCGCCCGCGCGTGAGGCGGCGATGGTGCTGATCGCCTTCAATCATGAATGCACGCGGGCCGTGGCGACATCGGCGTCATGGTCCGTCGCCGGTCCCATGGCGGGGCTGATCCGCCTGCAATGGTGGCGCGATGTGCTGGAAAGCGGCAACCCGCACCGCCATGACACGGCGGTGGCGTTGCTGGACCTGCTGGCGCGCGGAGTGGTCCATCACGCGGCGGTGGAGGGGATCATTACCGCACGGGAATGTGAACTGGAGGGCCTGCCCGACCAGCCCGCATGGCAGGCCGCCATGCTGGAGGGCGCGGGTGGCGTGCAGGTCGCCATGGCGGAGGCCGCGGGTGTGCGCGATACCGCGTGTCTGGCGCGTATCCGCCTTATGGGCGGTATTTACGGGGTCGGCGCGCTGGTGCGCTACCTGCCCGCCGTGCTGCGGGCGGGGCGCTGCCCCCTGCCCGAGGATGCGCTGGCCGAAGCAGGACTGACGCGCGATGGCCTGCGCACCGGGCAGGCGACGGATACCCAGATCGCCCGCCTGCGCGATGGGCTGCGCCAGCAGGCGGGCGCGTGGCTGGAGGCGGCGCGCGCCGGTGGCCGCCTGCCGCGCACGGCATTTGCCGCCGGTCTGCCCGCCGTGCTGGGGCTGCGTGACATGCGGCCCCACGTCGCGCGGGATGATGGCACGTCGCCACGCGGGCTGGGCGACCGGCTGGCCGTGATGGGCGCGTTGTTGCGCCGCCGGCTGTAGGCGGGAGTCGGGCGGTCGGTCAGGGCGTATTGGCCACCAGGCTTTCCATGACCGCGAACAGGGCGGAATAATCCTGATCGGGGTGGCGGCGGCGCGTGAGCGACAGGCCCTGTGTCGCGGCGGCCATGGCGGGAAGCGGCGCGGTCTGGCGCGCGGCGTCGGTCATGAGCAGGCGCATGTCCTTCTGCATGAGGCGTGCGGGGAACTGCGGGCTGAAATCTCCCGTTTTCGCGGCCTTGAGCTTGCGTTTGTGGTGCGGTGAGATCACGGGCACCTCATCCAGCGCGTCGAACAGCATGGTGCGGTCAAGTCCCGCCGCCAGCCCGTAGGTCACGCCTTCCGCCACCACGGCGAGCGTAGCCCCCATGATGCCGTTGATGACCAGCTTAAGCTTCGCGCCGCTGCCAATCGGGCCCGCATGGATGGTCAGGCGGCCGATGGCGTCGAATAGGGGCTGTGCATGGCTGATATCCTCCGGCGAGCCCCCGGCCAGGACGATCAGGTTGCCCGATTCCGCCTCCGGCGTGCTGCCTGCGACCGGCGCGTCGATCAGGGTGATGCCGCGCGCCTTGCATTGCGTGGCCAGCGCCTCGGTCGTTTCGGGGGCGACGGTGCTGGTATTGATCAGCATGCTGCCCGCTTTCAGCCCCGCAAGCGCGCCCTGCGCCCCGTGCAGGGACGCGCCCAGCGCTTCGTCATCAGGCACGCAGGCGATGAGGATATCGACTTCCTGCGCCAGTGCGTGGGGCGAGGCGACGAACCGCGTGCTGCCATCCCCGCCCTTGCCCGATGGCGTATAGGCGGCGATCCGGTAGCCTGCCTTGACCAGATTGGCGCCCATGCGCGAGGCCATGGCGCCGAATCCGACAAAACCGATCAGGGGCAGGGGAGTGGTGGACATGCATATTCTCCTTGGCATGTGGCGCGCGGGCCGTCCGGCCCGCGCCAGGGGCGGCGGCCAGCATGCATGAGGTCACGCCCGGACACCACGCGGGGGCCGCCCCTCGCATAAAGATGATGGCGGGAAGGGGCATGGTCCTGTGGCATCAGGGGCTGACGGCCTGTTCGTAACGGGAAAAAAGATAAAGACATGATGCGGTCCCTGCGTTTTTTCGACGATCTTGCAAAAACCCTTGCCCGCCAGCCCCCCATGGCGCTGGGGGTAGTCTATCCATGCAGCGTACCCGCCCTTCAGGCCGCGGCCCGGATTGCCGCGCAGGGCATGGCCGTGCCCACGCTGATCGGCCCGGCGGCCCATATGCGCCCTATGGCCGCGACAGCCGGAATCGACCTTTCGGGGTGCCTTTTCGCCGATGTGCCCACGGCGGAGGACGCGGCCCGCCAGGGCGTGCGGATGGCCCATGACGGAAAGGTGGCGGCGTTGATGAAAGGCTCGCTCCATTCCCGCATCTTCCTGCATGAACTCGGCCACCATGAAGGCGGGCTGCGCACCACCCGCCGCATGAGCCATGTTTACGTGATCGACGCGCCGCAGGCCCCGCGCGTGCTGCTGGTTACCGATGGCGCGGTGAACATCGCCCCGGAAATCGAGGCCCGGCGCGATATCGTCCAGAACAGCATCGACCTCGGGCACATGCTTGGCCTGCCCCAGCCACGGGTCGCGCTGCTCTCGGCCGTGGAAATGGTCAATCCGGCGCTCCCGTCCACGCTGGACGCGGCGGTTCTGTGCAAGATGGCCGAACGCGGGCAGATCACCGGCGGTGTCGTGGATGGTCCGCTGGCGTTCGACAACGCCATCAGCCCCGAGGCCGCGCGCTGCAAGGGCGTGGTTTCCCCCGTGGCGGGGCTGGCGGATATTCTGGTCGCGCCCGACCTGGAGGCAGGCAACATCCTGGCCAAGCAGATGACCTTCATCGGGCAGGCGCAGGCGGCCGGCATTGTCATGGGCATGCGCGTGCCCGTCATCCTGACCAGCCGGGCCGACCCGGTGCCGGTGCGGGTGCTGTCCTGCCTGGTCGCGGCGGTGATGATCCGCCAGGGCTACGGGGCGAACCCGGCGGCGCGCATGGACCAATGTGGATGATGCATATGTATAATGCATGAAACAGATAACGATCCGCGCGTCCCATGGTCTCGCCCGCCCGGTCAGGGTATTTCCGGGCGGCGGCAGGCTGGTGCGCATGCCGTGTGCGGTGGCGCGGCGCGGGCGGGTTCGTGTTCCTCGCGCAGAGATGATGCCCCGCCTTAGCGCACATGATGGCAAGGAAGGGCTGATAGCGAAGTGAGTCCGGTCGTCCGGGCGCGGGTCCGCCCCGGGCCGGCGCCGGATGCCGCAGGCGCCAGATATGCCGGCGCCAGATATGAACGTGCAATCAGGCCGGGCCTTCCCGTGCCGCCGGGTGGGCTGCCCGGTCCAGTCGATGAACAGTCACGCAGCGGGTTTCCAATGCCGAGCCGGAGAATGTCATGACCTCGAATCCCTCATCCGCCGTTTCCACCTACGATGTTGTCCTGATTGGCGGCGGCGTTATGAGCGCCACGCTGGGCGTGCTGCTGCGCCAGCTTGAGCCCAACCTGTCCATCGCCCTGTTCGGGCGGCTGGATGACGTGGCCCTGGAAAGTTCCAATGGCTGGAACAACGCGGGCACCGGCCATTCCGCCCTGTGTGAACTGAACTACACGCCGCTGCGCCCGGACGGGAACGTGGACATTTCCAAGGCCGTGAACGTGAACGAGGCCTTTCAGGTTTCGCGCCAGTTCTGGTCCTATCTGGTGGAATCGGGGCAGATCACCTCGCCACGGGATTTTCTCAACCCCATCCCGCACATGAGCTTCGTGTGGGGGGCGGAGAACACGGATTTCCTGCGCAGGCGCCACACCGCGCTGCAGGAACATCCCCTGTTCTCGGGCATGTCGTTCTCGACCGATGAAGGGCAGTTGCGCCAGTGGATGCCGCTGGTCATGCACGACCGCAAGCCGGGCGAGCCGCTTGCCGCCACGTGGCACCCGGCGGGCACGGATGTGAATTTCGGCGCGCTGACGCGCCGCCTCATCGGCATCCTGAAAAGCAGGCCGGGCTTTGAACTCCATCTCGGCCATGAGGTGGAAGACCTCAAGCCCGCCGGAAGCAACGAATGGGACGTGTCGGTGCGCGCCATGCATGGCGGGGCCGAGCGCAAGGTGCGCGCGAAATTCGTGTTTATCGGCGCGGGCGGCGGCGCGCTGCCGCTGCTGCAGAAAAGCGGCATCCCCGAAGCGCGCGGCATTGGCGGCTTTCCCGTCAGCGGGCAGTTCCTGCGCTGCACCAACCCCGATATCGTGGCGCGCCACCATGCCAAGGTGTACGGCAAGGCCTCGGTCGGTGCGCCGCCGATGTCGGTGCCGCACCTGGATACGCGCGTGATCGACGGGCAGCGTGGCCTGCTGTTCGGGCCATATGCCGGGTTCTCCACCAAGTTCCTCAAGCAGGGATCATGGCTGGACCTGCCGCGTTCGATTCGCATGGATAATATCGGGGCGATGCTGGCGGTGGCGCGCGACAACTGGCCGCTGACCCGCTACCTGATCCAGCAGGTGCTCCAGTCCGCCGATGACCGGATCAAGGCGTTGCAGGATTTCGTTCCCTCCGCGCGCAAGGAGGACTGGGAACTCATTACCGCGGGCCAGCGCGTGCAGGTGATCAAGAAAGACCCGACCCGGGGTGGGGTGCTCCAGTTCGGCACGGAGGTCGTGACCGGGGCGGGCGGGTCTATCGCGGCCCTGCTGGGCGCATCGCCTGGCGCCTCCACCGCCGCCCCCATCATGCTGACGGTGCTGCAGCGCTGCTTTGGCGGTCGCCTGCCGCAATGGGCGGGACGCCTGCGCGAGATCGTGCCGTCCTATGGCGTCAAGCTGGCGCAGGATCCCGAACTGTGCGCGCAGGTGCGTGAGCGCACCCGCACGATCCTGCAACTGGAAGGCTGAGGGAACGGCCCCGCCCGGCCTTGCGGGGCCGGGCGGGTACGCTCCATTCGTCAGTCCTCGTCGTGCTCGCTCATCTGGTCGGCCGGGTGGCGGACAGGCGGGGCGGTCGTGCGGGGCGGGCGGTTCTCGATCTGGCGGCGCATGAAATGCGTTGCGATGTCGGCCAGTTCAATGAACTGGTCGGCCTGTCGGCGCAGTTCATCGCCAATGAGCGGGGGCGAGGTCTTGATGGACCCGACCACCGTGGTGCGCACGCCCTGGCGCTGCACGGATTCCAGCAGGCGGCGGAAATCCGAATCCCCGCTGAACAGCACGGCGTGGTCGATATGGGAGGCCATTTCCATCATGTCCACCGCCAGTTCCACATCCATGTTGCCCCGCACGCGGCGGCGGCCATTGTTGTCGATGAACTCGCGCGCGCTCTTGGTCACAAGCGTGTAGCCGTTATAGACAAGCCAGTCCGTTAGCGGTTTGAGGGGGGAATACTCCTCGGTATCCAGCACGGCGGAATAGTAATAGGCCCGCAATACGTTTGATTTCGAACGGAAGAACTGCAGCAGTTTGCGATAATCGACCTCAAATCCAAGATTGCGGGAAGCGGAATACAGGCTTGTGCCATCTATAAAAAGGCAGAGCCGCTCCTGAGGTTGAAAAAACATTTATGATCTGTCCCTGAAACAAGAAAGTGGATACGCCACGGTCGCGTTAAATTCTGTCTGGTATGTATTTTGCATTGAAGTGAAAGTTGTCGGGTAACGCTGTTTCATGATGTATGAAGCCGGTATCCTACCAGAAGTTTCCTAACCAGTGGATTACTACCCGACCATAACCGTCCGGAATACAGATTTCATATGACAATGCTGCAATCCGCTTCTTCGCGCGCTGATATCCTGATTGCGGTCGGAGCCAATCTGCCACGCGAAAGTGGTGAAACTGCGGCCGAGACGTGCCTGTGGGCCGTGGACCAGCTCGCGCGGATCGATAGCCTGTCCATTATAGCAGTATCCGACTGGTATGAAAGCGCGCCGGTGCCCCCATCGGGCCAGCCGCCCTATGTCAACGGGGTGGTGCGGCTGTCCGGGCGGGTGGATCCGGCATGGCTGCTGGCGCGACTGCACCGGATCGAGGCCGCGGCCGGGCGCAGGCGCACGGTGGCCAACGCCGCCCGCCCGCTCGACCTGGACATCATCGCCATGGGGGATCTGGTCCGCGCCAGCCCCGATCCCGTCGTGCCGCATCCGCGCGCGACGCAGCGGGCCTTCGTGCTGCTGCCGCTGCGCGATGTCATGCCCGACTGGCGCGACCCCGTAACCGGGCGCCCGCTCGACGCCCTGCTGCCGGGGGTGGCGGGGCAGGAGATCACCCGCAGGCGGGCCGAGGATACGGACTGAAGCCTTGCATCGGGACGGGCGTGGGGGTATTAAGGTAAATTCTGATCTACATAACCAATTACTAACCGGAGTTCAGGCCTGATGGCACGCGTCACTGTCGAGGACTGCGTTGAGCGGGTTCCCAATCGTTTTGAACTGGTGCTGCTGGCGGCCCAGCGCGCACGCGCCCTGTCGCGTGGCGAGGAAATGACGATTGACCGCGACAACGACAAGAACCCCGTTGTCGCCCTGCGCGAGATCGCCGACCAGACCGTGGGTCTGGACCAGATCCGCAGCGACCTCGTCCGCTCGCTGGCCCGCGCGCCCGAGCCCGAGCCCGCCGATGAGGAAGTGGTCGACCTGATCCCGACCGAGCAGAACATCTTTGGCCTGCAGGATGTCTCGGCGGAAGAAGAGGCCCGCAATTCCGGCGGCATGTCCGCCGAGGAACTCGAAGCCTCGGTCGAGGCGGCCCTGAGCGGACGCGGCCGGTAACATCTGACGAAAGGGTGGAAGGTGACTGACCCGGTCGGATCGGAAACGACATCTTCCTCCATGCCCGCGCCCGTCGCGGGCGGAGTGGCTGAAGGGGATGGCGCGCTGGCCCTGCCCGCCCGCAGGGGGGACGGTGAGCGCACCATCACGTGCGAAGGGCTGATCCGCCGCATCCACGCGTATGATCCCGCGGCCGATGCGGATCTGATCCGCCGCGCCTTCGCCGTGGCGCAGACGGCCCATGCCGGGCAGTTGCGTGACAATGGCGACCCCTACATCATCCACCCGCTGGCCGTCGCCAACATACTGGCGGGCTTCCATCTCGATATCGCGTCCATCATCACGGCCCTGCTGCATGACACGATCGAGGATACGGGTGTAACCCAGCAGGAACTGCGCCAGCAGTTCGGGGATACGGTTGCCGACCTGGTCGATGGCGTCACCAAGCTGACGCGGCTGGAGCTCCAGTCCGACCGCACCAAGCAGGCCGAGAATTTCCGCAAGCTCGTGCTGGCCATGTCGCGCGACATCCGCGTGCTGCTGGTCAAGCTGGCGGACCGCCTGCACAACATGCGCACGCTGCATTATGTCCAGCGTCTGGACCGCAGGCAGCGCATCGCGCGCGAAACCATGGAAATCTACGCCCCCCTTGCCGGCCGTATCGGCATGGACAAGGTAAAGGGCGAACTCCAGAACCTGTCCTTCGCGGCGCTCGAGCCGGAGGCGATGGCGACCATCCGCGCCCGTCTCAACTACCTGCGCGGGCAGGGCGCGGACGTGATCGAGGAAATCCGCCGCGAGCTTCTGGCCCTGTGCGCCGAAGCCGGGCTGGAAGGCGTGGATGTGACGGGGCGCGAGAAGACGCCCTATTCCATCTGGGAAAAGATGCAGCGGCGCAACGTGGCGTTCGAGCAGCTTTCCGACATCATGGCCTTCCGCATCATCGTTCCCTCGCGGGAGGCATGTTACATCGCGCTCGGCGCGGTCCATGCCGCCTATCCGGTCATTGCCGGGCGGTTCAAGGACTATATCTCCACCCCCAAGGCCAACGGCTACCAGAGCCTGCATACCGGGGTGACGCTGCGCCACCCGCGCAACCAGAAGATCGAGGTGCAGATCCGCACGGCGGAAATGCATGACGTGGCGGAAAATGGCGTCGCCTCGCACTGGCTGTACAAGCAGTTGCCCGATGCCGCGGGCGGCGGTGAAACGAAGGGCGTCATCTCGGGCCTGCGCTGGGTGCAGGACCTGCTGGATATTCTGGAAGATTCCGCGGCCCCGGACGAGTTCCTTGAGAATACGAAGCTCGAACTCTACCAGGACCAGGTTTTCTGTTTCACGCCCAAGGGGCAGCTGATCTCCCTGCCGCGTGGCGCGACCCCGGTCGATTTCGCCTACGCCGTGCATAGCCAGGTGGGCGATACCTGCGTGGGTGCGCGCATCAATGGCCGCCTCATGCCGCTGCGCCACGAATTGCAGAATGGCGATCAGGTCGAGATCATGACCGCGCGCGGGGGCACGCCCTCGCCATCGTGGGAGCGGTTTGTCGTCACCGGCAAGGCGCGGGCGCGTATCCGCCGCCATGTCGCCCTGCAACAGCGCGAGGCCCATCTGGAAAGTGGCCGCGTGGCGCTGGCCAAGGCGTTCCGGCAGGAAGGGGTGGACGGTTCGGAAAAGGTGCTGGACAGCCTGCTCAAGGATCTGCGCCTGCAATCGGTGGCCGACCTGTACGTGGCGGTGGGAAATGGCAACCAGTCCGCGCGGGAGGTCGTGCAGCTTGCCTATCCCGAACTGCGCCGTGCGCCGCGTGCGCCGCGCATGGTGCCCGGCCTGTCCATGCGCGCGCCCATTGGCGGTGGCCCCGGCGGGGGCGCGCTGCGCCGCAGCAGGCCCGCCGCGGCGGGTATGGCGCTGGCCGGGGTGGGCGCGGGCATGGCGGTCCATTTCGCCGGGTGCTGCCACCCGCTGCCCGGCGACCGGATCGTGGGCATCGTCTCGACCGGCAAGGGGATCACGGTGCATGCGCAGGGGTGCCAGACGCTGGAAACCTTTGCCGCCACGCCCGAGCGGTTCATGGATCTCGATTGGGATTACGACCTGATCGCCCGCAATGCCACCGGCCACCATACCGGCCGGCTGAGCGTGGTCACGGCCAATGAACCGGCCATGCTGGCCACGCTGACCAATATCGCCGCCAAGCATGAAGGGGTGATGGTCAACCTGCGCATCGTCAATCGCCAGCTCGAATTCATGGAAATCCTCGCGGATATCGAGGTGCGCGACCTGCGGCACCTGACCGCCATCATGGTGGGGCTGCGCGCCGCCAAGGGCGTGGTGCAGGTCGAACGGGCAAGGGGCTAGGCCATGCTGATCGGCATGGGCTCCGACCTGTGCGATGTCAGGCGGATCGAGGCGGTGCTGCTGCGCCATGGCCCGCGCTTCGTGCGGCGCGTGTTCACCGCGCGCGAGCAGGCGGCGGCCGAGCGCAGGCAGGGCCTTGCCCGGCTTGGCACCTATGCCAAGCGCTGGGCGGCGAAGGAAGCCTGCGCCAAGGCGCTGGGCACGGGCTTTGCCCAGGGCGTGTACCACCACGACATGGGGGTTGAGAACCTGCCCGGTGGCCAGCCGGTCATGACGCTTTCGGGCGGGGCGCTGGCGCGGCTGGAAACGCTGCGGCCGGCAGGGTTTGACACGCGGATTTTCCTGACCATGACGGACGAGCACCCCTATGCCTTCGCGCAGGTCATGATCATGGCGGAAAAAGCTGGCGCGGCCTGATCGCACTGCCCCCGTGCGGGCAATGCTTGACAGGCAGGTGGCGCGTGGGCTTGATCCGCACGTTATTCGTCCGGCGGTCGCTGTCCGGTCGATACCAGATCCGGATTAAAGAACAATTATGCCCATGGACGATAACAAGACCCTTTCCTCCCCGCCGCGAACCGCCCCGTCACGCCGGGAGGGCGGGCTGGTTGAACTGCTGCGCACCATTGTCATCGCGGGCCTGCTGGCCGTGAGCGTGCGCACCGTGCTGTTCGAGCCGTTCAATATCCCGTCGGGCTCCATGATCCCGACATTACAGGTGGGGGATTACGTGTGGGTGGCCAAGTACAGCTATGGCTATTCCCGTTTCGCGCTGCCCGGCTCGCCCAACCTGTTCCAGGGGCGGATCTTCGACCATGCGCCCCACCGTGGCGACGTGGCGGTCTTCCGCTTCACCAAGGATACGTCGATCGACTATATCAAGCGCATCGTCGGCCTGCCCGGTGACCATATCCAGATGCGCGAAGGCCATCTTTACATAAACGGGCAGGAAGCGCCGCGTCAGCCGGAGGGCGAATACGTGGCGATAGACGAGCACCGCACGCATATGGAGGGGGACCGCTACCGCGAGATCCTGCCCGGCAGTGACGGGCGCGGGCCGGTCGCGCACGATATCCTCAAACTGACCGATGAGGGCGGCAAGAACGACACGCCCGAATATGTCGTGCCGCCGGGTTACTTCTTCGCCATGGGCGACAACCGTGATGACAGCGCCGACAGCCGCTTCATGGGGGATGAACCGCAGGATCTTGGCTTCGTGCCCATGGAAAACCTGGTGGGGCAGGCCAAATGGATCTTCATGTCCGTCGATGGCATGCACCCGTTCTGGCAGTTCTGGTACTGGCCGGCCGAAATCAGGTGGAACCGCCTGTTCATGGGGGTTCACTGACCATGGAGGCCGCGCGTGTTCCGGCCACCGAAATCCGGCGGCTGGAAGCCTGTCTGGACTATCACTTCGTCCAGCCCGCCCTGCTGCTGCAGGCCCTGACGCACCGCTCCGCCGCGCATGAACGCAATGGCGGGCGCCGTACGCGCCAGAGCGTGGCGAAGCGTGGCGCCGGCTCCAACGAGCGGCTGGAATTCATCGGCGACCGCGTGCTGGGCCTGCTCATGGCGGAATGGCTGCTCGAACGCTTCCCCCATGAGCAG